>NZ_JBFJHD010000084.1:0-12349 GCF_041613455.1 Pseudoalteromonas sp. | reverse complement strand
CGCCGTAAGCTGATTGCAGCAATTGACATAATTAACGCTATTAATGCGATATACGGTGATATAACCGGCATTAAGGTATTTTGGCTTGTCAGGTATTCAAAGGCACCCAGCATGAAAAATGACAGCAGAAAGTAGACCATTGCACGATATAGTAAATTAGCGGCACTTATAGAAGTGATTGATAAACGCATGTAAAACAAACCATAAAGTTGCAATATTTTGTGAAAGGTTAGTCTATATGACTTAGAGGTTCAACTTTTTCATTTAAACTAGAAGAGGAAGACTGAGATTTATCTATATGATTTTCTATGGATTATGGTTGCGCAGTATTAATAACGTTTTAGGGTTTTGTTATGTTGGCGGCATCAGCGCTATTTTAAAGCTACACTATGGTAAATATTTTCTCTCTCTGGGCCCTTCGTCCAACATGGCTAAAAAAGGGACTCTCAATTAACATTGGCGTTTTGCATTTAGCAATTGAAAGCACCTACTTAAGCGGTCATTGACTTAGCTGTATTAATGTTTTTGCTTGATACACAGTGAAAGCTAAGAGTTATTGCAGCAGCTATTCCCCTCTTGAATAGGGGGGCACTTAACGGTGCCAAAAGAGCAATAAACACAACAATCACCTTTGAGTGGTTTGAGCAACGTTTTACACCCCTGACATTCGTAGTACCACTGACACGCGTTTGTTGGCATGCGCTCAAGCTTACTAAAGCCGCATTCAGGACACGTGATATTTGATTGTAGTTTTATACTTTGCATACAGACCCCTTCACAGGTTTAACGATATCAAAAACCGACATAATCACCATCGATGTTATGCCAAAGTAAAATACGTAAGTGCTCCAATAGTATTGCCACAACGGGTAAAGTGCTAACAACACTACAAGAGGGCCAATGACACTTAGTATCCCCCTGAGCAAATTCTTATTTTGATACCAGTTGTACACATTAACTAATAAAGCAAGTGCAGCAAACAGCGGCAATACAGTGTTTATTGCTATGCCTTCAAAATGAGACAGAAAACCCAGTCCTAAACCTGCTGCCAATGAACCCAGTGCAGGAAAACATGCAGTGCAGCTTAGTGCGGCTAGCCATACGCCAGCGGAGCCTATTTTATCTAAGATATTATTAATCATAATTACCACCTTTGTTTTAATGGCAGTATAAACACCGTACATAGGTACGGAGTCAATGGCTATTGTAATGCATTAATAATTGGGCAGCAGTGAGGGTCTTGATTAGCTTTGCAAGAATCTGTCATACCTTGAATTAGCTGTTCTAATCTATGTAAATCAGCAATTTTATCGCTAATTAACCTAAGCTTTTTTCGTCCCAGCGATTCAATATCAGCGCAGTTTCCACTCAGTGACATGAGAGAGGCGACTTCCTTGAGTGTGAACCCCAATGCTTTAGCTTTTAAAATAAACCTAAGTTGGCTGGCGAGAATATTATTATAGAGGCGATAACCACTTGCTGGCTTTGGTGGTTGCGTTATTAGGCCTTTACGCTCATAAAAACGGATTGTTTCAACACTTATATCTAAGTCTCTAGCTAGCTTTCCAATGGTTTTCATATATAGGCTCTCTAAAACAATTAGCATCATTATATTATTATTTTAATTTGGCCAGCATCTCTGCTACTGGCCTAGTTCAGCATACAAAAAAGCGCTGCTCTTGAGCAACGCTTTTGTTTTTATTTTTGCTGACACCTGACACCTGACACCTGACACCTTATTCAGTCGCTAAATAATCCAATACCACTTGGTGGTGATCTTTGGTTTTGAACTTATCGAACAGGTGTTTAATTTTACCGTCTTGGCCGATTAAGAATGTAAGGCGATGAATGCCGTCGTATTCTTTGCCCATAAACTTTTTGTAGCCCCATACGCCGAACGCTTCGGCAATGGCGTGATCTTCATCGGCGAGTAAATCGAAGTTGAGTTCTTTTTTGATTTCGAAGTTTTTCAGGCGCTTAATTGGATCGGGGCTGATGCCTACGACACGGGTGTTAAATTTAGCCAACTCAGCTTGATGGTCACGCAGGTTTTCGGCTTGTACAGTGCAACCCGGGGTTGACGCTTTAGGGTAAAAGTACACTAATACTTGCTGCTCTTTTAACAGCTCGCTTAAGGTGATTGTTTCATCGTTTTGGTTTTGTAAACTAAAAGCAGGGGCAGTATCGCCGGCTTGCAATGGGCTAATTTTATTCATAGTTGGGCTCCTTAACGAATGCGTCTAAATATGTAGTCTACGTTGAGAACATGAGAAAGTTCTTCAAAATTAATTTTAAATTGGTCTACATCCACTTCAACAGGGATATTAAACTCAAGCTCGCAGCGCATTTTGGTTACTTCGTCTTCTTCAAAGGTATCTGACTTTAATGAGCAAATAATAATATTGTTATCGGCAAAGTAGCGCGTTACTTTGCTAAGTGTACCTGGCGTGTCTATGCCGGTGTAAACCAAGGTATAACCGCCACGAAATTTAGCTTGGTTATGGCTTGAGGTACGTTTCATCATGGTAAGCAGGTCCAGCTCCATCGCTTTAGTGGGCAAGGTATGCTCAATGCGGCTAATGGCAGACATGTCGCCACTAAGTAACATAATGAAAGTAAATTCGTTACCTAAAATAGCAATTCGGCTGTCGATAATGTTGCAGTGGCAATCACTGACTAACTGGGTGAGCTCACTAACAATACCCGATCTATCCTCACCTATAGCCGTTAACACAATTTGATGATTTGAAAATGCAGTCATGGACGTAAATACCTAAGTTACTTGGATAATAACAACGGAGATGGCAACAAAAAATAAACAATAACAGTTGCTCGGCGGCAAAGTTTAACATAAAAACGGGTTTAAACTAGACAACGAGCCAATTTTAGCAGTTTTAAAGTACAGTGTTTCTTGTTTTTACAGGCATGGGAAAGTACCATAGCCAAAATGTGTCTATTTGTCGCTTACTTTGGTAACAGGGTGTGGGCGTTGAGCAATCAGACAAAAAAATAACTTATGTAAAGTTAATATTGATTTTACACTGAACCAAATCGGCATCACCCACTCATATATTTGTTAAAACAATTAAGGGTATGCTAAGGAGAATTATCTGTGCAGTATTGGATCCCAAAAGCACTAACAGTAAGTGTATTGGTAAGTTTATCAGGATGTAGTGTATTTAATAATGAAGCGCATAATGAACGTAATTATCGTGCGTATGAACCACTAAAAGTGCCTGCCTCGTTATCGCAACCAGCCCAAGATCCAACATACAAAATGGATGTAGGTCAATATAACAACAATCCCGATGCGACTAACTACCGCCCACCCGCACAAGTACTTACGGTAGCTAAGGGCAGTTGGGTTGAAGAAACAGATAAAAATGCCCGTGTTTATTTTGATAAAAATGACGGAATTGATGACCTAGATGAGTTTATTTGGAATGCCATTAATGCGGTGCTGGCCGACAACGACAGCAAAGCAACTAAGGCAGATAAAGCGTCAGGCATTATTGAAACAGATTGGTATGCTATTGTTAAGCCAGAAGAAAGCTGGTTATGGGGCGACGATGAAAGCGTTGATCTAGAGCGCTTTAGATTCAAAATTGAAGAAAAATCGCATCAACGTACCGCGTCATTAACGGCAGAGCTCATTGACTTTAAAGGGGAGCAGTCGCTCACTGATTTACTGAAACAGCAGTTAGAAGTACGTGCACTGAATCAAATTATTAGTGAAGTCGATTACCGTTATCGCCAATTAGAAGTGGATATGCGCAAGCGCCAAGGGATTATTTCGTTAGAAATGGGCTTTGACAATAAAGGCAATGCGGCACTTGTGACAGAGCAGTCTTACAACGATGTATTTGACCGCTTTTCTGGCTTTTTAGAGCGCTTATCGTTCACTATCGTAGAAATTAACCCAGACACCGGATTAATTACCGCCGATTATAAAAAACCAGAATCAAGTGTGTGGGATTCTATTTGGGGCGACGAAGTTACTCCGTTACCGATTGATGAAGGTCAATACCAAATATTAGTCAGCAAAACTAAGCAAGGTGGTACTAGCCTTACATGGATGGATAATCAAGGTGAAACACTTGAGCCGGGCACCATGAATAGCTTGCAACAAGCATTAGAATCTGCTCTTATTCAGCGCGGTATTAAAATTTAATAATAATAAATGTTTTACACAAAAAGAGCTGTTTGCTCTTTTTGTGTTTTTTATAGGTTAAAAAATATGTCTCAGTCACTTACTACCTCAGCGTTCAACTTACGTACCTGGTTTGTTTTTATGGTTCCCTCATTAATTGGTGTGTTTTTGTTTATGACAACGGTTTCTTCAGGGGAGTTTATGACGATTCCAATAGCGATAATGGCAAAAGCATTACAACAACTAATTGCCGACAGCGCACAATTAATTATGACCTTAGTTATTTGTATTACCGGGGTTCTATCACTTGTTTTCAGCGTGTTTAAGCCGGCATTTTTGTCAAAAACACCATTATTAAACCACCTATTTAATGTTAGTTGGCTTTGGCTGACGACCCGCTTATTTGGTATGGCGTTTGTATTAATGACCTACCTAAAAATAGGGCCGCATGCAATCACTTCGGGCAATACCGGCGCGCTGGTGTTAAACGATTTACTCCCGGTGTTGTTTTCGGTGTTTATTTTAGCGGGGTTATTACTGCCATTATTATTAAACTTTGGTTTGTTAGAGCTAGTGGGTACTTTATTAACGAAAGTAATGCGCCCACTATTTGGTGTACCGGGCCGCAGTGCGGTTAACTGTGTGGCTTCGTGGCTAGGCGACGGCAGTGTAGGTATATTAATGACGGCGCGTCAATACGAAGATAAATACTACACGCAACGTGAAGCGGCGATTATTGGTACCACCTTTTCGGCTGTGTCGATCACCTTTTGTTTAGTGGTGATTGGTCAAGTTAAACTAGAATACTTATTTGCACCATTTTATTTAACTGTGTGTTTAGCCGGTATTGTGGCCGCGATTATTGTGCCGCGTTTACCACCATTACGCTTTAAAAAAGATGTGTATATTGATGACAGTGCGCCTGATGTAAATGCCGAATTAGTACCGGCAGGTAAAACCTTATTAGGTCATTCGTTAGATGTTGCCTTAACAAAAGCACACCAAGCGCCAAGTGCTAAAAATACCTTAAAAGAAGGAATACATAACGCATTGGACATGGTATTTGCCGTATTGCCAGTGGTTATGGCGGTGGGCACATTAGCGTTAATTATTGCTGAATACACTCCGGTATTTCAGTATTTAGGCATGCCGTTCATTCCGTTTTTAGAGCTATTACAAGTGCCAGAAGCGGAGCTGGCTTCGCAAACCATTATGGTGGGCTTTGCCGATATGTTTATTCCCTCTATTTTAGCCGCAGGCACGATTGAAAGTGATGTAACGCGCTTTATTATTGCTGCAATGAGTGTGACTCAGCTTATATATATGTCGGAAGTTGGCGCACTGTTACTAGGTAGCAAAATCCCAGTTAATATTTTTGAGCTGTTTGTTATTTTCATTCTTAGAACGCTGATCACCTTACCGGTTATCGCGCTAATGGCGCATTGGTTAGTAGGTTAGTTGCTAACGCCTTAACGGCAGAAAGTAACTAAAAAAGCCCTGATAACTCAGGGCTTTTTTGTGTCGGTAGGCTTTTTGCTATCGGCTATGACGTTACTGTCTTTGCGTGTAGTTTTTTTAAATGGCATATTTGCCGAGTGCTTTATCAGCGCAAGGTTACCAATAATAATCGCAAAAACGATAACAACAATTAGCACCATGTGCCACGTTTGCATAATATTTTACTCAAGGATAAACACCCTTCAAGTGTGGCTGCATTGTGGCAAAATATCAATACAGTCGCGTTAAAAACGCCTCGCCATCGACAACGAAATAAAATCAAGCCCAGGGTTTGGCGATTTAAAGCCCGCGTTAGAGTAATGGATCACTCTGAGTGCGACATTGGTTTCGCCAAAATCAGCCACTAAGCCAATGCGGTCTTCAAATTGATAGTGAGTACTTATGTTTTTATCGGCAAACTGAGTTTCATCAATCAACGATATGCCAATTCCCGCTTCAACATATATGGGCGTATTACTTATACTAAAGGCCGGAAACTGAAGCACCGGCGATACCGCGAGCACGAGGTTAGACTGGCTATTATCGCCATGGCGATATTGCCAAAGGTTAACGCTGCTTTCAAAGTAAAAGCGCGCATCGCCAATCAAAGCTTGTAGCGAGTGTGGATGGTATTGATAGGCCAGTTTTAGCCCAGTTACATTGCCAGACCCTTTCATTAGGTCTATGGCATAGCCATGCTCTGAACGGGCATGAGTGGTGTGGCTGGTCAGAGCCAGTAGCGTAAAAAACAAAGTAGTGAGCGCTTTATAAAAGGTATTCATCGTTCTCTGTGTGTGCAAAGCAATAAGTGGCGTAATAATAAGGGCGTGATCATCAGGGTTTCAATGGGGTGAAAAATAGGGTTGTTGATGCCTTGTTAATGCATCAAGTTAACTGGTTGAATTTATAAAACTTATATAATTAATGCCAAATTAGCACTAATAAGTTGCTTATTTGTGCCTTTTTAATTTGAAATTATTAGCGTAAATTAACGCCATCTTACTCTTTTAACACACTACGGTATTATGAAACTTATAAAGCTTTTTTTGCTCGTTGGCGTTTTATTTAGTGGCTCGTTGTTTGCACAAGCCCAGCAGTCGCCGCAACTGTTACTTAAAAGTGTCGCAGACACCTTATTTGCCGATATCGGTAAAGTAAATGCTCAAGGTAATGCCAGCAAAGAAGCGATGGCAAGCATTGTGGCAGAGCGCTTAATGCCGCACATAGATATAAAGTTTGTGTCGTTTAAGTTATTAGGCAAGCACATCAAAGGTATTGAGCGTGCGCAAGCAGTTAATTTTATTGATGCGGTAGAGCATTACTTAACGGGCACTTATGCCGATGCATTAATGAAGTACACCGGTCAAAAGGTGGTGTTTGAGCAAGATAATGCGTTAAGTGATGCCGACTATGCCACGGTTAAAACACAAATAATTGAGCCTAATAAACCCACCATAGATATTCATTTTAAGCTGCGTTTAGGCAAAGATAACCAGTACAAGGTATACGACATTGTTGCCGAGGGTATTTCGTTACTCAGCGCAAAACAAAAAGAAATTACACAACGTATTTCAGACGTTGGTTTAGACAAAGTAATTGAAGAATTAAAGCGTAAATAACGCGCGATTATTTAGCGCAAATTAGACCCAACTCCAACCTCATAAGCAGCCTATTTGTAAACCAATAGGCTGCTTTTATATTTTCTGAATAATGACATACTTAGCGCTAGCGTGGCGATCAAGGTGTGCTAGAATATCACCTCGTTGATTAAGCGTGGTGTCAGCTAACAGCTGCTAACTTACCTCCCACCCAAGCTACACTGGAGTTGTGTTGTTTTAATGGAAAATGTACTGATTTGGCCAAAGGAATACCCATTACTTATCAAAGGACTTGTGGAACAAAATGGTGCCTTTATTTTAGATGCGTTAGAAGCTTGGCCTGCTTGTCGTTCTACCCATGAAGATGATGGTGTATGCACTACCGTTTTGCCGCCGATATTTTATTTAGCCTGGTTAACACCGCTTGAACCATTTGAAGAGTGTTATTTTCAACATATTAGCGAGTATGACGAGGACGCACAGGCCTATATTAGCGCAGTTAAAGCGCATTATTATGACAATGACTATACCCCCGAAAGTTTAGTGTTAATGCTGTGCCAGCGGCTGGAAAAATACGCCAGTGTGTCGGCGCAAAATAGCCTGTCTACGCCGCAATCGCTGATTAGCTTATTTTTTGCTAAACGTTACTTTACCCTAATTGAACATGCCCTCAATAATGGCAGTAAACTCTCTGCTGTTGATACTCTTGAACTGTGGAAAGAGGTTGATTTTAGAGAGCGTTTAAGTAGCTATATTCCGGAGTCGATTAGCGACCTTGATCAATTAGCTGAGCTCACCGCAGACAAGGTCGCCAAAGGCAAAGATTACTTTACGTTATTAACGCAAGTGTCGCCCGACGTCGACTCTGTGGTGTTGCTAGAGCAAGCGTTACTGGCGCATTTAAAGAAAAAAACCGCCAAGCAAATGATGGCGATGCGCTTTATTGAGCAAGGTGCTACTGGCACGCTGGCCGATGAAAATAACAAAACAGCGTTTATGTGGGCGGCCGAAAAAGGCTACGTAAATGTGGTTGAAACATTACTCAGCAAGCAAGATGCTAAAGCGGTCGATAACAGCGGTAATAGTGCACTTCATTATGCCGTATTAGCAAAAAATGAGTCGCTTATGGTGTTACTGCTAAAAGCCGGTTACGACTTTAGAATACGCAATAGCGAAGGCTTAAGTTGTTATCGCTTAGCGGTGAGTATTAAAGCCAACAATTTAGTAAAGTGCCTAGAGCGCGACTTTGGCATTAAAGAACTCTCCCCTGAAGGGCAGTTTGCGCGCATTAAAAAAGTGCATAGCCTGCACGCCATTGTAACGTTATTGTTTCCCTTGCAGTTGTTTTTCTTTTTTGATGAGTCTATCAGTATTAAAAGTGAACTTACCCTTGGGCTAACTATGCTCGCGGTGGTGTGTTACTTTTTTGCCGTTATCCTTAAGCGCTGTGCGCTATACCCGCATATTAAGCACCCATGGGGCTTGTTTGTGTTAAGAGGCTGTTCGTTATTAAGCTTACTTGGTCAATTGGGCTTGGCCAGTATTGTGATGCTTGCGGCACTTAGCTCACTGGTGTAACTGCATCATCCATAGCTACAAAAAAACGCGCTAACTAGCGCGTTTTTTAATGCATAACACTATCTATACCAATTGGTATAACACTTTATTTATCGTGCTCGTGAGCGGCTTTTTCTTCGGCCAGCTCTTCTTTAAGTTTACGAATTTTTAAGCCCAACTCCTGGCCACGGTGCCGTGCATAGTAGGTACAGCCAATGAACATCGCCGAAGCAAAAGCTAATTCTAATAACACCCATATTAGCTCGCCTTCGGCGACCCACAATAGTGTTAGGCCATGAATAAAGTAAATCATCACCACAAAGTTAGCCCAAGCGTAAGTGTATGTTTTGTCTTTAATAAATCCTTTAAGCGGTAACAATAACGGCAAAATATACACGGCAAAAATAAAACCATTACTATGGCCTTCTCGCGGTGAAAAAACAAACATCCACAGTGGCATTAATAGTAATAACCCCACATAGCCAAACAATGCTAAACGTTGAAATTTTATCGTAATGGGTTTTTTAGCTGTTACTGCAGCTGCTTTCATTGAAGTTTTCTCGCAATTTGAGTGAGTCGAGTACCGACACTTTGACAGATCTTAATTTCATCTTTCGTGAGCTGGTTACTGTTGCCGCTACCAGCGACATGCGTTGCCCCATAAGGTGTACCGCCGCTTTGCGTGGCAAGTAATTCGGGAACATCGTAAGGCACCCCCAATAGCATCATGCCATGATGTAGCAAGGGCAGTGACAAGTTAAGTAAGGTGGCTTCATTGCCGCCATGCATACTACTTGATGATGAGAACACACAGGCTGGCTTGTCGATTAACTGGCCTTTTAACCAGAGATCGCTGGTGGTTTCCCAAAACGTTTTGGCCTGCGATGCCATCATGCCAAAGCGGGTGGGCGTGCCAAAGGCGAGGCCGTCGCAATGAATTAAGTCATCTTTAGTGACAACAATATCGTGCGGGTTCTTAGCTACAAAAGTTCGCAGTAGGGCGGTTGCGCCTAGCTGTTCAATGGACTCGGCTATTTCATGCGCCATCGCTTCCACTGAGCCGTGGCTTGAATGATACAGCACCACTATGCGTGTGGTCATTATAACACGCTTAATACATTTTCAGGCGGGCGGCCTAACGCGGCTTTGCCATTGTTTACCACAATAGGGCGCTCAATTAATTTTGGATTTTCAACCATGGCGTTAATTAATGCGCTCTCGTCGTGTTGCTCTTTTAAGTTTAGTGCTTTGTAGCTGTCTTCTTTAGTGCGCATTAGCTCACGGGCAGATGAAAAACCAAGCTGCTTGACTAAAGTCGTGATTTGCTCATTGTTTAACGGTGTTTTTAAATACTCCACAATGTTGGGCTCAATTGCCTTACTTTGTAATAAAGCTAACGTTTCGCGCGACTTTGAACAACGCGGATTATGATAAATCGTAACAGACATAATATGCTTCCAATAAATGAGTTGTGGCTATTCTAGGCGAAGCGCTTGCAGACTTAAAGCCTAGCAAGCTCTTTTTGTAACAGTCGGTACTGGGTAAGCAGCGCTTTTAACCTTTGCTGTTTAACCAGCTCGCTGGGCTCGATGTAATTAAGTGCTTTTTGTATTTCATCGGCGGCTTTTAAATAGGCGCCGTATTGCGATAACACATCGGCATTGGCTTCATGGTAAGCAGCCAGTTTCTCTTGTTTTTTATACGCTTCAGTTAATAGCTGTTTACCTAAGTTATGCTCTGGTTTTTCCAATAAGAAGGTTTTTAAAACGGTTTCGGCCAATTCATATTGTTTTGCCTCAAGTGCGGCGTTGGCATAATTTAAAGTGATAACTTGGTTATTTGGGCGGTTATTATTCAACTCGGCTAAATAACTTACCGCTGTCGCCGCTTTCTTTTGCGCAATTAGTAAATCGGTTTGGGTGTCGATATAAAATAAGTTTTTCGGATCGTCTTTTAGCAGTGTCGCTAAAATAGACTCGGCTTCATCAAGCTTTTTTTGATCAATTAAACTAATAGCCAAACCATACTGCAGCGCAATGTTGCTAAAGCTATTTTCACGCAAAAGCTTTCTAAACAGAGATTCGGCGGCTTCGGGTTTATTATCGTAACGTGCCAGCACGCGACTTTTTGCTAAGTTAAACTCTAAGCTTGGATTGATTGTACGTGCAGGGTATTGCTGCGCGCGCAAGCGCACATCTGACACGCGGCTTTCGGGTAAGGGGTGAGTGAGTAAAAAAGCGGGGGGTTTATAGCGATAACGAATTTGCGCCGCTAATTTAGTTAAAAACTCACTTGATTCGCGCGGATCAAAGCCTGCGTTTTGCAGCGTTTGCATGCCAATCCGGTCGGCTTCTTGCTCAGCCGAGCGACTATGGGTTAATTGGCTAAAAGCCGCTTGTGTTTGGTTGGCCGAAATAATTGCAATCCCAGCATCGGGTGCCACCACTGCCGCTAATATACCGGCAATCATACCGGCAATGGTAAGTGCGCTGTTATCTTGTTGCTGCTGAATGCGCCGTGCTAAATGGCGCTGGGTAACGTGAGCAATCTCGTGACCTAATACCGAGGCAAATTGACTTTCGTTATCAGCTTGCGCAATCAGCCCCGTATGCACGCCCACATGGCCACCGTAAAAGGCAAACGCGTTGATCTCAGCATTATTTAACCAAAAAAATGAAAACGGAAAGCGCACATCGTTTGCATTTGCCACTAACCGACGACCTAAAGTAGTCAGGTATTCATCAAGTACCGGATCGTTAATAACCGGCGATGAACCGCGTATTTGCATCATCATGACTGCGCCAATGGCTTGTTCTTTTTCAAGCGGCAGTGCTTGTAATGCTGAGGTACCTAAATCGGGCAGTTTAAAGTTAGTTTGTGCCTTTAACGGCTCACTTACCAGTAGGCTAAATGTAAGCACGGCACTGCATAAAGTGATAAAGGCTGATTTTAGCTGCATTTTATTCCCTGTTAATTTGTTCACCCAGTGCAATTTTTGCTATGTTTATTTCATCGCTGCTGGCTCGGCTGTCTTTTTCACATAATTGGTAAAGCTCTTTTATTGTGACCCCATCTAGCTTTACTACGTTCAACTCTCGCTGTAAAAAAGTAATAATTTTATGCACCACCTTGTGCGCATGTAAAATAATGGCTTTATCGGCCTTATCGCCTTGTTCAAAGTAAAAGCCAATAAACTTATGTAATTGGTTAATACGAATAACGTTTTTCATCGCCAGTGGATCCCACACATTAAATTCCATAAAACGGTTGTTTTTAATGTACTGGTCAACCATAACATCTTTAGCATAGGGGAACGCCCACAGTTCAAAGCCACGATCGGTAAATACTTGGTGTAACGCAATGCGTGGCTTGTTTTTACAATGAATTTCGCCAAGTGCATCTTCATAACCGTCAAGTAAGTCGAGGTTCCAATTACGCTTATTGATTAATTGTTTGACGGCATTATCGAATCCGTGCTCTAAAATACCTTCTGCTTCGCTGACAGAAGACGCAACCAAATGATAAAACGGTGGTAGCTCGCCCCAAT
>NZ_JBFJHD010000083.1:0-12549 GCF_041613455.1 Pseudoalteromonas sp. | reverse complement strand
GTCGCATACGTACTTCAAGTTAGGTGCAGGCATGGGCTTACATTGGTTCCTAGAGCAAATTACTAAGCAACCGGTCGCTAACCATTGGCAGGCATTAGCCCGTGCATCGTACCGTGAAGAGCTTGATTGGCAACAACGTATCCTTTCAGAAGTGGTGTTAAACGGCTTTGAAGGGGATGATAAAGACGTTAATGCCCAAATTGAGCAGTGGATGGATGATCAACACGTGTTATTACAGCGTTGGCAACAAATGTTGGCTGAATTTAGAACATCACAAACCCATGATTTTGCTAAATTCTCAGTGGCACTACGTGAATTAATGCTACTTAGCCACAACTGTGACACGAAAGTGAAATAAATTTAGCCTTTACACCATTATTTTTAACTGAAATAACGGTGGATGACTATTTTTGTTATACAATACCTCAGCCTGGTCTGAGGTATTTTTTTGTCTTAATTTTATTCAGAGGATTCTAGTCATGTTTTACGATTTAGCTCGCCGTTTTATGTTTACCCGTGATGCGGAGTGGGCGCATGAGTTCGCTCTTAATAACTTAAGTCGTTTTGCCAACACCCCGGTAAGTGCCGCGTGGTCACAAAGTGTGGCGAATAAACCGGTTAACTTTTTAGGGCTAGAGTTTAAAAACGCGGTGGGCCTGGCTGCTGGACTGGATAAAAACGCGGAATGTATCGATGCATTTGCGCAAATGGGCTTTGGCTTTGTAGAGGTCGGTACGGTGACTCCTCGCCCACAAGCCGGTAATGATAAACCGCGTATTTTTAGGTTACCGCAATCAAATGCGATTATTAATCGCATGGGGTTTAACAATAAAGGTGTAGATAACTTAGTTAATAATGTTAAAGCGGCAAACTACAATGGCATTTTGGGTATTAACATTGGCAAAAATAAAGACACCCCAAATGAGCAAGGTAAAGACGATTACATTCACTGTATGCGTAAAGTATTTCAGCATGCCTCTTATATCACAGTGAACATTTCATCGCCTAACACGCCAGGGTTACGCGATTTACAATACGGTGCTGCGCTGGATGACTTATTGCAAAGTTTAAAAAACGAGCAGCTTGATCTAATCGCAAAGCATAATAAACAGGTGCCTATGTTGGTGAAAATAGCCCCGGATCTTGATGCCGTGCAATTAGAGCAAGTGAGTGGCTCGTTATTAAGTAATAAAATTGATGGGGTGATCGCCACCAATACCACACTTGAGCGTAGCATGGTTGCAGGGCAGCAATACGCGGATGAAGCCGGTGGCTTATCGGGATACCCAGTCAGAACGCGTGCTACACACGTTGTCAGTGAGCTAAAACGCTTAACAGCAGGGCAGTTACCTATTATAGGCGTGGGCGGTATTGATGACGCTGAATCTGCCAAAGAAAAAATCACGGCCGGTGCCGATTTAGTGCAAGTGTACACCGGCTTTATTTATAAAGGACCCAAATTGGTCAGATCGATCGTTAACGCCTTATAGGGATCGGTTCTATAAGCTTTTGATCGTTCAATAAATGTTCTAATAAAATATTTAAAAAATGGTCAAAAGCCGCTATACTCTATGCTTATTGTGTTGATAATATTTAAATGTTAAGCAAAGGGGGGAACTATGTTACAAGCAACAAAGCAATGGCAATGGATAGCTTGTGCCAAAAGAAACCGCTTATTGCTTGATTTAAATGATGATATGCAATTATGTACCCCTTATAAATTAAGACAACTCACCGACGCTACATTTAAAAACCCTTACTTTAGCCTAGAAGATGCTGCCTTTTACGAGCAAGTCTATCAATACCTTGCGCAATTTAATTTATGGAATGCGGCGCAATTGTGTCAAATTGCACTCAATGCCACAGCTGTTAAATTTCAATTAAAGCCGGTATTGCCAAAGAGTTGGTTTTTTGCGCCGTACACGGGCTCAACGCCAAGCACTGAGGCCGTGATAATGTTAACCTCCAAAGTGCAGTCGGGCGAATTTTTAATTGTAGAGCACAGCAGCGACGCGTCTGTGTGTATAAACCTAAGCGATACCTTTCAGTTAGACGAAAATTTATCACTGCAGCAGTTTGAAGCGATTCGCGTGTTAAATAACCGTGTTCACCCCCTCTTAAATCAGCAGTTTAATTGTAAAACCGCCTGACGGTATTTAATTATATCAGCGTCTCTTTATGGCGTGTTTGTCGGCAAACCTATGTTATAATCCTGCGCAATTAGCTATTAAGGGTTATTACTTTGCAATTTATCGCACTTACTTCTATCGGAATCGAAAATTTATTGGTTGATGAACTAACAGAGCTTGGCGCGACCGTGTCTAAGCAAACTGTGGGTTCAGTTCGCTTTGAGGCAGACTCATTGCTCGCGCAAAAGGTGTGTTTAGCCACCCGTTTTGCTACTCGCGTGCTTATGCTTATTGAAGAAAAAGAAGGCGTAAATGACAAAGAAAGCCTCTACAATTTTGCCCGTTTACAACCTTGGCAAGAGTGGTTTGGCCCCACGCAAACGTTCGCGGTTGATTTTAATGGTACCAACGATGCCTTAAAAAACACCCAGTTTTCGGGATTAGTGATCAAAGATGCCATTGTTGATTACTTTAATGATTTATACGAACAACGCCCAAATGTTGACAAGCAAGATGCCAACGTACGTGTAGTAGCACGATTGAATCGCCACGGGGTGTCTCTGTATATTGATTACTCTGGGCCACGTTTATCGGAGCGTGGCTACCGACAAGGGCAAGGTAAAGCACCGATTAAAGAGCATTTAGCCGCCGCTATTATTAAACGCAGTGGCTGGCTTGAAAATGTAAACCAACCTTTGTTTGATCCCTGTTGTGGTGCTGGCACTATTTTGATTGAAGCCGCAGGCATGGCACGCAATGAAGCCCCTGGGTTATTTCGCGAAGGCTTTGCCTTTGAGCGTTTACCTAGCTTTAGAGCGGCTAAGTTTAAAGAATTAAAAGAGCAGCTTTTTGCCCAAATTACCGATCCGAAGTTGTGGCTTATTGGTCATGATTACGATGCCCAAGTACTTGGCAAAGCGATTGATAATGCAAAACGCGCTGAACTAGATAGCATGATTAAGTTTAAGCAAAGTGATGCCACTAAGTTAACCGCCGTGGCGAAGTTACCGGGCGTGGTTATTTCGAATTTACCGTATGGTGAGCGTATTGGCTCAATGGCTGAACTCGTTGATTTACACCGTAATTTAGGGGTGGGCTTTAAAAAGCACTTTAACCATTGGAAACTGGCATTGTTAGGCATGGATGAAAGCCTATTTAAGTTATTGAAGCTAGTGAAGCAAAAGCGTTACAAATTCAAAAACGGCCCGTTGGATGTCGAACTTAACTTATATCAGCTTGACGATAAACAAGTGAGCCTTACCAGCGATGATAAAAAAGCATTGAACTTTGAAAGCTCCATGGCGTTTGCTAATCGCTTGAAAAAGAATAAGCAAGGGTTAAAAAACTGGTTAAAACAAAACGCCGTGCAAGCATACCGAGTGTATGACGCCGATATTCCAGAATACAATGTGGCAGTCGACATTTATGGCGATTCAGCGGTAATTTTTGAATACGCGGCACCCAAAGAAATTGATGAAAAAACCTCAGAAAAGCGCCTGCAAGATGTGATCAGTTTAACGGCTGAGCAACTTAACATTGCGCCAGAAAATATTGCGGTAAAAGTACGCAAAAAACAAAAGGGTGAAGAGCAATACACCCCGATGGCGAAGCAAAACCGCACCCAAGTGGTAGAAGAGTTTGGGGCTAAATTTAAAGTTAATTTATTTGATTACTTAGACACGGGCTTGTTTTTAGATCACCGGTTAGTGCGCCGTTATATTCAACAAAATGCCAAAGATAAACGTTTTTTAAATTTGTTTGCCTATACTGGCAGTGCGTCAGTGCATGCAGCCCTTGGCGGCGCAAAAGCGATTACTACGGTTGATTTATCGAAAACCTATTTAAAATGGGGCCAAGATAACTTTGAGTTGAATAATATTAACAATACCCGCTACCGTTTTGAGCAAGCAGACTGTTTAAAATGGCTCGAGCACGCCACCGCTCAATACGATTTGATCTTTTTAGATCCGCCAACGTTTTCTAACTCAAAACGGATGAAAGACGCGTTTGATGTACAAAGCGATCATATTAAATTATTAACCTGGGTGAAAAAGATACTCAGTCCTTCAGGAACATTAATATTTTCCAACAACAAACGTGGCTTTGTAATGGATGAAGTCGGCTTAATTGGCTTAGGTTTAAAAGCGGTTAATATTTCAGATAAAACCTTATCACCGGACTTTAAACGTAATAAAAAAATTCATAATAGTTGGTTAATTACCCATGGCTAAGTGGCGTTTATATCACACCGAGGGCTGTCATCTGTGTGAACAAGCGGAGCAACTTGTGGTGCCGTTACTGCACAGTAACGATGAATTATTGCTAATAGACATTATGTCTGATGAGCAGCTAATTGCTGATTATCAAGTTAGCATTCCGGTTTTAAAAAGTGAGCAAGGCCAACAGTTATTTTGGCCTTTTAATGCACACGATGTGCGTAAATTTTTAGCACAAGCAGAATAAGAGCATAGAAGCATTATGGATTTAATTAGAATTGCAAAAGCACAATTGGCTTTTGGTACGCACGCTTTACTGGATAAAGCCGATGCGGTAATAGAAAGTGGCGAACGAGTGTGTGTGGTGGGTCGCAATGGCGCGGGTAAATCGACGCTATTAAAAGTACTCGACGGCCAAGTGGTGTTAGACGATGGGGAAATTAATCAACTAGGTGGTCTTAAAATCTCACGTTTAGAGCAAGATCCACCAAAAGGTGCCAGTGGTACGGTATTTGATTACGTTGCCCAAGGTATGCCAGAAATTGCTAACTTATTGATTGATTTTCATCATGTGAGCACGCAACTACAAACAGAATGCACTGATAAGTTACTCAATAAGCTTGAGCGTCTCTCAAATCAACTGGAAGCCGCTGATGGCTGGCGCTTCGATAGCCGTATTCAATTAGTACTGACTAAATTAGAGCTTACCGCCGACGCGAAACTTGAGTCATTATCGGGTGGCTGGTTACGTAAAGTGGCGTTAGCACGCGCTTTGGTGAGTGAACCTGACTTGTTATTACTCGATGAGCCCACGAACCACTTAGATATGACCAGCGTAATGTGGCTAGAGCAGTTTTTAAAAGAGTTTAAAGGCGGGATTGTGTTTATTTCTCATGACCGTGCCTTTATTCGCGCTGTGGCAACACGGATCTTAGACTTAGATCGCGGTAAGTTGGTGTCTTACCCGGGTGACTATGCAACATATTTAGAACAAAAAGCCCACGATTTAAAAGTAGAAGAAAGTCAAAATGCGTTATTTGATAAGCGTTTAGCAGAAGAAGAAGCGTGGATACGCCAAGGTGTTAAAGCACGTAGAACCCGTAATGAAGGGCGAGTACGTGAGCTAAAACAATTGCGTAACGAGCGAAAGCAACGTGTCGATCAAGTGGGTAAAACAGACTTTAATATTGAAGTGGCAGAGCGTTCAGGTAAGTTAGTGTTTGAAGCAAAGCACCTATGCCATGCATTTAAAGATAAAGTGATTGCTAAAGATTTCTCAACGCTGGTGATGCGCGGCGATCGCATTGGTTTAGTGGGCCCTAACGGCATAGGTAAAACCACATTACTGAAATTAATGTTTGGCGATTTAGCCCCTGACAGTGGTGAAACGAAGCAAGGGGTTAACTTAGAATTTGCTTATTTTGATCAGTATCGTGAAAAGCTAGACGAAGAGGCCACGGTACAAGATAACGTGGCAGAAGGTAAGCAAGAAGTGATGATGGGCGGTCGTTCGCGTCACGTGCTAGGTTACTTGCAAGACTTTTTATTTCCGCCTGCACGCGCGCGTACCCCGGTTAAAGCCTTATCGGGTGGTGAAAAAAACAGATTATTACTGGCTAAGCTATTTTTAAAACCGTCAAACATTTTGGTGCTTGATGAGCCAACCAATGATCTGGATATTGAAACCTTAGAATTGCTAGAAGACATTATCAATCAATACCAAGGGACAGTATTAATTGTTAGCCATGACCGTGAATTTATCGACAATACTTGCTCTAGCGTGTGGGCATTTGAAGGTGATGGCAAAATTACCGATATTGTTGGCGGTTACAGTGACTATGAGGCGTACACTAAATACTTAGCTGAGCAAGAAAGAAATCACCAACAACCGGTTAAAAAAGCAGTAAAAGCGCCGCAGCCAGCGGCCAAGCCTGACACTAAGGGCAACAAACTCTCTTACAAATTAAAACTTGAATTAGAACAGCTACCTAATAAAATGGAAGCACTCGAAGCTGAGCTTGAGCAACAACAAGCGATAGTAAGTGATGGCGATTTTTTTAAGCAAGATAGCGATGTAACAGCTAAGGCGTTGAACCATTTGGCAAAACTTGAGTCAGACCTTGAAGCTGCGTTTGAGCGCTGGGAAGAACTTGAAGAATTAAAGAATCAGTAGTAAGGACTAAAATGAAATATAAATTACTCGCTGCCAGTATTTTAGCAACAATAAGTAGCACAGCTTACAGTGCTACTTATCAATTAGCTGAGCTAGGCGCGTTCGAAGGCGCAAAACACACCTATGTAACCGATGTAAGTGAAAGTGGTCATGTTATTGGTTTAGCAAACGGCTTATATGATTTGCCGATAGATATCAGCTATATCGACTTTTCAGAGAGCTTAATTAAAAACGCTTATAATAATGAAGTCCGAGCATTTGAACTCAGTGATAAAGCAATCACCTTTACCCTTGAGGATATCGAAAAAAATAACGCGCTTGCTACAAATGCCGATGCGCATTCGTTTATGGTCCGTTTTTTAGCGAATGTGTCTGCTAATTACCAATACCAAAAGCAAAGCTCGTTAACCGCGATTAAATACCCCAGCGATGCTAATTCGGCCACAGAGCAAACATTTTATGATGTTAACTCGCTGGATTACCCCGGTGTTACGCGCTCAGTAACTAATTTTTATAATGCGGTTGCCGAAGACGGAACTTCAGTAGGCTGGGGCAGTGCCCCATTTGATAAAATACAGTTTACCAAAGAAAATGACAGTGAAGCAGAGTCGTGGTTTGTGCGCGACTTTATCGAGCGCGGTATTGTACTGGCGAGTGATGGCAGTAAGGCTCTGGAGCTTGAGCCGGCATTTAACCAATATGGTGGCACCAGTAAAGCCTCTGACATAGTACAAACAGCTGATGGTTATATTGTGGTAGGTAATGTGTCGGTAAGTATTCCTGCGGCACGCGAAAAAAATATCACCGACAGTTGTGAAGGCAAGAATCAACCTGTTTCATCGTGTATTGAAAGTATTAATAGTCGCAGTACCCGTGGCTTGTTTAATAAACAGGCAGTGAAGTGGACGCTCGATAACGAGTTTAATGTAACCAATACCGAGATTTTGGGTTTAGCATTTACGCCGAAAGAAGATGAAGATGATTTTGCTTACATTAGTAATGCATTAGCCGTGAATACCCAAGGGGTGGCAGTTGGCGTGTCAAATACCCGTTACTTTGACCGTGAGAGCACTATTTTAACCATGCCAGCGTATTTTAAAGACGGTGCCGTGGTTGATTTTATTGAGCAGCGCGATGATTGGCAAGGTGGTAAAGCGTTAGCGATTAACGATAATAATATTATTGTAGGCTATGCGACCAAACGTATTGAAGGCACACTGCGCAATAAGCTTTTTTATCATGACATTAGCAGCGGCACTACGGTATTTCCAACGGATTACTTTACCAGCTCAAGTTCGGTAGCCAATGATATCAATAACCAAGGGTTTATCGTTGGTGAAGGGCAAGTGGGTGTAGCGGATAGCTCACGCCGTTCTGAAGCGTTTATTTATAAAATCGGCGAAGATAAAATCACTAACATAAATGATTTATTACCTT
This sequence comes from Pseudoalteromonas sp., assembly GCF_041613455.1. GTDB lineage: Bacteria > Pseudomonadota > Gammaproteobacteria > Enterobacterales > Alteromonadaceae > Pseudoalteromonas. Next base: position 4,594 of record NZ_JBFJHD010000083.1, on the reverse strand, counting down.
GTTACGATGTAGATGGTGAGTCTAGTTATGGTTACACTATCAGTGAAGCGAAAGCCATTAACGAGAACAATGAAATCTTTGGGGTAGCCACAAAAACCGTTGAAAAACGTAACTCTTTAGGTGAGGTGGTCACCGATGAGAATGGCAAAACTGAATTTGAAAGTATTGCCGTTGCGGTGAAGCTTTCGCCAATACCGGGTGGCACAATTGAAACCTGTGCCCCTCCAGAGCAAGGGCAATATGAGCGCAAATCAGCGAGTTTCTCTTGGCTTGGCTTATTATTATTACCTTTAGTTGGCTTTAGACGCGTGTTTAAATTCTAACAGCGTTTAACACCGGCAGATTAAAAAAGCCCACCTGTTTAGGTGGGCTTTTTTTGTCTATAGTTATTACCAATGAGCTTGCTATTGGTTGCGCGTATTCCAAGCTTTCCTTACTGAACGGCGCCAAATAATATCAATACCAAAATACCCTATGAGGGCGGCAACAGACGCTGATACTAACGAGCCGACTAGAAAAGCAGGGCCAATAGTGGTTAGGCTCTCTACAAACCAAGGCCAGCTGGCTTCAAAATGAAAGTGTTGCTCAGGTTGATTTAACACCAATGTACCTATTAGGTATGAGCCATAAAAAATGGGCGGCATGGTAAGCGGGTTGGTTATCCACACTAATGCCACGGAAATGGGCAAGTTTACTCTAAATACAATGGCTGCAGCAGCTGCAAGTACCATTTGAAAGGGGACAGGGATGAAGGCAAAAAATAATCCGACAGCAAAAGCACCGCGGGCTGAGCGCCTATTTAAATGCCACAAATTTGCGTCATGTAGCAGGCGACCAAATATTTTTAGGGATTTATGATGTCTAATTTTATTTGGATCAGGTAAAAATCGTTGGATCGTTTTCTTAGCCATTTAAAGCAACCATATACTTCAGTGTGGATTTGTCTTGGGTTTGTGCTTGGTTGTGTCACAACCGTATTTTATTACCAGACCCTCGAATTTAGCGTCATCACAATTTCAATCCTTATTGTGAGTGCTTATTTTAAGCCGTTTTCAAATGTTTTGTTAGGCTTTCTTTGTGCTATTTGCTGTATCGCACTGCATTATAGTGTTTTTTATTCATTTGAGTTGCCAACGCAGTACGAAAAGTACGCATATCAGGTCAACGTGGTGGTGGAAGAGGTTATTTCGCCACAGCCACCACAATATATTAAAGCCAAAATTTTGCAAATTGAGCAGCAAAGCTATTCTCGTTTAGTGGCGCCCAGTGCTATGTTGAGTGTGAGTTCATCCCAGCCGCTAAAGATAGGCGATCGCTTTGCTGCTGTTGCTAAATTAAAACCATTTAGAACGACAAAAAACTTTTCCGTGTTCGACAAGCAATTATATGCATTTAGCCAAAAGATATTTTTTAAAGGCAAGATACTGAATCACAATTTACAAATAACCGCTAGCCAAACTACACCCACCGTTATTAAGTATAGACAAGCCATTAACCGGCTATTTAAACATGCCGAGCTTAACTGGCTGTATTATGTGTTACTTACCGGTGATAAATCACTAATGGATTATCAGCAAAAGCTGACAATGCAAAGCTTAGGACTGAGCCACTTATTAGCGATATCTGGTTTGCACATTAGCTTAGTGTTTGGCTTTACCTTTATGTTAGTACGTACGTTGCTCTGTGTTATTAGCGTGAATGTTAAGCAAACTGTCAATTTATCTATGCTTTACAGTGTAATAGGGTTTGTAGCGGTATGCTGTTATGTGTACTTAAGTGACTTTATTGTATCGGCAACCCGTGCTTTATTAATGTTAGGGTGTTATTTACTATTATATTACTTAGCGAAACAGTCATTGCGGTGGCGCAGTATTTTATATGCGTTGGTGATTATTTTATTAGTTAACCCCTTTTACTTATTAAACCCTGGATTATATTTTTCATTTATCGCGGTGGTTATTATTTTTACCATCATCAGCAAGGTGCCTTTGCAGGGGACGCACGTGCTCACTAAGTTGGCGTTGTTATGCGTGATCCAATGCGCGTTATTCATTGGTTTATTACCACTGACGGTGTACTTTTTCAATGGTGTTAGTTTAGCGGGCTTAGTATTAAATTTAATGGCCATTCCGTTACTGTCTTTTATTATCATGCCATTACTATTATCTATTGTTTTGCTAAGTAGCGTGTTTGATATGGGGGCGGTTATCACGCTATTCGATGCCTTTTGTTACTTTTTGTACCAACTGCTCACATCCATTCCTGACGATTGGCGCTGGTTTAATATTGGCCAAATAGACATTCAGTTAATGTTATTTAGCTATGTGATTCTGCTCTTACTCTACTTTTCGCCCTTTAAATGGCTGGCCTGCCTAGTGTTGAGTGTGTTTTATGTTGATCAGTATTTTAGCTCTAACAGTACGTGGCAGCTTAATGTGTTTGATGTGGGGCACGGCTTAATGGTGTTAGTAGTAAAAGAGGGCAACGCCATGGTTTATGACTTTGGTCCTAGTTACTTTAATCGCTTTAGTCGCACTCGCAGTATTCTGTTGCCCTATATTAAAGCGCATAATATCCATGTGAGTACTGCGGTGTTGAGCCACGAAGATAATGATCATGGTGGTGGGGTTGGGCACTTTATTGCCGCAGGACATGCAGAAAGTTTTAGCACCTTTCATCCTAACGGCTATAACATGCCGTGTGTAGCAAAACGCATTGATTTTCATGGTTTGACTATCGAAACCTTGCCAACGGCAGAGCTTAATAATCGTAATGATGATTCCTGTGTAATGAAAATTAGTGATGCGCATTACAGCGTTTTATTTACCGGTGATATTTCCAAGCAGCGCGAAATAGCACTGCTTAACGCGAGTTATGATCTCTCAGCTGATGTGTTAATTAGCCCTCACCATGGCAGTGGCACCTCTTCAAGTGCAGAGTTTGTGGCGGCGGTAAAGCCAAATATCGTGGTGCATTCCAGTGCGTATCAAGGGCAATGGCATTTTCCCCATCAAGCGGTAGTAAGCCGCTATCAACAGATAGCTGCCAAGCAGTATATTACTGGCACAGATGGCCAGATCAGAATTAAATTTTATCGCGATAAACTCGTTGTAGAAAGCGCAAGAGAGCAGGAAAGTTATTGGTTTATCAAAGATTGACGTTTAGTTTTTGTCGCTCTAAAGATACAATAGAGGCTGTCACTGTATAAAGAGAGTGTTATGGAGCAAAGTACTACACAAATTTATAAACGGCTTGTTTCTTATGTTGGTGCGTACAAGGCGATTGCCATGGTGGCCATTATCGGCATGATTGGCTATTCGGGAATGGACGCATTATTTATTCAACTCATGAAGCCGTTTATTGATGAAGGTTTAAATCAGCGCAATAGTGATGTATTAAAGTATGCCCCTTTTGTGGTGATTGCTTTGGTATTAGGGCGTGGCATGTTTAACTTTATGTCATCGTATTGCCTAAGTTATGTGGGCTCACAAGTGGTGCGTGCATTACGCCAACAGCTATTTGAACATATTTTACATTTGCCGGTGTCGTTTCACGATAAAAACTCTACTGGTGATTTAATTTCAAAAATTACCTTTGATACTGAACAGGTACAGCAAGCGATCACCAAAGCATTGCTGATCGTGGTACGTGAAGGCGCGTTTGTGGTGTTTTTGCTCGCGGTGATGTTTTACACCAGTTGGCAGTTATCATTGATATTTTTGGTGATCATCCCGCTGGTGGCGGTAATTGTGACTGTGGTGTCAAAGCGTTTTCGTCATATCTCGAAAAATATTCAATCGGCGATGGGTCAAGTGACCCGTAGCTCTGAGCAAATGTTAAGTGGTCATAAAGTGATTCATGGCTTTGGTGGGCAAACACAAGAAATCGATCAATTTGCCAGCATCAATAATCATAACCGTCAACAGCGCATTAAAATGGATGCCACCAAGGCGCTGAGTGTATCTATTATTCAGGTGTTAGCGGCCAGCGCTATGGCGGTGATTTTATGGGTGGTGTCGTTACCGTCAATGATAGACACTATTAGCTCGGGAGATTTTGTGGTCCTGATCTCGTCAATGATGATGTTACTGCGACCGCTAAAGCAATTGGCAAATGTAAACAGTGATCTGCAGCGCGGTATTTCCGCGGCGCAGAGTATCTTTTTAGTGCTCGATGAAGAAATAGAAAAAGATACCGGCAGCATCGCGATAGATAAAGCGCACGGCTTAATTGAAATTAAGCACGTGACCTTTAAATACCCAACTAAGGATGAGCCGGTATTAAACGACTTGTCACTGACGATTAAGGCAGGTGAAAGCATTGCGCTGGTTGGGCGCTCGGGCTCAGGTAAGTCAACTATTTCTAATTTATTGCCGCGTTATTATGATTTAACCGCGCCGAGTGAAATTTTACTCGATGGTATTGCGCTTAATGACTACAAACTGGCAGATTTACGGCGCCAATTCGCCTTGGTTTCGCAACAGGTGGTGCTGTTTAACGATTCGATTGCGAATAATATATGTTATGGCTTGCAGCGTGACATTTCTTCGCAAGAACTGCTCGAGGTCGCGAAACAAGCGCATGTGTGGGAGTT
>NZ_JBFJHD010000082.1:0-12556 GCF_041613455.1 Pseudoalteromonas sp. | reverse complement strand
GTGTAGCTTTAAAATAGCGCTGATGCCGCCAACATAACAAAACCCTAAAACGTTATTAATACTGCGCAACCATAATCCATAGAAAATCATATAGATAAATCTAATACTCACCTTCTTAGTTTGTATGAAAAAGTTGAACCTCTAAGCCATATAGACTAACCTTTCAAAAAATATTGCAACTTTATGGCTTGTTTTACATGCGTTTATCAATCACTTCTATAAGTGCCGCTAATTTACTATATCGTGCAATGGTCTACTTTCTGCTGTCTTTTTTCATGCTGGGTGCCTTTGAATACCTGACAAGCCAAAATACCTTAATGCCGGTTATATCACCGTATATCGCATTAATAGCGTTAATTATGTCAATTGCTGCAATCAGCTTACGGCGCATTAATTTAAAGTGTCAGTCAAGGGCTTACTGCATAACGTTATTTTTAATTTTTATTGTTGCATTCGCCGCTCTGCAAATATTTATGTTGTATGTGCAAAATGACACTGTGGTGGAGTCCTATTTAAATCCTTTTAATCTCATCATTTCGTCCATTCTGTTATTTGTAACTTTATCCCTGCTGTCTATTAAGCTTTCTTATAATTATGTGCAACTCAATAATGTAAAAACCCTCAAGTTTGTGGTGTTTACTTGTATATTCGCAGGAACCACATTTTGGCACTTTAACTCGGTTAAATTAGTGGCTGAACAAGAAGTAAACTCCAAAGAAAAAGTGCATTTAATTGAGGCCATGGTAAATAAAAATTTAGATGCGCAACAGCGAGCAATTTTTAGAATTAAGGCCCGGCTAGAAAAGTTAAGCTATTCAGATTTCATAGAGTTAGCAGTAGAAGATTTAAAAAACTACACCAAGGATTATGAAATAATTAAGGGTATGATCATCTTCGATGACGACCTTGATATACTCGCTAGTGATCACTTTTCAAAAAAGTTTTACGATAAAGGCATGTTAAGCACTCCCCCCATTAAAGCGTGGTTACAACAAAATAGCGATACCGTCCGCTTTGCACCCCACGGCTCTACCTTAAATACTGAAACACCCATCATTATTTTTTCCACGCATGTAAGTGTTAAAAACGCCGACACATATTACATCGTCGCGTTGTTAGATATAAACTTATTGGTTGAGGAGCGTTATTTAGAATATCTCAGTTCATACGATACATTTATTGAACTCGCACCAAACTTGTTTTTTTCGATTGGCTCAAAGCCTAAAAATGAAGATAGCCTTGAGGCACTAACCGCTAACTTAGGTCATTATATTAGTGAAAAAATAAGCATCATGGGTTTGGTTAACTACAACGCACATATTTTTTTGAATAACTACGATTTAATTTATAGCAATGCCAGTAGCGATCAGGCAATTATTTGGCTTACCTTCTTATTTGTCTATATTTTTATTTTAGTGGCCGATGCGTCCATTTTGTTAGAAAAAAGAGCCATGTACGATGAGCTTACTGGGTTACTACGTATGGATGCATTAGAAGAGCAGTTACAAAAACAGTTTAAGGACTCAAAACTACACAACCTTTCTTTCGTGTTAATTAAAATTAATGATTTTAGCGCCACATATAACTCGTTAGGACATAAACTTAGTGAAAGCCTTATTAAGCTAGTTGCTGAGCGAATAGTGGCCAGCGTACATAACGAGCAATTAGTTTCACGGGTTGATAACGATAGTTTTTTCATTTGTTACAAAGGCTTTGGCCAAGCTGATTTACAGCACCAAGTACGTGCGCTACTGCATAGTCTGTCTAAAATCTATTATTTACATGATCTTGAGCTCTATCTCACCGCAAGTGCTGGCATTGACTACTGTGAGATTCAGCATAATGTCGATATAAAATTAAACCTGCAACATGCCAATATCGCGTTGGCAAAAGCACAAGATTTAGGGGGCAACCAGCTGCATTTTTATCAGCAAGCGATGGAAGATGAACATAATAAAGCGGTTAAAATCAGAAATAATTTACAAAAAGCGATGGAAAATAATCAGTTAGAAGTTTTTTATCAACCAATACATAGCTTGCCTAGCAATCAAATAGTCGCCGTTGAAAGCTTGGTAAGGTGGTCAGTGGATGGGCACTGGCTTTCTCCTGCTATTTTTATTCCGGTGGCTGAGTCTACCGGTCAAATAATACAGCTCGGCGAACAAGTTTTAGATAAGGTCATTTTTGATATCGCGACAACTAAGCAGCTACAAAGCCTTGCGGTTGCGGTTAACTTTTCGGCGAAGCAAGTGCAAAAAAGTGCCTTTGCAAAAGAATTAATAAACTTACTCACTATCAATAATATAAACCGGAAAAATTTTACCGTTGAAGTGACTGAGTCTGCTTTTTTAGAAAAAACTAAAGTGGAAAATGCCACTGAGCAATTATTAGCGGCCGGCTTAAACGTGGCTATTGACGACTTTGGTGCGGGTTACTCAAGCTTGTCTTCTTTAGCTAAGCAACCAGCCAATATTATAAAGATTGATCGTGAATTTACCCTAGGTGCACACGTTGCGGGAAAAGAGAGAGACTTACTCAGTACTATTATTCAAGTGTGTCTTGACTTAAATAAAACCGTGGTGGTGGAGGGAGTCGAAAATGAAATGTTGATTCATTATTTAGCCAAATATAGCGAATTAAGAATTCAAGGCTATTATTTTTCTAAGCCCCTCCCCCTCAATGAATTTATTGATTATGTAAATAAGCACGAGGAAACACATAAAGCGTCTGAGTCAGGCGGGGCCAAGGTTTAATGTTTGAAACAGCAATAGCAGCAGACAACAGCCGAATTACAAATAGATAGCCCGACGTTATATGAACATGCTTTTAGCTGCAACATAATACCGATACATTGCCTTAAAATGGGCACGTTGCGACTATTATTTTGCTGGATTTCGCAGCCCGAAACCCAACCCACAACACACAATTTTTAGGCGCTATTACAACGTTAAAGCTTTACGCAGGCCACTATGGCATTACCTGAGCGCCCGTCCCAGGGGGTGATTTGCTCATAGTTATGTGCAAACAGATGAATTTCAAAGTACGGCTGCAAAGCTACTTTAAGCTCTGCGAAACTTAGCGCCACCATAGGGTGTTCATCGTGCCAAATGAAGGTATCGTGGTCGGTGGTTTTTTCAATACTCAGTTTTAACGTTTGTTTATTACCCGCGCCGCTGTAATGCCAGCCTGAGCTGAAGCTAAATACACTATTTTCGCTGTGCGCGGCATGTTTCACAAATGAGTCGTTATCGATTTGGTGTTTATCCACTACGTTAAAACAAAACATCCCACCACTATTAAGTGCTTTATGCGCGCTGCGAATACACTGCTTTAATTTTTCTACGCCATCGCTGTAATGAATTGAATATAAAAAGCAGGTAATTAAATCCAGCGGCTCAGTTACCGTAAAGTCACTCATGTCTTGCAATGAAAATTGCGCTTCAGGGCAACGTAGAGCGGCTCTGTCGAGCATAGGTTGATTAATATCGAGGCCACTACTTTGATAGCCAAAGTCAATAAAATGGCGAATATGCGGACCCGTGCCGCACGCTAAATCAAGGTGTCTATTGGCATTGTTACCGAAAATTTGATGGAGTCTACGAATACAATGGCTTTGTGCTTGATAATCGATATCGGCGCACATTAGGTCGTAGTAACCAGAAAGATCTGTGTATAAAGCATTAACGGACATATTGGCCTAATAAAATGTATAAAAACGGTGAATTGCGCATAGTAAGCACAGGATAAAGTACACACCGCTATATGAACGACCGCTGTCATTCATAAAGCAGTGATAAAGCCGTGCAGCGTTAGCTTCTGCTAGCGGATATTTATAGGGAGTAATGTGTTGGCTGGCAGTTTTAAGCCAAGCACCGCCAGTTAATGTGACACCGTGCAGCTGATGGCTGAACACTGATAGCCGCCAAACACTAATTAACTGATGCCTAAATACTTATGTACTTGAATGGATAAGCGCCAGTTTTTAGCGATACAGGTTTCAATTGCAAGCTTGGTGGCCGACTCTTTTTGGCTGATCGGCTGTAGGTAAACCAACTGAGGGTTAACCGCTGTTTTTGCAAACAAGGCTTCTAGCTCTTCAACATGCTTTTGCATCGCAATGGGGTGCTTAATTTCATCGGCGCGCTGCATCGCGCTAGTTAGTACTTCGTAGCCACCGCGCATATTAATTTTTGGCGATACGGTAACCCAAGTATTTGCTGGGGCGAGTATTTCAAAGGTACCACTGGTTTCTATTTGGGTGCTAAAGCCGTTTTCGTGTAACAGCTCACAAACAGGGTTTAAGTCGTACATGCACGGCTCTCCCCCGGTGATCACCACATGCTTTGCGGTATAACCGCGCTGGTTAAATAACGCTAAAATTTGTGCGGCGCTGGCTTGTGCCCAATGATCTGAATCGGCCTTTTTTTCTACTGTTTCATCAAGCGACACTTTGTACACATTATCAACATCCCAGGTTTGTTTAGTATCACACCACGAGCAGCCAACAGGGCAGCCTTGCAAACGCAAAAAAATAGAGGGGGTGCCAGTAAAACTTGCTTCACCTTGGATGGTTTCAAATATTTCATTAATTTTGTACAAAAGGGATCACTCACTTACGAACCGGTAACAACACAGCTACCTTTAAAGACTAAATATGGGCATAAATTGTTATTTAAGCACAGGGCATGTAGTATATCGTGCCCTGATATAAACCTCTATTAAAACTGAGAGCAAAAACAGATATGACGCAAAAAGTAGTAGTTATTTATTCCGGCGGTATGGATTCATTTACCGTATTAAATAAAGCCCTGCAACAAGGACATGATGTTTATGCCTTATCGTTTGACTATGGTCAGCGTCACGTAAAAGAACTCGAAGTCGCTGCAGCTGTTTGTAAGCGGTTAAACGTACCTCATAAAATTGTTGATATTTCTGCGATTAACCAGCTTATTGGCGGCTCATCGTTAACCGATGATATTGACGTGCCCGAAGGCCATTACGAAGAAGAAAGTATGAAGAGCACTATTGTGCCAAATCGTAATATGATTTTACTTTCTTTAGCAGTAGGTTATGCGGTGTCGCTTAAAGCAAGCCAAGTATATTACGGCGCACACTCTGGGGATCATGCTATTTACCCCGATTGTCGCCCTGAGTTTGTGCAAAAAATGGATGACGTGTGCCGCATTGCTAACTACGATGCCGTGGAAATTGTTAGCCCGTATTTAAATAACAGCAAAATTGATATTTTAACCGACGGCTTAACCATGGGCTTAGATTACAGCCAAACATGGACCTGCTACAACGGTCGCGAAAAAGCCTGTGGCAAATGTGGCGCCTGCCAAGAGCGCATTGAAGCATTTACCGCTAATAATGTGAGCGACCCGCTCGAATACGAATAAAACCCAGAATAAGGCTATCGTTGATAGCCTTTTTTATTACCAGCAGTTCATAGAGCGCGTGCTTACAACCAGCGTTTTACTTTGTTTTTATACTGCTGGTACTCGTCGCCAAACAGTTTATCAAGCGCCCGCTCTTCTGGAATAATTTGAAACACCGTGATATACGCTACAAAGCCTGCGACACATAGCAGCGCCCAAACAGAGCTTAACCAAATACCCCAGCCTAATAAAATAAATGCAAACCCGACATACATAGGGTTACGCGAAAACCGATAAATCCCGCCGGTAATTAAGCGGGTTGCTTGCTCTGGTTTATTGGGATTAACCGTGGTTTTAGCTAACCAAAAACTCACCACTCCCGCAAGACAAAACACGCAGCCGATAATCACTAAGCTCAGCGTTAAATACAAAATAAAGGCACTAAAATCAATCACGCTGTAATGGGCTATTAAGGCCATTAACAAGGCAAAAAACAACACAACAATAATCGGTGGAATTTTATTATTTAACATAGCAACTCACTTAATTGGTTAGGTAAAATTTTTAGCTGAGCTGTGCTTAATATAGCGAATGCTTTCACTATCAACAATCCACTTTGTTATTTGTTAGACAAATATAGTTACAATTAGGCGCTTTATCGTCACTGTATTATGGTTATACTTTAAACAAAATTATTCACAGGACGCAGTTATGTCGGGTACAACCATGATAGTGTTAATTGTACTGATTTCGGTGGGATCGGGAGTCATTTATGATATGTACAAAAAGCACTTAGAATTTAAACACCGAATGCAAAATAATAATAGTGATGCTAATAAACACCTTGCCGAGCTAAATAGCCAAGTTCAAGCGCTAAAAGAGCGCGTGCAAACACTTGAAGCCATCGTCACCGATGCAAGTTTTGATGTAAAACAAGAGATCAATAAACTGTAAGCTGATTTTTGTGCTGCAGCGAGTGTTTTATTAGCTGCTGATAGTCAGTTATCACTTTTTGTAAGTAGGGCTGATCTTGTTGTCGCATCCGTGTGTAATGTGCCAACAGTCGTTGCACATACTGCTGGTGGCTTGTTTGGCTGAAATCCCACATCACTGAACCACATACATGTATTGCTGTGTCGGCTGCAAAGCTCACATGCAGCACTTCATAAAAGCGCTGATTTTCAGTAACTATTTGCTCACTCAGCAAGCCTAACCCGAGCTGAGATAACCCCGACCGTAATTTATAGGCATGGTGCACTGGGCATAAAATAAACTCGAGCGGCTGCTCTTTATGCGGCAAATTATTCGCTACTATTTGCTGTACTAGGCTTAACATTAAATCGCCCCCTACTCCGGCAATAACAATAAGCTGCCTAGTAGATGCGGTTAATTTAATATCCCCGACGTGTTGGCAAATAACTTGCCATGCAGATGTGGTTGTCGCATGGGGCAAATGCGCTAAACGAGAAGCTAAATTGTCAATCAGCGCGGGGACAATATCCACAAAATTGACCTGCTTGGCCGCCTGACGCTGCAATAAAGCCATGCCTAAATAACCATGATCACAGCAGGTATCCCAAATTACATCGTAGGGCTGAGTGATGAGGTTATTAATGGCGCTCAGTCGTTTACTCAGTTTCATTTAAGCGGCGTTACCACTCGATTTATATACCAACGCCTTTAAACTTTTATCGCTATCAACCTCAATAAAACCGGCTGTGGGCGCTAACCGCTGCACAAACTCGATAGCCCCTGCAGTATGCTCAGCTATTAACTGTTTAAATGCCGCTTCGGTTAGTGCTGGGCTGTTGGCACACAGTAATAACTGGCTGTGCTCATTTAATAGCTCTGGTAAGCGGCGCAGTACTTTTTGGTAGTCTTTAGTTAAAATAAAACTGCCTTTTTGAAAGCTGGGCGGATCAACAATGATTAAATCGAACGGCGCGGCTTTTTTAAGTTTGCCAAACGACTTTAAAATATCGTGAGGTAAAAAACTCACGCCCTTTTCAAAACCGTTAAGCTGATGATTCTTTTTACCTATATTGAGCACGCCTTTACTCATATCCATGTTCATTACATGATCGGCGCCACCTTGCATTGCCGCCAGCGAAAAACCACAAGTGTAGGCAAACAAGTTAAGCACCTTGGCATGCTTGCTGTTAGCTAATACAAACTCACGGCCGCTGCGCATATCAGGAAAAATACCGGTGTTTTGTTTGCTCATTAAGTCAACCAAAAAGCCAATGCCATTTTCTTTTACACTGTGCTGCGTCGGTAATGTACCATGCACTAAGGCATTATGGCTTTGCACGCCCGCCCGTTGCTGATACACCAGCGCAGTTATCAGCGCTGGGTGATGCTCGGTTGCCCATTGCCACAGGGTATTGGTTAATAGTGTCAGCGTGTCTGGCTCAATTTCATCATACGAGACTAAAAATAGGCATGGCGGATAAAAGTCTAAATTAATATGGCTTAACGCTTCAATGCTGTGCCCACGGCCATGAAACACACGGCATAATTCGTTGTTTAATAAAGGCGCATCGGCCAGAGCCGATATAAGAGGTGTAAAATCTGAGGTCATTTAATTTATCAACTGTTGCTGTAGTTCATGTATTTCATCGCGTACTGACGCCGCTTTTTCAAACTCTAAATCACTGGCATAGGCATGCATTTTAGTTTCTAGTTGCTTAATTTGTTGCGCAATTTCTTTGGCACTAAGTACCTTTTTCGACTCTTTACGAATAAGCTGTAAATTATCTTGTGGAGCAGCGTCTTCACCTACATCCATTACATCGAGGATCTTTTTCGATAGTGCCAGCGGCTCAATACCGTGTTTTTCGTTGTAAGCGTGTTGTATTTCACGACGACGCGCAGTTTCATCAATCGCTTTGGCCATCGACTTGGTAATGCGATCGCCATATAAAATAGCCCGTCCGTCAAGGTGACGTGCAGCACGCCCTATGGTTTGAATTAATGAACGCGCAGAACGTAAAAAGCCTTCTTTGTCGGCATCTAAAATAGCCACCAATGCCACTTCGGGCATATCTAAGCCTTCTCGTAATAAGTTAATGCCCACTAACACATCAAACACGCCTGCCCGTAAATCGCGAATAATTTCAACGCGCTCTACCGTGTCTATATCGGAGTGTAAATAGCGCACTTTTACATTATGTTCGCTTAAATAGTCGGTTAAATCTTCCGACATGCGCTTGGTCAGCGTGGTCACTAACACCCGCTCGCCTTTAGCGACACTTTTATAAATTTCTGAGAGTAAATCATCAACCTGATCAGCCACCGGGCGTACTTCAATTAACGGATCAAGTAGCCCTGTTGGACGAATAACTTGCTCTGCCACTTCGCCCGCACTGCGCTCTAGCTCAAAATCACCTGGAGTGGCCGACACATAAATGGTTTGTGGGGCTATCGCTTCAAATTCTTCAAACCTGAGGGGGCGATTATCCAATGCCGACGGCATTCTAAAGCCGTACTCAACAAGGTTTTCTTTACGGCTTCTATCCCCTTTATACATAGCGCCAATTTGCGAAACGGTCACGTGCGATTCATCAATAATCATCAGCGCGTCGTCGGGTAAATAATCGAGTAATGTTGGTGGCGGATCGCCCGGCGTACGCCCCGATAAATACCGGCTGTAGTTTTCGATACCCGAGCAATACCCTAACTCGGTCATCATTTCTATGTCGTACTGGGTACGCTGCGCAATACGTTGCTCTTCAACTAACTTATTTGCGCTAAGCAGTTGTGCTCTGCGCTCTTTGAGTTCTTGTTTAATGTTTTCAATGGCGGCTAGAATTTTTTCTCGCGGCGTTACATAGTGGGTTTTAGGGTAAATAGTAGCGCGTATAATGTGCTTTTCGACCGCTCCGGTTAAAGGGTCAAAAATACTTAAGCGCTCTACTTCGTCATCAAACATTTCCACTCGTATGGCATAGGTATCTGACTCGGCAGGAAATATATCAACTACTTCACCACGCACGCGATAAGTACCGCGGCTAAACTCGATATCGTTACGGGTGTACTGTATTTCAGCAAGACGACGCAGCATGTCGCGTTGATCAATTTTTTCGCCCACTTTTAATAACAGCATCATTTTCATGTACGACTGCGGATCGCCCAAACCATAAATAGCCGACACAGAGGCCACGATAATGGTGTCGCGGCGTTCCAGCAACGCCTTGGTGGCACTTAACCGCATTTGCTCTATGTGTTCGTTAATTGAGGCGTCTTTTTCAATAAAGGTATCGCTAGACACCACATACGCTTCGGGCTGGTAATAATCGTAATAAGATACAAAATACTCTACCGCATTGTGTGGAAAAAACTCTTTCATTTCGCCATACAGTTGCGCCGCGAGCGTTTTATTATGCGCCATAATGATGGTGGGCCGATTTAAGTCATTAATAATATTGGCCATGGTAAATGTTTTACCTGTGCCGGTTGCACCTAATAAGGTTTGATGAGCCAGCCCCGCCTCAAGTCCTTCGCACAGCTGAGCTATCGCAGTGGGTTGATCGCCTGCGGGCTTAAACTGTGATTTAAGTTGAAAATGATCACTCACTGACTGCACTCCTGTAACAACTGATTATTTAATGTTTCAAGCTCTTTGATAAACCATTTATACGCCACAATTGCGGTAAATAAATTACCTAAAGCGGCGCCGACAAATAACCCGACTAGCCCTGCAAGTTCATTACCTAGATACGCAAACGGCAGATAAAAAACAAACAACCTAATAACACTTAATACTAAGGCATTCATCGGTTTATGTAATGCATTAAACGATGAGTTAGATAATATGATCACCCCTTGCAAGCCATAACTTAATGGGATGGTGTAAATAAACAGTTTTATAACGTCTATCACCGCTTGTTCTTTACCAAACAGTTGGCTTAAGCCGCCGGCAAAAATAATAAGTAAAATATAAATAGCAAACTGCCAAATCATTACAAACTTTAAGGTACCTGTATAGGCTTGTTTAACGCGGGTTAAGTTATTGGCGCCAAAGTTTTGGCTAATAAACGGCGGCAGTGTCATCGATAACGCTAAAATTAAAATACTGGCAATCGATTCTATTTTACTGCCGACACCAAACGCCGCGACTGCCTCGGGCCCATGTTGGGCAACCAGCGCTGTTATTACCGCCATTGCCACGGGCGTTAGCATATTTGCGCCTGCTGCGGGTAAACCAATTTTTAATATTTTACGGATCGCCCCTACCGCAGTTTGCCCCCCAGCTTTTAAGCTCAGTAGCTGCTTTTTAATAATTAATAGGTATAAAATAATTATCACCGCAATTGACCAAGCAATAACACTCGAAATGGCCGCACCTTGAATTCCCAGTGCAGGAATAGGCCCCCAGCCAAAAATAAGGATTGGGTCGCAAACCGCATTGATTAACCCTGCCCCGCCCATCACTAGGCTTGGCGTTTTGGTATCGCCACTGGCACGCAATACCGAGTTCCCTATCATCGGCGTGATCAGGCACACACTGCCTAAAAACCAAATATTCATATAGTCATGAATAAGCGGTAATACATTACTACCGGCCCCTAATAAGGTGAATATAGGATCGATTAATAAATAGCCACAAAAAGATAATATAAGCACCAGCACCACAGCGACAAGCAACGAAATACTGGCATCAAAACGGGCTTCATCTAATTTATCACTGCCCAGTGCTTTGGCTATTACCGCTGAAGTGCCTATGCCTAACCCGATGGCTAAGCTTATTACCATAAAGGTAACCGGAAAAGTAAAGCTCACCGCGGCTAATGGCTCTGTGCCTAATAAGCTAATAAAAAAAATATCAACAATATTAAACATCATTAATGACACCATGCCGAAAATCATCGGAATGGTCATTCTTTTTAATGTTGGTGAGATGGGATCATTGAGTAAATCAGGGCGAGTGTGCTTATCTGAAATTACGCGCATAGAATAAATTAGCCTCTTTTTACTGAACCACACATTTTAAAGCATATACGCTATTCAAGCCATGCTTTATTCGCCACCACAAGTTAATTTGATAAATAGGCTAGAAAGATTAATTTTTGAGCCCTTAAGGCAATATTTACGTTCAAAGCGTTAAAAAACAAATTAAGATCAAAACAGCAACTTTTATTACATTTAACGCCACATAACTGCTGCAATATTACACAACATAATATTTTGCTTTATCGTCACGAATAATTTTATTAATCGTTACAGCCAGTTTCGCTATCAATTCATAACGTACTGTTTTTAAATGATTTAAAAAAACATTTTTAAATGCTTGAAATCGTTGTAGCCCTCTAAAATACTGGGGGTGGCGATGTTCTTAAAGTTTCATAAACAGAGTTATCCACAGAAACCGTGGATAACTCAAGCAAAGCCGCATTTATAAAGGGATTGCAGCATGGCAAAAAATCTCGCTGCAAAAATATTTTTAAGTTGCCAAGATGAAAACTTTCTTAGCCTTAAATGTAAAAGCATACTGTAGCGCAAATGCAAGGCGTTATGTGTTGGGCTGTAATGTAAATTATGTTATTTAAGCTATTGATTGTATAGCTTTTGTACAAATTACATAACATACCTTTTAGCCACCTTCTTGGCTGCAGGCAACAAATTCGAGGCGCTGAATTAAAAAAGCGTTGTGTGGGCAGCGTGAGGCGTTTTTAATTCGCTTATACAAGTGTTTGAGTAATTACTTTATCGCGGCTTTTTTTATTAGTTAGTTGTATATTGAGTTGTAACTACTGTTTTTTTCAGTTTTAAATTAGCGCAACAGTGTTTTTATTTCACAATTTTATAAATTGCACAGCGGCTTTAAGTAAACACGGGCCATTTAATTAGGCCAATTTATGCTACAAAACGTGCAGATCGAACACAAAAACAACGAATAGACTTCTTTTTTGTGTTTATGATCTTTTATGTGTTGACACTTTGCAGTTGGGTCATTAATATTTCGCCCCGTTGAAAGGCAAGACGCTTCCCCCTTAGCTCAGTTGGTTAGAGCGACGGACTGTTAATCCGCAGGTCCCCCGTTCGAGTCGGGGAGGGGGAGCCAAGTTTTTCAATCATAAACGATTCCCCCTTAGCTCAGTTGGTTAGAGCGACGGACTGTTAATCCGCAGGTCCCCCGTTCGAGTCGGGGAGGGGGAGCCAAGTTTATGTTTATGATG
>NZ_JBFJHD010000081.1:0-12691 GCF_041613455.1 Pseudoalteromonas sp. | reverse complement strand
GCCAATACCATGCCAATAAATAACCCTGAAACCATGATGATAAGCAGTGACTGTGAGCCCACCATATATAATTGACGGATCAATAATGGCGTGCCTTTTTTAAAATTAGGCAGGTGAAACAATGCACCAAATAACATATAGGCAGAGCGACCTAAAGCGGCAAAACGCCCTAACGTTTTATGCCCTAGCTTTTGCAATAAATCCAACATTAGCTCTGTTCTCCAAGCAACTCATCGGCGTATGATTGGGCCGGAAAGTGAAATGGCACCGGTCCATCAGATAAGCCTTTTAAGAATTGCTGTACTAACGGCGATTGATGTTGACGCATTTCATCGGGGGTGCCTGCACCAATCACACCTTGCTCAGCAATAATGACCACGTGCTCAGCAATACTCAGTACTTCTTTAACATCGTGCGTGACAATTAAAGAGGTTAAACCTAGCACTTCATTGAGCGACTTAATCAACTTGACCAGCACGCCCATCGAAATAGGGTCTTGGCCAGCAAAGGGCTCATCATACATAATTAATTCAGGATCGAGTGCAATTGAACGCGCTAAGGCAGCACGACGTGCCATACCACCAGATAATTCAGAAGGCATTAAATCTTTAGCGCCGCGTAAACCCACAGCCTGCAGCTTCATGAGTACGACTAGGCGAATTAAATCTTCACTTAAGTGGGTGTGTTCTCGAATCGGAAAGGCAATATTATCGAATACCGACATATCAGTAAATAATGCGCCGCTTTGAAATAGCATGCTCATTTTGGTACGCGCCGCATAAAGTTCTTTACGCGTCATGCTTGGAATGCTGCTGCCCTCAAATAAAATATCACCCGAGTCAGGCTTAAGCTGACCACCAATTAATCGCAGCATAGTGGTTTTACCAATACCACTTGGCCCCATGATAGCGGTGATTTTACCTTTCGGAACATTGAAGCTCATATTTTTATATATGACCCTACTGCCCCTAGAAAAGCTCACATCCTTGACTTCTACTATTGATTGCGACAAGCCGCTCTCCATAACATTATTCACTTATTTCCCCATTTTAAGGCTTTTTTCACCAAGATGGAAAAAACAATTCGTAAGATTTTGTAATGTGCACAGTTAAACAGTTATAAGGCTCGCTCATTGCACCTTAACCTTAGCTTAAATTTTTCGCCCAACAAATAAAACTAGCCAGGATAAACACCCTTAAGCATACCTTAAATAATTATAAAATAAGCAGCTTAGCACTATTTGCAGCACTGTTTTATTTATACTTTCAGATTGGCTTTTGTTACTATTCGCGCAATCGCTACTTTCAATGACTGGTTTAACACTATGGTGATCTCGTTTGTTATTTTAATTCTTGGTCTGGCCGCGTTAGTTTGGAGCGCAGACAGGTTTGTTTATGGTGCCGCAGCACTGGCAAAAAACTTTGGTGTACCCACACTCATTATTGGTTTAACCGTGGTGGCTATGGGCTCTTCTGCGCCTGAAATGATGGTGTCAGCGTCCGCTGCCTTTGCCGGTAAAACCGACACAGCAATAGGTAATGTGGTGGGGTCAAACATCACTAACATATTATTGGTGTTAGGTATTACCGCTTTATTACGCCCGCTATCGGTGTCATCAAGTACCCTTAAACGGGAAATCCCCCTAGTATTATTAATTTCGCTAGCCGCTTGGTATATTTTTTCCGATAACTACTTCTCATTCCCCGAGGCTATTGCTCTGGCTGTGGGTTTTGTGGTGTTTATTTTAGGACTGATCATCGTGTCGTTAAGGGCCAAAAATCAGGTTGATCCGTTTGTCACCGAAGCCTGCGACGAAGTGCCAAGCGATGTGCCCACCATAAAAGCGGTATTTTGGCTGATTGTCGGCATGATTTTATTACCGCTTAGTTCGCACTTTTTAGTCGGCTCAGCGGTCGATATTGCAAAATATTTTGGTCTCAGCGATCTGGTTATCGGGCTAACCATCATTGCCATTGGTACTAGCTTACCCGAACTGGCGGCGTCAATTGCAGGCGTATTGAAAAATGAAGATGATCTGGCGCTGGGGAATATTGTTGGCTCAAATATTTTTAATATTTTGGCCGTGTTACCTTTGGCCGGTATCATCAACCCATCGCTCATTGACCCCTCAGTGGCTAACCGTGATGTATTGATAATGATTGCTGTCACCTTTGTGCTGATTGTTATGTCATTGAACTTTAGAGGTGCTCAACGTATCAATAGAGTAGAAGGTGGATTACTGCTTACTGCATTTTTGATTTACCAAGGGTATATATTTAGTCAAGTAGGGTAAGGGCAGTTTATGACACAGCTAAATTTTATTCAGCAAGGGCTACGGGTTTTAGATATTGAGCGCCAAGCACTTGATGATATTAAGCAATACGTAGATGAAAATTTTCATCAAGCATGCCAGCTCATGTATGACTGCGCAGGGCGAATCATTATTATTGGCATGGGTAAATCGGGCCATATTGGCCATAAAATTGCCGCAACGCTCGCCAGCACCGGCAGCCCGGCTTTTTTTGTTCACCCTGGTGAAGCGAGCCATGGCGATTTAGGGATGATCACCGCAAACGATGTAGTGATGCTAATTTCTAACTCTGGTGAAACCAGCGAAGTATTAAATATTATTCCGGTATTAAAACGCCTAGGGGCAAAAATTATTGCCATGACGGGGAACCCGCAGTCAACCATGGCGACCCTTGCTAATGTGCATGTATGTATTAAAGTTGAACAAGAAGCCTGCTCACTAGGCTTAGCCCCTACAGCTAGCACCACAGCCACATTGGCTATGGGCGATGCAATGGCGGTGGCACTGCTTGAAGCGCGCGGCTTTACTGCCGATGATTTTGCCCTGTCGCACCCTGGGGGCAGTTTAGGTAAGCGTTTGTTGCTGACTTTAAAAGATGTGATGCACAGTGGCGTAAATACGCCTATTATCTCTATTTCGCAAACCATCAAAGACGCACTGATAGAAATGTCTGCTAAGGGGCTAGGCATGACCGCCATTGTTGATAATAACCAACAACTGGCAGGGTTATTTACCGATGGTGATTTACGTCGCATCTTAGAGCAACGTGTTGATATTCATAGTACGCCCATCGAAGTGGTGATGACCAAGTCATGCACCACAGCGACCGCAGATATGCTGGCCGCCGAAGCGCTTAATATTATGGAGCACAAACGTATTAATGGTTTAATTGTTATTGATGAGCATAACCAGCCTATTGGTGCACTTAATATGCAAGACTTACTGAAAGCAGGAGTATTATAAATGCAATTTGCAGAACTCTATCAACCGCTGAGTGCTGATGCGCAACAGCGCGCAAAAAAAGTAAAATTACTGATCTGCGATATTGATGGTGTATTCTCTGATGGGCGTATTTATCTTGGTAACCAAGGCGAAGAACTTAAAGCATTTAATACAAAAGATGGCTTTGGCATTAAAGCGTTAATTAATAGCGGCTTTGAAGTCGCCGTTATTACCGGTCGCCATTCACAAATAGTGCAACAACGCATGACCAGCTTAACGGTACAGCATATTTATCAAGGCCAAGAAAATAAGCTAATAGCCTATCAAGAGCTAAAAAACACGCTTAATTTAACCGATGAACAAATTGCCTACATTGGTGATGATGGCCCAGATATGCCGGTTATGGAGCAAGTAGGTTTTGCGGTGGCGGTTAACGACGCCCATCCGTTAATTAAACGTATCGCGCATTATACCACCCTACTTCCCGGTGGTTTTGGCGCGGTTAGAGAGTTAACCGACTTATTAATGCTAGAAAACCATAAGCCACTCACCAGCCAAGGTAGCAGCTCATGAACATAGCGCGCTTAGTATTAAGCGTTTTATTCATCGGCTGTATGGTTTGGCTTTGGTACCCTTATTTTACTCAAGTAAGTTCGGTAACCAGCACCGACTCTGAAGTCTTGACCAAGCCCGACTATACGGCAATTGGACTCAAGCAAACAACGTTTGATGAGCAAGGCCATATTAGCCATAAGGTCACCGCTGCGAAGATGGAGCTGTATGAACAGCTAGGGTTTACCTTATTTGAAAAACCTATTTTTATATTGTACGACGATAAGCAAACATGGCGTATCAATGCCGAAGAAGCCACGCTGTATGATGAACGACAGTTAATTTTAGAGGGCAATGTAACCGCTGTAAACTTAGTTGAAAAAGCCATGATAGATAAAATCACCGCTGATAATATTCAAGTAGATATCAAGCTATTAACTATGCATACAGAGCAACCCGTTGTAATAACTGGACCTAATTTAAAGATCACCGGTAAAGGCCTTGAGGCTAATTTACAAACCGAGGTGATAAAACTAACTAACCATACGCGAACACTATATTATGACCAATAATCTTGCAAAAATACTTATTATTCCTTCACTACTGCTAGTGTTTAACAGTCAGGTAATGGCACAAGACACAGCGCCTGCAGCGAACCAAATTTCGATTAGTGCCGATCGCCAAGAAGGTCAACTTAAAGAAAACGTTGGTATCTTTGAAAAAAATGTGGAAATTATTCACGGTAATCGGCGTATTACCGCCGATCGTTTAGAAGTACATAAGCGTGACGAGCTAGGCGACAACAAGCAGCTGCTAATAGCCACGGGCAGCCCAGCCTACTTTGAAGAAAAACAACTCGATGGCAGTATTATGAGCGCCAGCGCCGACGAAGTACGTTACGATGTAGCACAACGTTTTTTAACCTTAATCGGCAACGCTAATATTACCCAAGCGGGACAACAAATTTCCGCGAAAAGTATTACCTACGATATAGCACAGCAGCTAATCAGCGCTGAAAAAGATGAGAACTCCACAGACCGAGTGCATACCATTTTAGTGCCTGTAGACAGCAAAAAGGCACAAAAGAAAAATCAAGAAGATAAAGGTCAGCCATGAGCACACTTAAAGCAGAGCTGTTAGCAAAAAGCTATAAAGGCCGTGAAGTTGTAAAAAATGTTGGGCTAGAAGTCAAGGCAGGCAGTATTGTTGGCTTACTCGGCCCTAATGGCGCGGGTAAAACCACCACCTTTTACATGATAGTCGGCTTAGTGCCCAGTGATAAAGGCAAAATATCCATAGATGATAACGATATTACCTTGCTGCCGATGCACAGCCGCGCGCGTTTGGGCATAGGCTATTTACCCCAAGAGTCATCTATTTTTCGTAAGCTCACCGTGTACCAAAATTTAATGGCAATTTTAGAAACACGCAAGCAACTAAATAAACAAGCGCGAGAAGAAACGCTTGATAGTTTACTGGATGAATTTAGCCTACAGCATATTCGCGACAGCCTAGGTATGGCACTTTCTGGCGGGGAGCGTCGCCGCGTAGAAATTGCGCGCGCTTTAGCAGCCGATCCTAAGTTTATCCTACTGGATGAACCGTTTGCCGGTGTCGATCCTATTTCGGTACTCGATATCAAAAAGATTATCGAACATCTGAAAAATCGCGGAATTGGCGTACTGATCACCGACCATAATGTAAGAGAAACCCTTGATGTTTGTGAAAAAGCCTACATTGTTTCTCATGGGGAGTTAATTGCATCGGGTACCCCTGAGTATGTATTAAATGACAAAACAGTGCGCGATGTTTATTTGGGCGAACAGTTCAGGCTGTAACAATGCTATTGCAATAAGCATCTGCTAAGATTAATCATATCATTATAAAAGGATTGTTAGAGATAAATGAGGCAATCATTACAGCTGCGCATGGGCCAGCAACTTACAATGACTCCACAACTGCAGCAGGCAATTCGCCTATTGCAGCTCAGTACCTTGGATCTCCAGCAAGAAATACAAGAAGCACTTGATAGCAACCCCTTGCTGGAAGTTGATGAACAGGATTACTCCGAAGAAGCCGCTGGTAAAAACGAGCAAAAGGCAGATGACACTAGCGTTAGCGCCTCAGCAGACGACACCCCAAGCGAGTATGAGCAAGATAGCGGAGAAGCACTGAATAAAGACACCATCAGCGATGATATGGCCATGGATGTGACGTGGGATGAATACATGAGCGCAGCGCCCTCATCGTCATCAGGCCCGATGCCAGAAGATGAATCTATTTATCAAGGCGCATCAACCGAAACACTGCATGAATATTTGATGTGGCAATTACAGCTAACCCCTTTTAGCCCAACCGATGAAGCGATTGCCATTGCCATTGTTGAGGCCGTAGATGACTCAGGTATTTTAACACTGAGCTGTGAGGAAATATTAGCTAGCTTTAATCAAGATAGTAACGACATAGATGCGGTAGAACTCGATGAAATTGAAGCGGTATTAAAGCGTATTCAATTATTTGATCCCGTTGGCATTGCCGCGCGCAGTTTGCAAGAATGCTTATGTATTCAGCTTAATCAATTTGATCAAGACACGCCGTATATAAACGAAACCAAAATGATTCTAACCGATCATATCGATCTGCTGGCAGCACGTGATTACCGTACCTTAATGAAAAAAACTAAGCTTAAAGAAGATGAGCTTAAAGAAGTCATGACGCTGATCCATTCACTCAACCCTAAACCTGCAGATACCATAGTAAGAGAAGAGTCTGAGTACGTTATACCGGATGTCTCGGTAAAAAAAGTGAAAGGCCGTTGGGTGGTCGAGTTAAACCCCGATAGCATGCCCAAAATCCGCGTTAATAGTCAGTATGCGGCGATGTCTCGCACGGTTAAGTCCAGTGGCGACAGCCAGTTTATTCGCTCACATTTGCAAGAGGCTAAATGGTTCATTAAAAGCTTAGAGAGCAGAAATGACACCTTGTTAAAAGTAACCAACTGTATCGTTAAACAACAACAGGCATTTTTTGAGCACGGCCCTGAAGCGATGAAACCTATGGTGTTAAATGATGTCGCTGAACTGGTAGAAATGCATGAGTCGACTATTTCACGGGTTACCACGCAAAAGTATATGCATACCCCACGGGGTATTTTTGAATTAAAGTACTTTTTTTCTAGTCATGTTAGCACTGAAAATGGCGGCGAATGCTCATCGACCGCAATACGCGCGCTGATCAAAAAGTTGATTGCCGCAGAAAATTTAGCCAAACCATTGAGTGATAGTAAAATAGCAGATATATTGGCTGAGCAAGGAATTAAAGTAGCTAGACGTACTATTGCAAAATATCGCGAGTCGCTGGCTATTCCACCGTCAAATCAACGTAAAAGTTTGATTTAAGGCGTATAACAAAGAGGAAATGCTTATGCAACTAAACTTAACTGGTCGCCATGTAGACATTACAGACTCATTAAGAGACTATGTAAATAATAAATTTGCGAAGCTGCAAAGACACACTGATCACATTACTAAGGTGTATGTCATTCTCGATGTAGAAAAACTAACTCAAAAAGCTGAAGCAACCTTACATGTAAGTGGCGGGGAACTCTTCGCTTCTACAGAACACCAAGATATGTACGCTGCCATTGACTCGTTGATTGACAAACTCGATCGTCAAGTAATTAAACACAAAGAGAAACTTGCTCGACACTAACACTATGAAATTAAGCTCACTTATATGTCAGGACTGCAGCAAAGCTGTGGTCCTTTTTAATAGTAAAAAAAGAATTCTAGAATTCATCAGTGAACTCGCTCACAATAAAATGCCGTATTTATCGCAGCAAGATATTCTCAGTGCGCTGTTAGCCAGAGAAAAGCTGGGAAGTACCGGTATTGGCCGAGGAATTGCTATTCCACATGGTCGTATGAGCGGCGCACAGGAGCCACTTGCATTAATTTTAGTGAGCGAAACTGCCATTAATTTTGATGCCATTGATAATCGCCCCGTTGATATTTTTGTTGCACTTATCGTGCCTGACGGAGATAACCAACAGCATTTGAAAACCCTTGCCACCATCGCAGAGAAGCTCAATGATAAAGAGTTTTGTAAGCAGTTGCGTGCGGCAAAGTCTGATCAGGCGTTATACCAAGTTATTTTGAATGAATCCTAATTAATAGTAAGGGTGCTAAATGGAATTAATTATTATCAGTGGCCGCTCTGGCTCTGGAAAATCGGTTGCGTTACGCGTTGTTGAAGATTTAGGCTTTTATTGTGTTGACAATATTCCGGTTAATTTACTGCCCTCTTTAGTACGCAGTGTCTCTGATAGTTATAATAAAATAGCGGTCAGCATTGATGTGCGTAACTTGCCAAAGGAGCAGCAGGAATTTAATGAAATCTTGGAATATTTGCCTGACTTTGCCAAACCGACATTATTTTATTTAGATTGTGATGATCAAACCTTGATCCGGCGCTTTTCTGAAACACGCCGTTTGCACCCCTTGTCTATTGACTCTTTACCGCTTGATTTAGCGATTAAAAAGGAAAAAGAATTACTGAGCTTGATCATTGCGCGGGCCGATCATGAAATCGACACCAGTGAATTAAGTGTGCACCAGTTGGCTGAGTCGATTCGCGAAACAATTTTAGGTAAAAAAGATAAACAGCTGATTATTACCTTTGAGTCATTTGGCTTTAAGCACGGTATTCCCAAAGGTGCTGACTATGTTTTTGATGCGCGTTTTTTACCTAATCCGCACTGGGAGCCCGAGCTTAAGCCCTTAACCGGGCTCGATCAACCGGTAAAGGATTACTTGGCCAGCCACAGTATTGTGCAAAAGTTTACCTGGCAAATTCAAACCTTTGTGCAAACTTGGCTACCGCATTTAGAACGTAATAATCGTAGCTATTTAACCATCGCGATTGGTTGCACCGGTGGTCAACACCGCTCTGTTTATTTAGCGCAAACCATAGGCGAAAGCTTTGCGATGTCACACCCTAATGTGAAAATTCGCCATCGTGAGCAAGAAAAATAAAGCCATTTCAATAATCATTTGTTCAGCTTAGGTAGGATATAGTATGCGCTCAGAAAGTACCTTTTTAATCAAAAACAAACTTGGTTTGCATGCCAGAGCCGCGACCGTATTAGCGCAATTAACGGTACAATTTGACGCATCCATTACCTTATATCAAGATGATAAAGAAGCCGCCGGCGACAGTGTGCTGGCGTTAATGTTGCTCGAAAGCAGCCAAGGTAAAGAAGTGAGAGTGGTCTGCGAAGGTCCTGATGCAGAGCCCGCACTGCACGCCGTAGGGCAACTCATTGAACAACGCTTTAACGAACAAGAATAACGGTTGTAACACAGGTCTAAATTAAAAAAAACAAATCAGCCTAACCATAACTTAAACTAGTTTGACATAATACTGTAAGATACAATAAATACAGTAAGTCGCTAACTTGCCTAACGTAATAAAATTAACAAAGGTCGCCAATGCCTGAAACTTTCGAACAAGATGCTCCACTACAACAATTAAAACAAGTGACCAAGTCACTAAACAGTGGTCAATTTGTTCAAGTTAGGCGTATGCTGGCAAAAACCGCCCCCTGTGACACCGCACTGCTATTAGAGTCATCACCACATAAAGTACGGCGACTATTGTGGCAATTGGTTGATCCTGATGTTCAGGGTGACGTACTTGAAGAACTGTCTGAAGACGTACGTTTAGGCATTATTGCCCAAATGGAACCTAAGCACATCGCCGCTGCTACTGAAGATATGGGCCACGATGACTTAGGTGAGGTATTACGTAGTCTGCCCGACACCGTCTATAAAGACGTTGTTAGCGCCATGGATATTCAAGACCGTGAGCGAGCAACGCAAGCACTGTCATATCAAGAGCGTTCTGCAGGCGCATTAATGAACACCGATACGGTGACCATTCGCCCCGATGTGACCCTTGATGTGGTACTGCGCTATTTAAGATTACGCGGTGAACTGCCTGAGGGCACCGATGATCTGTATGTGGTCGATAAACATAATTGTTTTTTAGGCGCGTTATCGTTAAGTACCTTATTAACTAACCCACCAGAGAAACTGGTGCATGAGTTAATGGATGAAGATTGTGAATCCATTCCAATTTCAATGGATGAAAGCGATGTGGCGCAATTATTTGAGCGCCATAACTGGATATCGGCACCGGTGGTTGATGACAATGCCCAGCTCTTGGGTCGTGTCACTATCGATGACATTGTTGATGTTATCCGTGAAGACGCCGAACACCACCTGTTAGGTTTAGCCGGTCTTGATGATGAAGAAGATACCTTTGCGCCAGTATTAAAAAGCTCCAAAAAGCGCTCTGTCTGGCTGGGAGTTAACTTATTAACGGCACTGGCTGCCGCATTTGTTGCTAGCTTCTTTGAAACCACCTTAGATATTTTACCTATTTTAGCGGTGCTGAACGGCATTGTGCCGTCAATGGGCGGCGTAGCCGGTAGTCAGTCGCTCACTTTGGTAATTCGCGGTATCGCCGTGGGTCATATTAATCAAACCAACCAACGTTTTGTAATGTTTAAAGAGCTTGCCATAGGTGCGCTCAATGGTATTTTGTGGGCTATTTTAATCGCCGGAGTCATTGCCCTATGGCAATGGGACTTAATGCTCGGCGCTGTGCTTGCCTTTGCCATGTTTATGAACCTCGTCGTGGCAGGCGTAGCAGGGGCATGTATTCCTATCATTCTGAAACGTATGAATATAGACCCGGCACTGGCAGGCAGTGTGGTATTAACCACGGTAACCGATATTGTCGGTATCTTTGCCTTTTTAGGCACCGCAACCTGGCTATTAGTTTAACTTAAACCGATTGCAGCGCAGCTTTACTGGGTAAATATGCGCTGCGTTTAAGTCATTTTTACTCACTGTTTTTTTCTGCAGCAGAGTTATTTTGGCTTTGCTGTGGCGATTTTTCAGCTGCGCTATTAGCCACCACGCCATCTAACTGCTCACAAATACGATCAGCAACATCTACTGTATGTATTGGATATGGAATACGAATGTCAGCGTCATTCAGTGCCTGTTGCACTGCCACAACGCCTTGGTGGCGCACCGTCATAAAATCGGGCTCACCTGGGTAGTCAATCCAAAACCACACTAACAACTTAATATGACTGTCGCCAAACCCTTCGGCGTACACTGCCGTTTCATCTTGGCGGATCACAAAATCAAACTGGTTTATTTTCTTCACGATCACCTCAGCAGCCCTTTCTATATCGGCAGCTAACGCAATTTTCACCGCAATTTCGATACGCCGCACCCCCAAAGTGGAATAGTTTCGCAGTACATTTCTAAACAGTATTTTGTTTGGCACTAAGATCAATTGACCATAAAAGCTCTCTATCAGGGTATTGCGCAGGTTAATTGAATGCACTGAACCAAACACATCATCGGTTTTAATTACATCACCTGGTTGGAATGGCTTACGAATTCCCATGGCAATTCCCGCAATCAGGTTCTCGGTCATATCTTGAAACGCAAAACCAATCGCCAAACCCACAATCCCGGCACCGGCCAGCAACGAAGTTACTGTGCTTTTCAACCCCATAAAGTCCAGAGCAATAAATACCCCAACACTCAAAATCAGTACTTTAAAAATTGAGGCCATTAAATCAGCAATTTGCGTGGAGTCGAGCGAGCGGCGCAGTAATTTTTTCATTAAATTACCAGCAAAACGCGCCAACAAAGAAAACACAATAGCAATAATGACGGCTACAATAAAATTAGGAATATGGCTTATGACGACTTCAAACCAGCCCCCCAGTTTATCTTCGATCAATTTTTCGGCTTCATTGACTGAGGGAATACTGAGCATAGTAGTTGCACCTGTTTATTAAAATTTTCGTTGTATTGTTATTAAACATAGCAAATTTAACGCCAGTATTAAAAAAGCCATGCAATGCATGGCTTAAAGCAGGTTGAGCATGGAAAAGCTTAGTTTAACTGCTCATCACGTAAAAATACCGGCTCCAGCTCTTTGCTGGTCGCAGCTTCACTAAAGTAATAACCAGCGACATCAAACGCTTTTAATTGGCTTAGTTGCGTGACTTGGTTTTCAATAATATAGCGCGCCATCATGCCGCGAGCTTTTTTAGCATAAAAACTAATCACCTTATATTGACCATTTTTACAGTCTTTAAAGTGTGGAGTGATTATTTGGGCTTGTAGCACTTTTTTATCTACCGCTTTAAAGTACTCGTTTGAGGCTAAATTAACTAAGTATTGCGCGTCTTGTTGCTGTAATACTTGATTAAGCTTAGTGGCAATCACACTGCCCCAAAATTCATAGAGGTTTTTACCACGTGAATTTTCGAGTTTGGTGCCCATCTCTAACCGGTAGGCTTGCATTAAATCAAGCGGTTTTAATAGCCCATATAAACCAGAAAGAATGCGCAAGTGTTGTTGAGCATAATCAAGCTGCTTAGCCGTCAGTGTGCTGGCATCTAATCCGCCGTATACATCGCCGTTAAACGCCAATACCGCTTGCTTAGCGTTGTCGGTGGTAAAGGGTGGTGCCCATTCACTAAAGCGAGCTGCGTTGAGGCCGGCAAGCTTATCGCTAATTTTCATCAAACTGCCAATTTGCGCTGGGGTTAGTTCACGGCATACTTGCATCAGTGCTTCGCTGTGTTCAAGTAATTCGGGTTGAGTGAACTTATCGGTTGCAGGTGGCGTGGTGTAATCAAGATTTTTTGCAGGTGAAATAACAGTGATCATAGTTAGCTATTGACTTGTAAATTATTTAATGTCAATTTCAACATTAAATGAAACGAAAAGCACGTTTTGTTTAAAATTATCCTACCTAAAACTCAACCGTTACCGTTTTTTTATTGATAAG
>NZ_JBFJHD010000080.1:0-12887 GCF_041613455.1 Pseudoalteromonas sp. | reverse complement strand
CCCGACCTTCCTGCAGTGCGCAGTGAAACCACCTTTGAAGAAAACAATATTGGTGGTTTAGCTATGGGGATTCCGGGGGCGCTGAGCAATCAACCACCATTAAACGCAACGATTCCTGAAACCACAGGGCAAGGGGCTGCTAATACCACACCGCCAGGTCGGACGCACAAAGAAGCCACACGTAATTATGAGCTCGACACCACCATTTCGCATAAGCGTCAGCAAAGTGGGGTGATCCGCCGTATTAGTGTGTCGGTGGCTGTTGACTACATTCCTAAAGTCAATGAAAACGGCGAAACGGTGATGACACCGCGCTCAGCCGAGGCGTTGTCAAATATTCGTCGCTTATTGCAAGGCGGTGTTGGCTTTGATATGCAACGCGGTGATGCACTCGAAGTGGTAACTGTGCCGTTTGTTCGTGAAGCCGTTGATATGAGTTACGAGCAACCTCTGTGGGAACAAGATTGGTTTATGAAAGTAACGCGTCTAGTATTGGCGGCGTTGGTGATTATTGTCTTGATTGTGGCCGTGGTTAAACCTATGCTGAAACGCTTAATTTACCCAGAAAGTACGCTTGATGATTACGATGAAGATGCATTAAGCTCTGGAGTGGATATTGGCGATAACGGTTTAGATATGCTGAAGAAAGACTTTGATTCTGCAGCGGTGGGTTTCTCCAGTGATGGTACATTGCAACTGCCCGACCTCCATGGTGACGAAGACTTACTTAAAGCGGTACGTGCCCTTGTAGCAAACGAACCAGAACTATCATCACAAGTAGTGAAAGCGTGGTTAACAGAAGATGACTGATCAACAAAAACAACTCCCGCCAGCATTTGATGTTGATAAACTCGACGGGGTCGATAAAGCCGCGATATTACTTTTGAGCTTATCGGAAGAAGATGCAGCGCAAATACTAAAACACTTAGAGCCGAAGCAAGTGCAAAAAGTGGGTATGGCTATGGCGGGGTTAGAAGATTTATCACAAGCCAAAATAAGTGCCGTGCATAATTTGTTTATTGAGCAAATTCAGAGCTTTAGTACGATAGGTTTTCAATCAGAAGACTTTATTAAAAAAGCGCTCACAGCGGCGCTCGGTGAAGACAAAGCGGCCAGCTTAATTGACCAAATTGTGATGGGCTCTGGGGCCAAAGGGTTGGATTCATTAAAATGGATGGACTCTAAGCAGGTGGCTAATATTATTCGTAATGAGCACCCGCAAATACAAACCATTGTTTTATCGTATTTAGAGCCAGAGCAGTCGGCAGAAATCTTGGCGCAATTCCCAGAAAAAGTGCGCTTAGACTTAACCATGCGTATTGCCAACCTTGAAGAAGTACAGCCTGCGGCACTGCAAGAACTTAATGAAATAATGGAAAAACAATTTGCCGGCCAAGCGGGCGCGCAAGCGGCTAAAATGGGTGGCTTAAAAGCCGCTGCCGATATTATGAACTACCTAGATACTAACGTAGAAGGCCAGTTAATGGACTCTATTCGTGAACATGACGAAGAGATGTCGCAACAAATTCAAGACCTGATGTTTGTCTTTGAAAACTTAATGGATGTTGATGATCGCGGTATTCAGGCCATTTTACGTGAAGTACAGCAAGACGTATTAATGAAAGCAATTAAAGGCGCCGATGATGCGTTGAAAAATAAAATACTCGGCAACATGTCAAAACGTGCCTCAGAAATGCTGGCCGATGACTTAGAAGCAATGGCACCGGTACGCATTAGCGAAGTAGAAGCGGCGCAAAAAGAAATTTTATCAACGGCACGCCGTTTATCAGACTCGGGTGAAATACAGCTCGGTGGCGGTGGTGGTGAGGAGTTTTTATAAGCCATGACTAAACCGTCTATGCTAAAAGGGCGCCCACTGCGTGCAGAAGAGGCCGATGAGTTATTAAAAAATTGGCCTATTCCCGATGTGGCTCCCGATGAAAAAAGCTTTGCTAATCGTTCGACCGCATTTGGCACCCCCCTTGCGGAGCTGTATAAAAAAGAATTAGCCGAAGACATGCCCAGTGATGAGCCACAACAGCCAGAGCTCCCTTCGTTAACTATGGCTGAGCTTGAACGTATTAGGCAAGACGCATACGAAGAGGGTCTTAAACAAGGCCATGAGCAAGGTTATATAGATGGCTTTGAAAAAGGTGTTAGTGAAGGCAAAGAAGCTGGCTATAAAGAAGGTCTAGAATTAGGCAAAACACAGGGCCACGAAGACGTAAAGCCCTTAGTGGAGGAACAACTAAGCAGTTTACGCACACTATTAGATAACTTAACCACCCCGCTGAGTAAAGTAGATGAACAGGCAGAAAAGCAATTGGTCCAGCTGGCCGTGATGCTTGCCGAAGCCATTATTTACCAGCAAGTCACCCTGACTCCCGAGGTTATTTTACACACTTTGAAGCACAGCATCGAAGCGCTTAACAGCGAACAAGAAAAGGTCCGCATCCACCTGCACCCCGAAGATTTAGCATTAGTTACAGCGAGCTATGGCGAGCAAACAATCAGCGAGAATCATTGGCAGCTTGTGGCCGAGCCCACTTTTGAGCGGGGCGGCTGTGAAGTAAAAACAGCGCAGTCGTCACTAGACATGACACTGAAAGCTCGCGTCAAAGAAACGTTGGATAGTTTTTTGCATAGCAGTAATATCTAACTATTTTTATTGGCATGTTATGTCTGCGCAAGATACCCCGTTAAGCGAACGCTTATCCCACTATCAACAGCATATTAAAGCGCCCGCCGTGGCTGTCGCGGGGGTGTTAACACGTGTGGTTGGCTTAACCCTAGAGGCCAAAGGCTTACGTGCGCCGGTTGGTAGTCAATGCAAAATAGAGACCATGAACGGCTTTGTCGATGCTGAAATAGTGGGTTTTAATGAGCAAACCTTATACTTGATGCCTAACGATCATATTTCGGGGGTATTACCCGGCGCTCGAGTGATCCCACAATTAAACGACACGGGGTTACCGGTGGGAATGGGCTTACTTGGCCGAGTGGTTGATGGTTTGGGTCGCCCGCTGGATGGTTTAGGTAAAATTAATGCCGAGCACACACTTAAATTTGCCCAAAAGCCAATAAACCCCCTTGCCAGACGCCCTATTAGCCAACCTATGGATGTGGGAGTGCGGGCAATTAATTCGGTGATTACCGTAGGACAAGGGCAACGAATGGGCTTGTTTGCCGGTTCAGGGGTTGGTAAGTCGGTGTTGCTTGGCATGATGACTCGCGGCAGTGAAGCCGATGTGATTGTGGTGGGGTTAGTAGGCGAGCGTGGTCGCGAAGTTAAAGAGTTTATTGAAGAAATACTCGGCGTTGAAGGGCGTAAGCGTTCTGTGGTTGTTGCTGCTCCTGCAGATTCTTCGCCGTTAATGCGCTTAAAAGGCTGTGAAAGTGCGGTGACCATTGCCGAGTATTTTCGCGATCAAGGATTAAACGTACTGTTATTACTCGATTCGGTCACCCGCTATGCCATGGCACAGCGTGAAATTGCCCTTGCTGTGGGTGAACCGCCAGCGACAAAAGGTTACCCGCCGTCGGTGTTTGCTAAGCTACCGGCGCTGGTGGAGCGCGCTGGTAATGGCGGCGAAGGGCAAGGTGCCATCACTGCCTTTTTTACCGTGTTGAGCGAAGGTGATGATATGCAAGACCCAATAGCCGATGCAGCGCGAGCTATTTTAGATGGTCATATAGTGTTGTCGCGGGAGCTTGCCGACAGCGGCCATTACCCAGCCATAGATATAGAAAAATCGATTTCACGTGTGATGCCACAAGTGGTCTCGGAAACACATATGCAACAAGCGCGCGTGCTCAAGCAAGTGTATTCAATGTATCAGCAAAATAAAGATATGATCACTTTAGGCGCATACCAAAAAGGCACCGATCAAATGCTCGACCAAGCAATTAATATGATGCCACGGGTGAATGCTTTTTTACAGCAAGGTATGCGCGATGTGATTAGTTACGACGAGGGCTTACAAGGGCTGGCACAGCTATTAGGGCAAGCATAATGGCGAACAACAAGCTACATTTACTGCTAAAAATTGAAAATGATAAAGAAGAAACGCTGCGCATCAGCTATTTGCAGGCGAATCAACATTTACAAGCCAACCAGCAGAAACTGCAAGGCTTAAATGATTTTAGACTGGAATATACTCAGCAGTTACATATTAAAGGGCAGTCTGGCTTATCCAGTGCTGGGTTTAGTCAGTATCATGCCTTTATAGCCAAGATAGAAGAAGCCACTCGTCAACAAGCGAATACAGTCAATACTGCCAAACAAGTGGTTAGCCAGCGAAAAACGCTGTGGTTACAACAGCAAATAAAAGCTAAGGCAGTGGCTAAGTTAATCGAAAAGCAACAATTAGCCGCCGCTGCATTAGTGGCTAAAAATGAGCAAAAAATGCTTGATGAATTTACTGCTAATCAATTCTTTCAACGCCGTAAAGTTAATTAATATAGGCACGTTAATTGCTTTGATGTTAGCTATATATATTTTTTGGCTGTACGACGGTGACTGGTTGCCGCGTTATAGGGTGATTTATGGCGATGAATGATATTGCAATGTTAACGCTATCTGAGCAAGACGGGTATGCGCATAAAAAAACGTCTGCGACTAAGCATGATGAAGAGTCGGCTGCGGGCTTTGGTACTCAGCTAGACGTTGCCCACCAATCAAGCACAGAAAAGCAGCCCCATGTAAAAGCCGCGGGTTCAACTGAAAAAAACAGCGACGACGCAACAACAGATGAAAACCCGGTATCGGGTGAGGCGATGTTAGCGCAAATAAATGCCGCGCATAGTATTGATGTGTCAGTAAACAGCAGTGACTATAAAGCACTCCCCATTGCAGCCGACTTCAAAAAAATATTTGTTAAACCCGAAGACAAACTTGCCCCCATTGTGATTGCACCTCAAGCCGCGAACTTTGCCGATAGCGAAGGCGCAGCGGCTGGGCTGGCAAACGACACGGCACACAAACAACCACTTGATGCAGCTGTAGCGTCGTTATTAACAAAAGATAACGCCGCAATAAAGTCAGACACGTTACTTAGCAGACTCACTCCCGAGCAACACCAGCAGTTGAATGCCCAGCTCGATGCGATGCATAAACCCTCAAGCAACGACAATCTTGCCAGCTTAAGGCAAATGTTGGCGCAGTTTATTATTGAAAACGAGCAAACAGCCAATCCGCAAGCGGCACTAAAAGCGCAACTGGATGGCTTAACGACCACTGAAAAACAATCGCTGGTCACGCAATTAAACGGCTTTGTTAAAAATGAGCAACCCCAAGGGGAGCGTTTGGCTAATATTAAACACGCGCTCAACGATTTAACCGCGGCATTAGATAGTAAACAGGCTGGCGTGCAAAAAGACGCAATCGCCGCGAATGGCAGCGAGTTATTAACCCCACGCAGCGCTGAGTTATTTTCGCAGCTAACGGGGCTGTCGGGGAGCACGGCGGCAGCAGATACGAGTTTAGCGTATCAACAAGCTAGCTTAGATGCGCAAGCATTGCAGTTAGGAGCGTTACACTCAAGCGGCCAGACTAAAGCAGCCAACCTAGATCCAACTGTGTTACAGGCTTTGAATATAATTAAAAGCGATGCAGCCAAGATGCTGCAAGAGCGTGTTAGTTCAATGCTAAGTATTAATAATAAAATGGCAGAAATACGCCTAGATCCACCTGAAATGGGCAGTATGCAAATCCGTATTCGCAGTGATGCTGAGCAAGCACAAATCAATTTTGTAGTACAAAACCAACAAGCCAAAGAGGCGCTTGAACAGTCTTTGCCACGGTTACGTGAAATGCTAGCGCAGCAAGGAATTGATTTAGGCGAAAGCACGGTTTCGTATGGGGAGCAACAAGGAGGCGAAGCGGAACAAAACCAACCGGGAGCAGCGGGGCAGTTGACGCAAAACGATGACGCCACGGATGAAAATGAGCAGCAAACAGCGGCGCAACAACAAAGTTCTCGACAACAAACGTTATCAACAATAGATTACTATGCTTAACTGCTGCTATTATAACAACTAAAACAAGCAAGTACTTAAGCTTATTAAGGAAATACCATGGCTGAAGAAACCAATTTAGAAATAGAAGAAACCGGTAAAAGTAACAAGAAGCTGATCGTCATTATCATTGCCGCGCTATTGTTTGTTATTGCCGCTGTTGCTGGCTATTTTATCTTTTCGGCTTCCGATGCACCCATAGCTACATTGGATGACGAAGTGGTGGTTTCTGAGCAAACATTTTCATCGGGTTCATCAGCTAAGTTAGGGAGTGCTCTTTATGTTGCTATGCCAAGGCCGTTTGTATTTAACGTACCTGGTTCAAGTCGCGACCGACTCGTACAAATAAAAGTGCAGTTGCTGGTACGTGGCGATGTTAATGAAGAAACCGCCAAAAAACACATACCACTGATTGAAGGTACCTTATTAAGTGTTTTCTCTATGACCACAGCCGACGAGCTAAGCACCAGTGCCGGCAAAGAGAATTTACGCTTTACTGCGCTGGAAAAAGTGCAAGCAGCACTGGTAAGCGTAGAAGGCAGTAAAGTAATTGAGCGGGTGTTATTTACCGGCTTTGTGATGCAATAAGGGGTCAGCGTGAGCGATTTATTATCCCAAGACGAAATTGATGCACTCTTACATGGCGTTGATGATGTTGACGAGGAAGATATACCCGAAGGTGAAGACGGTGGCGAAAGTACCCTACAGTACGATTTTTCGTCGCAAGACAGAATCGTCCGCGGGCGCATGCCCACGCTTGAAATTGTTAATGAGCGCTTCGCTCGCCATATGCGAATTAGCCTATTTAATATGATGCGTCGCACCGCTGAGGTGTCGATTAATGGCGTGCAAATGATTAAATTTGGCGAGTATGTGCATACCTTGTTTGTACCGACCAGCTTAAATATGGTGCGCTTTAGACCGTTAAAAGGCACTGGCCTGATCACCATGGAAGCGCGCTTGGTATTTATTTTGGTGGATAACTTTTTTGGTGGCGATGGCCGCTATCATGCCAAAATAGAAGGGCGCGAGTTTACGCCAACCGAGCGGCGTATCGTACAAATGCTGCTAAAAATAATCTTTGAAGATTATAAAGAAGCGTGGTCGCCGGTTATGGATGTGTCGTTTGAATACCTCGACTCAGAAGTAAACCCTGCAATGGCAAATATAGTTAGCCCCACAGAAGTGGTGGTGATTAGCTCGTTTCATATTGAGCTTGACGGCGGGGGAGGCGACTTTCATATTGCGTTGCCTTACTCTATGCTCGAGCCAATCCGCGAGTTGCTCGATGCCGGTGTACAATCGGACACTGAAGATACCGATTTACGTTGGAGTAAGGCCCTGCGTGATGAAATTATGGATGTTGAGGTTGATTTATCAACTCAGTTACTTGAAGTAGAGCTTTCTTTAAAACAAATAATGGAACTGAAAGCCGGCGATATTATACCGGTAGAAATGCCAGAGCATATTACCGTATTTGTTGAAGAACTGCCGACATTTAGAGCTAAAATGGGCCGTTCGCGGGATAACGTTGCTCTGCAAATTAGTGAAAAAATTAAACGCCCTGATTCAGTTAAATCTGAGCTGCATGTATTTACCAAAGGCGGCAAGAAAATTGACTCAGATGCAGAATTAGCAGAACTAGAAGATGATTTACACCTTTCAGACGGTGTAGATTTAGACTGGTAATTGATAATAAGGTTAAAAGTATGAGCGATGATCAAGACACAATGGACGAATGGGCAGCAGCCTTAGCTGAGGCCGAAGGCAGCGATGATGGTGCGCAACCTAAAGTAACGGAGCTCGATGAGCTAAGTGATAATAAGCAAGAGATCAGCGGCGACGAAAAGCGCAAGCTCGATACTATTTTAGACATTCCGGTCACTATTTCGATGGAAGTGGGCCGCTCTAAAATAAATATTCGTAACTTATTACAATTAAATCAAGGCTCGGTAGTTGAACTGGACCGTGTTGCGGGTGAGCCATTAGATGTATTGGTGAATGGCACGTTAATCGCTCATGGCGAAGTGGTGGTGGTAAACGATAAGTTTGGTATTCGTTTAACCGACGTGATCAGCCAAGTCGAACGGATCAAAAAGTTACGATGAGCGCACTGTTCGCGCTAACGGCATCGGTTTTTAGCACCGCTGACACGGCAACCCCCACAGCAGATATTCTCTCTATGGTGTTGTCGCTGATTATGGTGCTAGTACTGATTATAGTGCTGGCCTTTTTTGTAAAAAAGCTGAACCCTAATTTAGCAAATAGCGATGAATTTAAGGTGATCCGTAGCTTACCTTTGGGCTCTCGTGAGCGTTTAATGGTGGTCGAAATCGATAACGCGCAACACTTATTAGGGGTGACCCCGCATAGCATTAATTATTTGCATAAATTAGAAACGCCTTTGAGTGAAAAAGAATTACCAGAGCTTGCAAAGCGCTTTGGTCAGCTTTTAAATTCACAACACAAGCAAAATAAAAAGAATTAAATTATGATTAAATGGCTGCTGGTTATTTTTGCCGTCTTGTTTATGCCGCACGTTGCAGCAGAAGGGATAGATGCATTAACCATTACCACCAATGCCGATGGCACCCAAGATTACTCGGTAACGCTGCAAGTGTTAGCGATTATGACGGCGCTGAGTTTTATCCCTGCCGCCATTATAATGATGACGTCATTCACCCGTATAATCGTGGTACTGGCTATTTTGCGCCAAGCGATAGGCTTGCAGCAAACGCCTTCTAACCAAATTTTACTGGGTATGTCGTTATTTTTAAGTATTTTTATCATGGCGCCGATTTATCAGCAGATTAACGAACAGGCAATCGAGCCGTATTTAAGCGAAAAAGTAACCTCGACGCAGGCGTTAGAATTAGCTAAAGAGCCAATGAAAGCATTTATGCTGTCGCAAGTACGCATTAAAGATTTAGAAACGTTTGCTAAAATAGCGGGCTACGATCAACTCGACTCCCCCGAAGCCACCCCTTTAATTGTACTTATCCCTGCGTTTGTAACCAGCGAGCTACAAACGGCGTTTATTATTGGCTTTATGTTTTTTATTCCGTTTTTAATCGTCGACTTGGTGGTGGCATCGGTATTAATGGCCATGGGTATGATGATGCTGTCGCCGATGATCGTGTCTTTGCCGTTTAAGATCATGTTATTTGTATTAGTGGATGGCTGGAGCTTGGTAATGGGCACGTTAGCAAAAAGCTTTGGCTTAGGCACATAATGCGCAGTAACGCCAAGCAAATAGCACATTAGGAGCACAGCGTGGAACCAGAAATATTTGTAGATATTTTAAGTAGTGCGTTGTTTTTAGTAATTAAACTGGTTGCTGCCATTGTTGTGCCCGGCTTAATAGTGGGGCTTGTGGTGGCGGTATTTCAGGCCGCTACTTCAATCAACGAACAAACCTTAAGCTTTTTACCCCGCTTACTGATTACCATCAGCGCCCTGATTGTCGGGGGACATTGGTTTACTCAAGAGCTAATGGACTTTTTTACTCGCCTAGTACTGCTCATCCCTGAAATTGCAGGCTAACTATGGAGCTGCCGTTTAGTGTTGTAATACAGTGGTTAAGTGACTTTTTACTGCCCTTAGTACGCATCAGCTCAATGATTATGGTGATGGCCGGTTTAGGCGCGAAAAATGTACCAACGCGAATAAAAATGGGCTTAGCGGTGGTGGTTACCTTTGTGGCTGTGCCCATGCTACCCCCTGCCACATTTACTAACTTATTCTCCTTTGAAATGATTTTAGTGGTGATCCAACAAATGTTGATTGGTATTGCCATTGGTTTTGCCTCAACCCTGTTACTTAATACCTTTGTGCTTGCCGGCCAAATACTGGCGATGCAGACCGGTCTGGGGTTTGCGTCTGTGGTTGACCCGTCCAATGGTTTGAGTGTGCCTGCTGTTGGGCAATTTTATTTGATTTTAGCCACTTTGCTGTTTTTTGTATTTAATGGTCATTTAATGATGATTCAAATGGTGGTGCATAGTTTTACCGTACTGCCGATAGACGGCAACTGGTGGTCGGTGGATCATTACTGGGACATAGTTACCTGGGGTGGCTGGATGTTTAGCACCGCGCTGGTGTTATCGTTAGCACCGCTCACCGCAATGTTGGTAATTAATATGTCGTTTGGCATTATGACGCGCGCCGCACCGCAATTGAATATATTTTCGATTGGTTTTCCGTTTACGCTGGTGGCGGGGCTAATTATTATTTGGGCGACACTGGGTAATTTCGTCTCGCAGTTTGAGTTTCAGTGGTTAAGAATGGTTGAGCTTATGTGTTCATTAGTCGGCTGCTCACCTTAGGGGTTAAGTATGGCTGAAGATTCAGGACAAGAAAAAACCGAACAACCCACCGCCAAAAAAGTGGATGATGCAAAAAAGAAAGGGCAAATCGCGCGCTCAAAAGAGCTGGGCACCATGTTCGTACTGATTTTTTCGGCCATCTCTTTACTGTTGTACGGGCCTGATATAGGCAAAGGTTTATATAACGTGATGGGCAGAATGCTCAGCCTGAACCGCAATGAAACGTACGACACCACGAAAATGTTTTCGGTGTGGGGTGAAGTGGCCGATGCACTGATGTTTCCAATGGCAATGTTTGTATTTATTATTGTGTTGGCGGCGTTTATTGGCAACACCATGTTAGGTGGGTTTAATTTTAGCTGGAAAGCCGCGGCGCCTAAGCTAAGTAAAATGTCGCCTGCCAAAGGGTTTAAACGCATGTTTGGCCCTCAAGCTGCCGTTGAGCTATTAAAGTCGTTGTTAAAATTTGCCTTGGTAGCCAGTGTCGCGGTGTTTTTAATTAATACCTTTTTTGATGAAATACTGCATCTCAGTGTTGAAAGTGCCCCAGGTAATATTATTCATGCCTTAGAAATTTTAGCGTGGATGTTTTTAGGCTTGTCGTGTACGTTAATCGTGATTGCCGCGATAGATGCGCCGTTTCAAAGTTATAACCATAACAAACAACTAAAAATGACGTTGCAAGAGGTTAAAGACGAGTATAAAAACTCGGAAGGTGATCCACAAATTAAAGCGCGGATTAGGCAAACACAGCGGCAAATGTCGCAAAAACGGATGATGCAAGATGTTCCCGACGCCGATGTGATTGTAACCAACCCCACCCACTATTCCGTGGCATTAAAGTATGATACCGAGCGTGCCGGTGCGCCGATTGTCTTGGCCAAAGGGGTGGATGAAATGGCGATGCAAATTCGAAAAATAGCCTTAGGTAATGAGGTCCCCATTGTAGAGTCTCCGATGCTTACGCGAGCGCTTTATCATACCGCGGAAGTGGGCGAACAAATACCCGATCAATTGTTTACCGCCGTCGCGCAAGTGCTGGCCTATGTGTTTCAGCTGAAGCGCTTTAAAAAAGGCCGTGGCAAACGCCCAACCCCACTGAATAAAAAGCTGCCGATCCCCGATGATTACCAATACTAATCCCAATACTATTTACTCTGTTAGCACCAGTTCACAGCAATAACCAACTTGGAATGGTTATTGCAAATCCAGCTCAGTGTCAATTTTTTGAAATTGTAGAGTTATGGGATTTAAAGCGGTATTACAACAACTTAATAAAGATAAAAAAGAGTATGCCAAAGGGGTAGGAACACCATTAATGGTGCTTGCTGCGCTGGGTATGGTTATTTTACCGCTGCCGCCGTTTCTGCTCGATATATTATTTTCGTTTAATATTGCCTTAGCCTTGGTGGTCCTACTGGTTACTGTATACACCATGAAACCCCTTGATTTTGGTATGTTTCCGGCGGTCTTGCTGATTGCCACTATCATGCGTTTAGCGCTTAACGTGGCCAGTACGCGAGTGGTGCTTTTAGAAGGTCATAATGGCGGCGACGCTGCCGGTAAAGTGATAGAAGCGTTTGGCTCGGTGGTGATTGGTGGTAACTACGCGGTGGGTTTAGTGGTGTTTTTAATCTTGATCATCATAAACTTCGTGGTAATTACCAAAGGCGCTGGGCGTATTTCAGAAGTGTCGGCGCGCTTTACCCTTGATGCCATGCCTGGTAAGCAAATGGCAATAGACGCCGACATGAATGCGGGTTTTATTAGTGCCGAGCAAGCACGGGATCGCCGTGAAGAAGTCACTCGCGAGGCCGACTTTTATGGCTCGATGGATGGTGCCAGTAAGTTTGTAAAAGGCGATGCCATTGCTGGCATTGTTATTTTAGTGATTAATATTGTTGGTGGCTTATTTGTGGGCATGATCCAACACGACTTAAGCTTTAGTCACGCGATGGAAGTATATACCTTACTTACCATAGGCGATGGCCTAGTGGCGCAATTGCCGTCATTGCTGTTGTCTATCGGTACGGCAATCGTGGTGACACGTCAAAACGAATCGCACAACATGGGCGATCAGTTCAAACAGCAATTGGGTAACGAAAAATCGTTATTTATTGCCTCCGGTATTTTGATCATTATGGGTTTAGTGCCCGGCATGCCCCATGTGGCGTTTTTAAGCTTAGGCGCGTTGCTGGGGTATTTAGCGTATTACACACAACAAAATAAATTAAAAGTCGCGGCTGCTTTAGCTGAGGAAACGGCCAATGGAGCAGCACCGGGAACTGGCATGGTTAACAAACAAGAGCAAAAAGAGCTGGGCTGGGATGACGTTCAACAAGTTGATGTGATTGGCTTAGAAGTTGGCTATCGACTCATCCCCTTAGTGGATCAATCACAAGGCGGGGAATTACTGAACCGAATTAAGGGCGTGCGTAAAAAACTGTCTCAAGAATTGGGCTTTTTAGTGCCGCCTGTGCATATTCGCGATAATTTAGAGTTAGATCCGAACGCTTACCGCATTACGATGATGGGCGTATCCAGTGG
>NZ_JBFJHD010000079.1:0-12927 GCF_041613455.1 Pseudoalteromonas sp. | reverse complement strand
GTCTCAACTTGGAAAGATGGATCTTCTGCAACCATTTTACCGATAGCAACACCCATTTTCTCATTACCGCCTTTATCTTTAGGCTGTACAGCAATCGAGATTACTGGCGTTGGGAATACCATTGGCTCAAGTGTAACTGGGTGCTTAGGATCACAAAGAGTGTGACCAGTTTGCACGTTTTTCATGCCTACGATTGCAATGATGTCACCAGCTTGTGCGCTAGTTAATTCGTTACGGTCGTCTGCTTGCATCTCAACCATACGGCCAACACGCTCAGTTTTACCAGTAAATGCGTTAAGGATAGTGTCACCCTTGTTAAGCTTACCAGAGTAAATACGTACGAAAGTTAATGCACCGAAACGGTCATCCATGATCTTAAATGCTAACGCTTTGAAAGACTCGTCAGCAGATACGATTGCATGTTCGCCATTTTCGTTACCTTCTTCGTCCATTAGAGGTTGAGGTTCAACTTCTGTTGGAGCCGGTAAGTAATCAACTACTGCGTCAAGAATAAGTTGCATACCTTTGTTTTTGTATGCAGAACCACAGTATGTTGGGAAGAAAGCAAGGTCACGAGTACCTTTACGGATACAACGCTTGATGTCTTCTACAGAAGGTACTTCACCTTCCATGTAAGCTTCCATTAGCTCGTCGTCTTGCTCTACAGCAGTTTCAACAAGAATCTCATGGTACTCTTCAACTTTGTCTACCATATCAGCTGGAATGTCAGTGATTTCGTAGTTTTCAGGTTGGCCAGTCGCATCCCAAACATATGCTTGCTTAGTTAATACGTCAACAACACCTACGAAGTCATCTTCGATACCGATTGGTAAAGTCATTACCAATGGAGTTGCAGCTAGTACGTCTTTAACTTGCTTAACTACGCGGAAGAAATCAGCACCCATACGGTCTAATTTGTTTACGAAAATCACACGTGCAACGCCTGACTCATTCGCATAACGCCAGTTAGTTTCTGATTGTGGTTCAACACCACCAGAGCCACAGAATACACCGATGCCGCCATCTAATACTTTAAGTGAACGGTAAACTTCTACTGTGAAGTCAACGTGTCCAGGAGTATCGATAACGTTAAAACGGTGATCTTTCCAGAAACAGCTTACAGCCGCAGACTGGATAGTAATACCGCGCTCAGCTTCCTGATCCATGAAATCTGTTACTGATGTGCCATCGTGGGTGTCGCCACTTTTGTGGATTTTACCAGTAAGCTTTAGGATACGCTCAGTGGTGGTAGTTTTACCCGCATCTACGTGCGCGAAAATACCAATGTTTCTGTACTTCGATAAATCTGCCATTTAGTTTACTCTTAATAAAGTCGAAAAATTATTCGGCCGGAGTATAACATCACTTAAAGCGAACATCACCATAGAAGTCGCTTAAAATGCAGTCAATTTTATAAAAAAGTTATGCGCGGTTTGAAATCGATATTTTTTTGCGCTCTGAGTTACCAAGCGATTTAGCTTCATAGCTCTTTAGCTGCACGCTATGCGCTTTATTTTATTAACGAATTTTATAGCAACGCTCTGGCCGACCAATACTGCCATAGCTTTGATCTGCTTTAACTTGTTCAGCTTCCAGCATATATTCTAGATATCGCCGCGCAGTAGAACGACTCACTCCCACTAAGTCGCCCATTTGCTGAGCAGTAAACGCGGTGTCTTTATGTTCATTAAATGCCGTTATTATTTTTTTTAAGGTTAACCCGTCAACCCCTTTCGGTAATCGTGCAGGGCCAGCAAGACGCTCTTTAGAGCCAAATAAAGTATCAACCATCGACTGCGTGACCTCCACCGCATCAGACAAGCATTGTTGCCGCGCTTCAAAACGCGCCAGA
The DNA here is from genome assembly GCF_041613455.1 of Pseudoalteromonas sp. Classification (GTDB taxonomy): domain Bacteria; phylum Pseudomonadota; class Gammaproteobacteria; order Enterobacterales; family Alteromonadaceae; genus Pseudoalteromonas. The sequence goes on along the minus strand of NZ_JBFJHD010000079.1, from coordinate 11,075 downwards.
GCTTGATCTAACCGATTAAGCATCAGTGGCTTTACCAAAAAGTCGCTAGCACCTAACTGCATGGCTTTTTCGAGTATTTCCACTTCCTTTGCAGCGGTAAGCAACATCACTTCGCTTTTAATGTTTAACTGGCGCAAGTCAGTCAATAACTCTAGGCCATTCCCATCGGGTAAATGAATATCAAGTAACACTAAATCTGGTGTGATCGCCTGCAATAACGCTTTGGCCGTGGTTACGTTTCCGGCAATGCCTACCACCTGATATTGTGCTTGCCTTAGGCTTTGCTTCGCGGTGTGCTTTCCTGCCACCCCAGTGGGGAGCAATAAATATTGCGCTAACAACTGCGCAACTTCGACTTCGTCTTCTACAATAACAACTGAGTACGTCATGTGTTTTTACTCTTAATATTTTGGAATATACACGCTGAGGCGCGCACCCAGTAGGTCTGACTCGCCTATTTCTAAGCTTCCGCCGCACGAATCTAAGTTAGTTTTCACTAAATATAAACCTATGCCATGCGCTGCGCCCGACTTAGAACTGTATTGCGGCGTAAATATCACATTATGATCAGGCCCTAAGCCAAAGCCACTATCTTCTACATCAAATAGCAGCGTTTTACTGGTTTCGTCAATTGTCACTCGCACTTGCGCAACGCGGCTATCAGCGGCCCTAATTGCCGCTTCTATCGCGTTATCAATTAAATTACCCAGTATTGATACCACGCGCTCTAAAATATCTTTGCGGCTTATTTCACCTAATAAACTGTCGGGGTTCAGTGTGAGTGCTACATTGAGCTCTCGAGCTTTGTGGTATTTACCCACGAGTAAACCTGCCAGTACAGGATCTTGAATGCGCTCTAATAAGTTATGAATTTGTGCCTGCGAGCCTTGGCTTTCTTGACCAATAATTTCAATTGCTTGCTCGTTTTTACCCATTTGCACTAACGCACCAATTAAGTTGAGCTTATTAGAATAGTCGTGCGTTTGCACTCTTAATAGCTCTGCAAATGCCTGCACTTTGGTTAATTGTTGACTTAAATATTCCAACTCATCAGAGGGACGCATACTAAGTAAAATGCCATCGGCTTGACCTTGTACCTGCAAAGCGAAGCGCGATAAAATAATGCGTTTATTGGCAGCAAACAATTCAAAACCAACGATTTCACGAGTTTGATTACGCAATAAAAATTCGGCGTGCTCAGGGAGTAATTCGGCTAATGTTAATGCTTGATGGGTATACGCGAGCGGTTTATCTAAAATTTCGCACGCCCGTTGATTTAACTTGCGCACATTACCATGCGGGTCAAGTGCAATAATTCCATTACGCACGGTATTTAAAATGGCATTTTGCTCTGCAAACAAGCGCGCAATTTCATCTGGCTGTAAACCAAAAATTGCATTACGTACCCGCTGACCTATATAAATAGCCGCTACAATACTTAAGCCAACTAACACTAAACCCCAAATTAAAATTTCAATACTGCGAGAGCGTATCAAAGGGTCAATTGACTGCACCAAAAAACCAACCGATACCAAGCCGATTATTTCGTTGTCATTTGCATACACCGGCACCTTACCACGTATCGACTCCCCTAAACTGCCACGCGCCAGCGAGATATAACGCTCCCCTTTTAATGCCGCTAGGCTGTCGCCGCCCACCATAGGTTTGCCAATTTTTTGTTCGTCGGGATGCACAATACGTAACCTATTCTCATCACCAATAACAATAAAGTCGGCACCGGTAAGTAGCCTTATCTCTTCAATTTTTTCGTTAATAGCGTGTAAGTCATTTGGCGTTTGCAACGCGGTTATCACATCAACCCGCGAGGCGATACTGCTCGCCACGGCCAGTGCTTTATCGCCAATATGATTATGTAAGCTTTGCGCGGTAAGCTGGTACACCAACGCCCCAAATAATAACGCCTGCAAGACACACAACCCGGTAACCCAAATAATTAACCGCGTTTCTAATCGTTTCGGTTTAGTGACCCTGTTTTGCAGCGGATTTAGTTTGTTGGTGTTTTTCATTATGACCTTAATTACGCCTGCTCTTGCTGTAGTTTAAGCGCGGCTTTATCAGCACGACGTTGGGTTATAAAGTCTTTTAACGGGAATAACAACACTAAAATTGAAATTACAAAAATGCTCAGTGTCAGTGGTCTATCCCATAAAAAGCTTAATGAGCCATCAGAAATCATCATTGCACGACGGAAGTTGCGTTCAATCATGTCACCTAAAATAAAGCCCAGCAGTAAGGGGGCCATAGGAAACGCCAGCAACCGCAGCACTAACGCGACTAAGGCAAATCCCACCATCATAAACAAATCAAAGGTATTAAAAGACACTAAATACACACCAATTAAGCTAAAAAACAAAATCATCACGGTGAGTACCGACTTAGGCATCGCTAATACTTTGGCAAAATAAGGGATCAGCGGTAAGTTTAAAATCAGCAGCACAATATTGCCAAAATACATACTCACTATCACCGCCCAAAACACACTGGGGTTTTCTTGCATTAACATCGGCCCAGGCTGAATACCATACGCAATTAACGCTCCAAGCATAATAGCCGTGGTGCCTGAACCCGGAATACCCAGCGTTAACAAAGGCACAAACGAGCCCGTACAGGCGGCATTATTTGCCGACTCAGGCGCTGCTAAGCCGCGTAGTGATCCCTTACCAAATTTTTCTTTTAACCCTTTTGGCGCTAAATTACGCTCAGTGGCATAAGCCATAAAGCTGGCAATGGTTGCCCCCGCACCGGGTAATACCCCAACAATAAAACCTAAAATAGACGAGCGACCAATCACCGGGGCAATTTCTTTCACCTCGCTGTTAGTTAACTTTGTTGAGCCTATTTGCGGCGTATCGGCATCATTAATGTTTTTGGCATCTTTTTTCTCTGGTTTTACCACGTTAACGAGTGCTTCTGCCAATGCAAAGGTTGCCATCGCCACTAATAAAAAGCTGATACCGTCGAGTAAGTCGGGTTGCCCAAAAGTGAATCTATCGGTCCCCGATGAGGGGTCAATTCCAACTGTGGCAAGCATTAAGCCAAATACCGTCATCATCATCGCTTTTAAAAACTGCCCTTTATTAGAAAAGGCCGCAATGGCGGTTAAGCCTAAAAACATCAGCACCACATAATCTGGCGATTGAAAGCTTAACGACACTTTTGCTAATAACGGCGCAGCAACCATTAATAATATTGCACCAATCGTACCGCCAATAAACGAGGAGTAAGCAGCAATCGCCAATGCTTTACCAGCATGCCCTTGCTTGGCTAATGGGTAGCCATCAAAAGAGGAAGCCACCGTGCCGGCAACGCCCGGGGCATTTATTAAAATAGACGAGGTTGAGCCACCAAAAATAGCCCCATAATACACCCCTGCCATTAAAATCATGCCCGAGTCGGCGCCTATGCTATACGTGATCGGGATCATTAAAGCTATCGCCGTTATTGGCCCTAACCCCGGTAACATTCCAATAAACGTGCCCACAAGGCAGCCGGCAATCACATACATTAAATTATTAAAGTCGAGCACGGTCGACAAGCCCAGCATAATTCCATCAAACATAATTTAACCCCACAAATCGCCCGGCACTAGGTAAATACCTAGCACTTGAGTCATTAAAAACCAAAACACCACCGCCACCGGAATAGACGCAAATAATAAAATTGCTTTGCGTCTTTCGCCCATAACAAAAAAGCCGGCAAGCAAAAATGCACTGGTCGAAATTAAAAAGCCAATCGGCTCTAGCAAGGCGCTGTAAATCACCATCAGCACTAATAAACTTAGGGTACGCAGTACGTGCGATTTTTCGAGTTTGTCTGCTGCGGCTACTTGTTCGCTGGGTTTAAGTAAGCTTGCAGCAATAGCAAGTAAACACACCACAATACCAAATACAGCATACACTTTAGGCAATGTAGCGGATGTCACCGTTTCGTATTCTTCAAACGGTAACAGTGGAATTTGCCATGCAACCACGGCGTATAGAGTAAATAGCGCCAAGAATAAACTTGGCCCTAGTAATTCGCGATTCATCATTTTAAACCTCGATTAACGCAAGGTGCGGATAAAGCCAAGCTCTTCCATCACCACTTTAAGTTGCGCTTCCTGCGCTTCAAGCGACTTAATAAACTGCTCTTTCTCTTGGAATAAATTTAACCAGCCGTTACGCGCTCGCACCGCTTCCCACTCTGGCGTGGCTTGTAATTTACGCAGCTTAGCGGTGTATTCCGCTAGTTTTTCCGCTGGTAAATTGGGCGCGGCAAAAAAACCACGCCAATTTACAAATTCCATATCGTAGCCAAGCGACTTCAGAGTCGGTATTGCTGGGTAATCGGGTAATGGCTCAGCAGAGGTCACTGCTAAAATACGCGCTTGCCCGCCGTTAGCCACTTCAAGGGCCTCGCTTAAACCGGTAGAAAGTAGGTCAACTTCCCCCGACAGTAATCCCGCCTTTGCTTTACCCCCCGCGTCGTATGGAATATAACGTAATCGTCGGCCATCGATACCCGCCGCTTTTACCGCTTGTGCAGCCACTAAGTGATCCATGCTGCCACGCGCGGAGCCCCCCGCCACTTTTACCGAACCAGGATCGGCTTTTATCGATTTAACAACATCTTGCCACGTTTTAAACGGGGAATCGTGGCGCACAACAAAGGCACCATAATCGGCAATCATACTGGCTACTGGGGTTACATCACGATAGCTATAAGGAATACGCCCTGTTAACGCACGCAACACGATGGGCGTAGAGTTAACCATTAAAATGTCGCCCTTTTTAGTCCCCGACTCAATCAAATACGCAATCGCGCGGCCACCCCCGCCACCCGACATATTTTGAAACGAGGCGTTAGCTGCAATCCCCGACTTTACTAAACCTTCGCCCACCCCGCGTGCCGTGGTATCCCAACCGCCACCAGGCCCGCCAGGCACTAAAAAGTGAATATCGGCCAATGCTAATGGGCTACTCAATACTAATGATGCGGCAACAATGGTGGTTTTTAGTGATTTAAATGAGTTAAATAATTTCATGGTGTATCCCCTTAAAATAAATACTGCATACGTGCACTAAAGCCCATACCCGAATCTTCATCGCCAACCAACGCGCGGGTGCCTGGGCCTGCTACATCACTGTAAATAAGGTTGCCCATAAATTTTATATCGCTACTGATATAATAAGAGGCACCTAAGGTGTAAGTGGTTGCTTGCGTACCTTGCAGCTCACTCGTGGCATCCATTTGTGAAACACGTGCGACTAATTCCCATGCATCTTTAATATTTTTCGGTTGCACAAATAACGCTGAACCAGCTTTATAACGACGCTGCTCGCCAGTTAAAAAGTAACTAGCCGATACATGAAAACCATCAAAGCGTTCTCCATCGAGCAAATCTGCACTATTAACCGCATTTAACGCACGGCTGGCGTATTCTGCTTCAAGCGTTAAAGAATTGGCTTGGTAAGCAAACTCCAGCCCGCTTTGCGATAGGCTGTCAAGCGCTGCCGTGACACCGCCCGCAGCGTAATCAACAAGACGAGTATTAGCTTCGCGTACTTCACCCCGCGCAAAACGCGCGCCTAATTCGTTACCGCCCATATCACGGTATGAATGCCAAGCACCTAAATGAATGACTTTGCCCGGTGCAACACTCGACCACGTTATACGCCCCGTTGCCGCCAAGGTTAGCTTATCGTTTTCATCATTACCGGTTGCGCCAAACGCATCGTTTTTATACACACCAACCGCGTAACGCACACCCGAGTCTTTAAAATATTGATAGGCCGAAGCGCCCCAGCGGAAAAATGGCGAAAAGGTATTCGCTAAACTGCTGCGCTCAATAGTATTAATATGCTTTGAACTCGTTAAAGCGTTTAACGAGATATCTTCGCGAATTTTACCCAGCTTAACTTTCAGCCCGTTATCAAACGCATAACGCACTCGCGCCATCACAATTTCAGCAGTGCCTTCGCCAAACTCTAGTAATAACTTGTGATCCCAATTGCCGTGCTCACTCCCCACATAGGTACGAATACGGCGTGGAAAAAAATCGCTGCCGCCTGCCCCCTCATGTTCTGCGTTATAAGCCCCATTAAAGTAGTTGTAGTCAAGCTGTACCCGCCCACCAAACTCTAAATTAAAGCCGCTCGATTTTTTTAATGCGCTCACTTCTTTTTGTAAGGCATCTAATTGCTGTTGTAATTTATCATTATCGTTATCCGCTAACACCGATGTGCTTGCTAATGCGGCAGCTACTGCCAAAGCGAGTTGTGTGTTACTTGCTTTCATTGTTATCTCCACGCTGTGCGTTTCTATTATTGTTAGGTAGATAAGCGACTACAAACTGCTATCTAATGCGCAGCTTATTGTTAACGGTAAATTAACGAAATATTTAGCAGGTAAGGTGCATTGATGATCGTTCCGCACATTTTGTGCATAAAAATCATGCGCAAAATGCACAAAACAAACTGCCGTGGATGCTGTGGACTGACAGGTTATGTTTAATTTTTTAGAACACTTAACAAAAATGCCCGCAATGCTGCGGGCTTTCTATGGCTGCTATTAATCAACGAGTAATTAAAATGTCATTTCGGGTACGTTATCAGGCGTGATTAGACGCCCTTGTGTTTTTTGCTCTATTTCTGCAACACTGACCCCTGGAGCACGCTCTAGTAAATGAAAAGCCCCGTCTTTAATTTCCAGCAACGCCAAATCGGTGATCACTTTATTAATACAACCAACACCAGTAAGCGGCAGGCTACATTCACTGAGTAACTTGGACTCACCGTGCTTATTTGCATGGGTCATAGTACAAATAATATTTTTTGCCCCAGCAACTAAATCCATGGCACCGCCCATGCCTTTTATCAGCTTATTTGGGATCATCCAGCTAGCAATATTGCCATTTTGATCTACTTCAAACGCACCCAGTACGGTTAAATCGACATGGCCGCCGCGGATCATCGCAAAGCTCTCAGCTGAGTTAAAAATAGCAGCGCCGGTGGCAGCCGTCACGGTTTCTTTACCTGCGTTGATCATGTCGGCATCGACCGCATCAGCAGTCGGATACTGTCCCATCCCCAGCAGGCCATTTTCTGACTGCAGCATGACGGCAATGTCACTCGGCACATAGTTAGCTACCAAAGTAGGAATACCAATACCTAGATTTACGTAGTAGCCATCTTGTAATTCCTGCGCCACACGCTTGGCGATTTGCTCTCGTGTTAAAGCCATTAGTTTGCTCCTTATTGCTTTGCTGCTTGGGTAGTGACTTTTTCAATACGCTTTTCAAACACCCCTTTGATCACGCGATCGATATAAATCCCCGGCGTGTGTATTTGGCTAGGCTCTAACTCACCTGGTTCAACAATTTCTTCTACTTCGAGTACGGTAATTTTACCTGCGGTGGCGGCCATTGGATTAAAATTCATCGCAGTATGACGATAAATACAATTACCAAAGCGATCCGCTTTCCACGCTTTTACAATGGCAAAATCCCCTGTAATACTGGGCTCTAATAGATAATCACGGCCATTTATAGTACGCGTTTCTTTACCGTCGGCCACCGGTGTACCAACACCCGTTGCGGTATAAAAAGCGGGAATACCTGCTCCACCCGCACGCATTTTTTCAGCCAGTGTGCCTTGCGGAGTAAGCTCTACATCCAGTTCGCCACTAATTAGTTGCTGCTCAAATAAAGCGTTTTCACCGACATAAGAGGCTACCATTTTACGTATTTGTTTACCTTCAAGTAAGACGCCAAGGCCAAACCCATCGACACCACAATTATTAGATACCACGGTTAAATCGCGGGTGCCTTGGCGTTTAATTTGTGCAATCAGCCCTTCGGGTATACCACATAAGCCAAAACCACCGGCAATGACCGTCATACCATTCTCAAGCCCTGCCATTGCTTCGCTATAACTGCTTACTACTTTATCGAATCCTGCCATTGTTAGCTCCTATTGCGCGGTCCAGCCGCCATCTATTGCTATCGCTTGTGCGGTAATATTACACGCCGCATCAGCCATTAAAAATGTCACGGTATGCAGTATTTCATCTACACCAATAAAGGCTTTTTTCGGCATTGGCGCAAGCATAATGGTATCTATTACTTGTTGCTCTGTTAGACCATGCTCTTTGGCTTGTGCTGCAATCTGCTGCTCCACTAGCGGGGTTTTTACATACGCGGGGCATACGGTATTAATGGTAATATTGGCGTCACCGGTTTCCAGTGCTATGGTTTTACTAAAACCAATTAAACCGTGCTTTGCCGCCACATAGGCCGACTTATATTTAGAAGCCACCATCGCATGAATAGAGCCAATATTGATAATACGGCCAAAATTTTGTTTTCGCATGTTCGGCAATACTGCTTGGGTCATCATAGCGGGACCTACCAGCATTACTTGTTGTAAGAATTGCCATTTATCTGCCGGAAATTCCTCAAGTTTTGCCACATGTTGGATTCCAGCATTGTTAATTAGTACATCTACTGGCTGGGTTAATTGCGAAAAAAAATTTGCGATTGCCTCACTGTCGGCCACATTAAGTGCATATCCTTGTGCATTCCCGCCTTTAGCGACAATCGCCGCTGCGGCATTCTTTGCTTGTTGCTGGTTTAAGTCAGTCAGCATAATATAATGACCAGCTAACGCTAACTGCTCAGCAATATGCAAACCAATGCCACTGGCTGCGCCGGTGATTAATACTGTTTTGCTCATGTAACCTCCTAGTTAGCTAAAAAATCTTGAATTTGCTGTGCCTGAGCTGTAATTGAAAAAATGCCATCTAAATGCCCCCAACTCCCCTGAATTTCAGACAAGGTGACGTTTTTATCCAACGCTTGCAGTGTTGATTGCATCTCGCGCACATTTTCTGGACGCAGTAATAAGTCGTTAGTGGCGGGGAGTAATAAAGTTTTTGCCTGCACTTTTTTCAGTGCGTCACTTACCTTACTCTCACGCCCTGCCGTAAATAATTGTGACGCTCGCACTAAATAAAGTATGTGATTAGCATCTTGGGTTTTTGCTCGTGCTCGAGCACGCGCCATTAAAGTCTGATTTACTTTAGGTAAGGTACGAATGTCTTGCAGCGCTGCGTTATCAAGCACGCTAAAGTCAGGAAAGCTGGCATTGTAACTAAGCGGGTGCATGGCATCTTGAGTAATATTTAACATGGTAGCAGTTAAGCCGTCGAGCGGGCGTGCTTTACCGTAGTAGTTACCTTGTTGCCAATTTTTATCTAAGCGAATTGGCATCGCCCATTTTTCAAGAGCCGACACCGTCCATGCATCCATGCTTGCCGCACCAATGACATGTACTAAGCGCTCGACTTGCTCTGGGTAGCGTACCGCCCATTCCAGCGCCTGAAACGAGCCCATCGAAGCCCCCATTACCGCATGTAATTTATTAATCCCTAAACTATCGAGTAAGCGTTTTTGCACCTCGACAAAGTCGGTAATGGTTACCACCGGAAAGTCTAATCCATACGGTTGGCCAGTAGTTGGGTTAGTTGAAGCTGGGCCTGTGGTAATCACATTAGGATCGTGCCAGTTAGCATTCACTAAGGTGTCTGAGCTGATCACAAAGTATTTATTGGTATCAATCGCTTTACCGGGGCCAATTAACGCATCCCAATAGCCCGGTAATGCATCATCGGCAGTATATTTTCCCGCTGCGTGCGAGGTGCCCGAAAAATAATGGGTGATTAAAATAACGTTATCTTTGGCGTCATTTAAATTGCCGTAACTCTCCCAACCAACATCAACTTGGCTAAGTGTCACGCCCGACACAGTCGTGAAATTTTTAGTGGTAAAATGCTGTTTTTCTACCAGCATAGTGGCCGCATGTTCATTGCTGTAAACCGCAGTGCTAACAATAAACAGCAATACACTCAGCATAAATTTAGTTTTCATTGCGATTCCTTAAAAAGTGATGAATAAGCTAAGCGCAAGTGCAACCCCAACTAATGGGATCACCACTGTCAATGCAGCTAATGGCCAGTAAGCCCGCTGATGGGTTTCTTTACATATAGCGCGTATAGTTGTAACCACATATCCGTTGTGCGGCAAGCTATCTAATGCGCCCGAACTGATGGCCACCACTCGGTGTAATTGCTCAGGGTTAACACCTATCTCTAAATATCCAGGCGCAACCAGTGGCAGTGCAATAGCTTGCCCTCCTGAGGCAGATCCCGTTAATCCGGCTATTACACTCACGGCTACGGCCGCGCCAACTAATTCATTACCCGGCATGTGAGTCATGGCGTCGACTGCCGCAATAAATGCCGGTGACACTTTAGCAACCGCACCAAACCCCACCACCGCAGCAGTATTACCAATGGCCACTAATGCACCGGTGGTGCCCATGTTGATAGCATTTGCCATGTTGTGGAAGTACTTAAAATTGATGATCGCAATGCTTAAAACACCACCGAGTAGCGCCACTATCAACGCTGTTTGTTGTAAACTGTCGTGCAACAGAAATGATAAAATCAACACCACTAATAATGGAATAACTCCGGTAATAGGATGCGGGCGCTCACGTTCTAAAATAACGGGATCGTCGTCTCGGGGATTAAAACGCTCGCCTTTTTCAAGCGCTTTTTTAATCATTTTATTCAGCCAACAATAACCAAATACCGCCATAAATATAGCTACTACTAAACTTACTTCCCAGGCAGCATAGGGAGAGGTACCTAAATACTTAATAGGGATCCAATTTTGAATTTCCGGCGAGCCTGCCGAAGTCATGGTGAAGGTGACCGAGCCGAATGCCAGTGTGGCCGGAATAAAACGCCGTGGTAAATTGGCGTCTTTAAATAAACTCAGTGCCATTGGGTACACTGAAAAAGCGACAATAAACACACTGACACCACCATAGGTTAGTACTGCACAGGCAATCACCACTGCGAGTACGGCATGTTTCATACCGAGCTTACCAACTATATAGCTGGCGACACTGTCAGCTGCCCCTGTATCTTCCATAAACTTACCGAACAATGACCCCAATAAAAACATAAAAAACCAAGCGCTTAGAAACCCAGCAAAGCCATCCATATAAGCG
>NZ_JBFJHD010000078.1:0-12995 GCF_041613455.1 Pseudoalteromonas sp. | reverse complement strand
GCATGTAGGCCAAGCACAACGTCATAGGCTAATTACAGCGGGATCATTAGTGTCATAGTGACAGCCGGATTAGTCACCAGCAGATAACCCCCTTAGCCTATCTCTAAGAAATAATTTACCACGGTAAAGTATATCCACATTCCCGATATATCCACTATTGAGGCCAACACTGGACTCACTAATACTGCAGGGTCTAGCTTTAGTGCTCGCGCTAAAATCGGCAGTAATCCACCCAGTGTCGTCGACAGCGTAACCTGAATAAACAACGCGACCGCAATCGCCACAGCAATAAGGTGTAAATCAAAACCACCCGCTGATTTAACATCACTGAAAAATATAATGCGTATTATCATCACCCCTGCTACGGCAAGCGCTAAACAAACAGCAATTTGGCTTTCTTTGAGCAGCACCGCAAGCCACTGCCTTTTTTTCAGCTCGCCGGTGGCTAACGCACGAATAACTAAGGTTGCCGCTTGTGAGCCGGTGTTACCTCCTGCTGCGGCAATAACTGGCATATACACCGCCAATAATACCAGTTGACTTAACGTGTCTTCGTATTGGGTAATAATTAACCCCGACACAATGCCAAGTAACGCTAATACAATGATCCACCCAATACGCTGTTGCACATGCCCAAGCGCCGAGGTGGTTAAATAGCTTTGTGCCGTTTCCACTTCTGAGTGGATAAAGCCCAATTGGTGGGCATAATGCCGCGCTTGTTTATCGTGCCCCTGTTTTTCTAAACAACTAATTAAATCTTGCACATAACTAATAGAGCAGTGCTGCAAAATGGCCACCGCCTCCTCTACATCCATTATGGTCAGTAATTGCACTTGTTTACTATAACTGTGTGCTAAAAATACTTTTTTGGCCGCACCGATCTCTGCTTGCGAAAAATTGGGGGGGTTTTCTACATAGTTTTTGCTCATTACCGTCATGGCGAATCTCCCGATTGGCTAATACCAATACGCAATAACAGTTAATTATGCGCCTTGGTATATTACAAGGTAACGACCATCAAATAATGAAACTAACCGTTTACTCACACTAGACCATAGCAATTGCTGTGCTCTGGCGCTGAATGATAAATAGCACTAATTTCATTACTTAATTCTAGAATTCAAAGGGAAGAAAAATATATAACAATGAGGGGACTCTACCGCTTAGGTAGATTTAAACAATATCAATACCGAGGCGGGTTACTTTTCTACCCTCACGCTAGAGGGATGGTCGGTATCGTTCATAAAATCTCCAAATAAACTGCTTGATTAGCAGCAGCTGTAGAGTAGCAAAGTAAAAAAATTAAGGCCAGTTAGCTGCCGCCGTTTTAACACTTTTAAACAAAAAAACCAGTGTTTTAGCAACACTGGTTGTTAATAAAGCAGGTAAGTGAAGTATTAAATATACTCAACCTCGATGATTTCGTACTCAACGTTGCCTTTTGGGGTTTCAATGATCACTGCATCATCGGCTTGTTTACCAATCAAGCCGCGCGCAATCGGTGAGTTAACCGAAATACGGTTCTCTTTAATATTGGCTTCGTCATCACCCACAATCTGATATTTTACTTCAGCATCGGTGTCAACATTGACAATAGTCACCGTGGTACCAAAAATAACCTTGCCGGTATTGGGCATTTTGGTCACATCAATTATTTGTACATTAGAAAGTTTCGCTTCAATTTCTTGAATTCGGCCTTCACAAAAACCCTGTTGTTCACGCGCAGCGTGATACTCAGCATTTTCTTTTAAGTCACCATGTTCGCGGGCATCGGCAATATCCGCGATAATTTTAGGACGGGTAACATTTTTTAATTCAGTAAGTTCTTTACGCAGTAACTCTGCGCCACGAACTGTCATCGGAATTGATTGCATACTTTTCTCACTTAATCCCAAGGCCGCGCAACACGGCCTTGGCACATTTCCTTAGTTCAATCGCAGGTGTAGTTCTTGAACTGACGTCACTTTGCTACGGTCGTCTGCTTGGTTAGCAATACAGTTAGCAAACGCTGCATTCAAGGTCGTAGTATAGTTGGTTTTGTGCTGTAAAGCACCACGACGTAACACCTTCGAATCTTCGATCGCTTGGCGACCTTCGGTGGTATTAACGATATAGCTATACTCGCCACTTTTGATTCTATCAAGAATGTGCGGGCGACCTTCAAATACTTTGTTTACACGGCGAACCGTAATGCCAGCATCTTCCAGTGCAGCAGCCGTGCCACCTGTTGCGTCTATTTCAAAACCAAGGTCGGTCATGATTTTGGCAAGTTCAACAATACGTGGCTTATCGCTATTACGCACAGATAATAGCGCGCGGCCACCACGTGGTAAAGTATTGCTTGCACCTAATTGCGCTTTTGCGAACGCTTCGGCGAAAGTATCACCAACACCCATCACTTCACCGGTTGAGCGCATTTCTGGGCCACGGATTGGATCCACGCCTTGGAACTTAGCAAATGGCAATACCACTTCTTTAACGCTGTAATAAGGTGGCAGTACTTCTTTAGTAATACCTTGGCTTGCCAACGACTGACCCGCCATACAACGTGCTGCTACTTTGGCCAGCGCCACACCCGTTGCTTTTGACACAAACGGTACGGTACGTGCTGCACGCGGATTCACTTCAATTAAGTACACTTGGCCGTCTTTTACTGCAAACTGAGTATTCATTAAGCCTACAACGCCAAGCTCAAGTGCCATACCAGTTACTTGCTTACGCATCACATCTTGCACTTCTTGCGATAACGTATGTGCCGGTAATGAACAGGCCGAGTCACCTGAGTGCACACCCGCTTGCTCGATGTGTTCCATAATGCCGCCAATAATCACTTGCTCGCCGTCACATATAGCGTCAACGTCAACTTCTATCGCATTATCTAAGAAACGGTCGAGTAATACCGGGGCTTCATTTGAGGCTTGCACTGCTTCGGTCATATAACGACGTAAGTCTTGCTCGTCGTAAACAATTTCCATCGCACGGCCACCAAGTACATACGACGGACGTACTACCAGTGGAAAACCAATTTCAACTGACTTAAGAATCGCTTCTTCAGTTGACGTTACCGTGGCATTTTCTGGTTGTAGTAAATCTAAACGCTCAACCAGTTGTTGGAAACGTTCACGGTCTTCGGCGCGGTCAATTGCATCCGGCGAAGTACCAATCACTGGTACGCCGTTAGCTTCAAGTTCACGGGCAAGTTTCAGTGGCGTTTGACCACCGTACTGCACGATAACACCCACTGGCTTTTCAACACGCACAATTTCTAGCACGTCTTCAAGGGTAATCGGTTCGAAGTATAAGCGGTCTGAGGTATCGTAATCGGTTGATACTGTTTCTGGGTTACAGTTAACCATAATGGTTTCATAACCATCTTCACGCAGCGCCAATGCCGCGTGTACACAACAGTAATCAAATTCGATACCTTGGCCGATACGGTTAGGGCCGCCACCAATGACCATGATTTTGTCACGCTCGGTTGGATTAGCTTCACACTCTTCATCGTAGCTTGAGTACATGTACGCCGTATCAGAGCTAAACTCTGCCGCACAGGTATCAACGCGCTTGTACACCGGTAAAATGTTTAACTGATGACGCTTTTTACGAATTTCCGCTTCTGATACACCGGCAATTTCTGCAATGCGTGGGTCGGCAAAACCTTTACGTTTTAACTTACGTAGGAAGTCGGCATTTAAACCAGCCATACCTACTTCAGAGATTTTCGCTTCGTCTTTTAAGATGTCTTCGATTTGTACTAAGAACCAGAGGTTTATTTTAGTCAGCTCGTACACTTCTTCGACGCTCATCCCATGGCGCATAGCATCGGCTATGTACCAAATACGCTCAGCGCCTGGCTCGCGTAATTCACGGATGATTTTTTCTTTTGCTTTCGGGTCGTCAAGTGCCACGATGGGGTTAAAACCCGTCGCGCCCACTTCAAGGCCACGTAATGCTTTTTGTAATGACTCTTGTTGGTTACGACCAATTGCCATTACTTCGCCCACTGATTTCATTTGCGTGGTTAAACGGTCGTTGGCACCGGCAAATTTTTCAAAGTTAAAGCGAGGAATTTTGGTTACCACGTAATCGATTGCCGGCTCGAAAGACGCTGGGGTTTTACCGCCAGTAATGTCGTTTTGTAGCTCGTCAAGGGTGTAACCTACCGCCAGTTTTGCAGCAATTTTAGCAATCGGGAAACCGGTGGCTTTTGATGCCAATGCCGATGAGCGTGATACCCGTGGGTTCATCTCAATGATCACCATGCGGCCATCAACCGGATTAATACCAAACTGTACGTTTGAACCACCGGTTTCAACACCAATTTCACGCAGTACGGCCATCGAGGCATTACGCATTATTTGGTATTCTTTGTCAGTGAGGGTTTGCGCCGGAGCTACGGTGATTGAATCACCGGTGTGCACGCCCATTGGATCGAAGTTTTCAATGGTACAAACAATAATACAGTTGTCGTTTTTATCGCGTACCACTTCGGTTTCGTACTCTTTCCAACCGATCAGTGACTCATCGATAAGCAATTCGTTGGTCGGCGATAAATCTAACCCGCGTTCACAAATTTCTTCAAACTCTTCAAGGTTATACGCTACACCGCCGCCGGTGCCGCCCATAGTAAACGACGGGCGAATAATACACGGTAAACCAATGCGTTTAATAATGTCACGGGCTTCATCCATTGAGTGCGCAATTTCAGCACGTGGACATTCTAAGCCGATGTTTTTCATCGCAGCATCGAAACGTTCGCGGTTTTCAGCTTTATCGATAGCATCTGCGGTTGCGCCAATTAACTCAACGCCATGTTTTGCTAATACACCTTGCTTATCAAGCTCAAGGGCACAGTTTAACGCGGTTTGGCCACCCATGGTTGGCAACACTGCGTCTGGTTTTTCTTTTTCAATTATTTTTTCTACCACTTCCCAATGAATCGGTTCGATGTACGTCGCATCGGCCATTTCTGGGTCGGTCATAATCGTTGCTGGGTTTGAGTTAACTAAAATAACTCGATAGCCTTCTTCTCTCAGTGCTTTACACGCTTGTGCACCAGAGTAGTCAAATTCACAAGCCTGACCAATAACAATTGGGCCTGCGCCTAAGATAAGAATGCTTTTTATGTCGGTACGTTTTGGCATTGTTACTCCGGTTAAATTAGTGTTTACGCGCTTGCATCAAATCGATGAAGTGATCAAATAATGGGGCTGCATCGTGTGGGCCTGGGCTTGCTTCAGGGTGACCTTGGAAACTAAAGGCAGGCTTATCGGTACGATGAATACCTTGCAATGTGCCGTCAAATAACGATTTGTGTGTAGCACGTAAGTTATCAGGCAGTGTCGCTTCATCGGCAGCAAAACCATGGTTTTGTGCGGTGATCATTACGACATCACGCTCTAAATCTTTTACTGGGTGGTTTGCGCCATGGTGGCCGAACTTCATTTTTACTGTGGTTGCACCCGAGGCAAGGGCTAATAATTGATGGCCTAAACAAATACCAAAAATAGGTGTATCGGTTTCTAGGAAGGTTTTAATTGCATCAATGGCATAAGTACACGGGGCGGGATCACCCGGGCCATTAGATAAAAAGATACCATCAGGGTTTAAAGCCAGTACGTCAGCAGCGGGGGTTTGTGCCGGTACAACAGTGAGTTTACAACCACGATCAACAAGCATACGTAAAATATTACGCTTTACACCGAAGTCATAGGCCACAACATGAAACTTTTCATCGGCTGCATCTAAGGTTTTAAACCCTGCGCCCAATGTCCAGCTTGATTCGCGCCACTCAAAATTTTCCTTGGTTGAGACTACTTTTGCTAAATCCATACCTTTTAAGCCTGGGAAGGCTTGCGCGGCTTGAAGCGCTTTATTCTCGTCTAATTCGTCACCGGCAATGATACAGCCGTTTTGAGCGCCTTTATCACGCAAAATACGGGTTAACTTTCTGGTGTCGATGTCCGCAATAGCTAAAATATTACGTTGTTTTAAGTAATCAGCTAACGATTGTTCGTTACGAAAATTACTCGCTAGCAGTGGCAAATCACGGATCACTAGGCCTTTCGCCCATATTTGATTCGCTTCTTCGTCTTCGCTATTAGTACCCGTATTACCTATGTGTGGGTACGTCAAAGTTACGATTTGTTCCGCGTATGATGGATCAGTCAAAATTTCTTGATAACCAGTCATAGACGTATTAAATACTACTTCACCGACTGACATGCCGTCAGCGCCGATTGCAGTACCGCGAAACACTGTGCCGTCTTCTAGGACTAACAGAGCGGATTTAGTCAAATTAACCTCCTAACAGTAAAAAACGGGACTAAGCACAATGCTTAAACCCCGCCAATACCCAGGCGATTGCTATATAGCTAGTTTCTGTGGATAAAATCGTTTACAACAGTGTTAAATGACGCCGATAAAATAAGACTAAACCTTCAATCATTTTTTCTTGCCGAAAACTACTTCATTCCCACTGAACCCCGCTTTTTACAAGCCACTTGGGTATATTTGGAAACACGCAATTATGAATTTTTGGCAAATTGGCTGCATTTTACATGAAGTTGCCTTTCAGATCTAACGCTATTTACAAATTTGATTAAATAACTGTTTGTCGCTTAATTCGCAGTGAAATAGTTAAAAACAGCAGTTAACTACTTCAGATCTAGCACATCTTGCATATCATAAAGTCCTGCTGGTTTATTTTTTAACCACGCTGCAGCTCTTATTGCACCTAGGGCAAACGTCATTCTGGAACTGGCTTTATGGGTTAATTCGAGCCTTTCACCCATAGTTGCGAAGTATGCCGTGTGTTCACCTACTATATCACCGCCTCTAAGCACTGAATAACCGATTTCATGCTGTGTTTTAGCTTGCTCTACTTGGCTGCGATCATACACCGCTACCGTATCATGATCCCAGCCTTTGGCATCGGCAATCGCTTCACCTATCGCCAGCGCAGTGCCCGAAGGCGCATCTATTTTATGGCGGTGGTGCGCTTCAAATATTTCGATGTCTAAATCATCGCCCATTTTAGTGGCGGCTGTTTGTACTAAATTAAGTAATAGATTAACGCCCACACTGTAATTGCGCGCAAATACGATAGGGATCTGCTGCGCAGCCTGTTGCAATGCCTGCATATCACTGGCCTCTAGGCCTGTGGTGCCAATCACCAAAGGAGTTTTAGTCGCAATCGCGGTTTGCAAATGTTTGCGCATCCCTTGCTTAAGGGTAAAATCAATGGCTACATCAATATCTTTGCCAATCTCAGACTCAGCCGAAAAAGTCACTTCTGTTTGCCCTTGGGTTATACACGCTTGTACTGGGCTGCCAATTAATTCATGTGCATCGCGCACATAAGCCGCTGCCAACGTTGTGTTTGGTGAAGTTAACGAGGCTTCACATAAAACTTTGCCCATGCGGCCATTGGCACCAAAAATGGCTATGTTGGTCATAATTTTCCTCATTCAAAATGTCATCGTTCAGTGAGTGTCGTTTATACAGACTTTATGGACATAAATCATCATTAAAAAATTCATTTAGGGACGCTTTAACTGCACTGTGATAAATACGCAAAGCGAATATAACGCGTTACAATAATCGCAAATACCACACTCAATGCTACACAAATAACCGCAAAGGGCTGAGCAAAGGAAAAGTTAATCCAGAGCGCTCCCAGCGCATAACCTAGGGTATGCACTAACGTAATGTAGTTGGTAAACTGCGAGCTGGTGTGTGCCACAATCACATTCGTATAAGCCAATGTTGCGCTATTTAATGCCATAAACAGCAATGAAATACAGACACATACTGCCACTAAGCTATTTACTAAACTAGCAACCCCAGCCATTAACAACGCGAAAGCGACGCTCGCTATTAATAGTTTTTCAGCGTTCATTTGCCGCTTTTTAATGTAGTACAGTTGATTAAAGCTACTTAAGCACGCCGTTAGCGCCAAATTACCTGCCACCCATTGACTCACCGCGATACTGTTATCAGGGATAAAGCGTGCAAACACATGTACTAGGCTAAACTGCCCATAACACAGGCAAAATGCACTTAGCAAAGCCACTACTAATAACCCCCGATGCTGCGTCACTTTGCGCGCTTTATTAAGGGGCAGCTGCACTTTTGCTAAACGCGGCGTTGCCCACAGAACACACATCGCTAATACGATTGGCAGAGCAAATACCCACGTAGCAGAGAACATCAGTAAACCCATACACAGCAAGGGTGTTAAGCAGCGCGCTAGGGTGCCGCCAAGTGCGACTTTCGCCAGCGCCGCAACGCTATTGTGTGGGTAAAGCATCAGCGCACTGGTTTGTAATTGAGGGACTATGCCGCTGCTAAATACGCCATGGCAAACACGACTAACGATAAATATCGCCAGCATCATAGTGGTCGCTAACCACTGATGATTGAGCCATAAACACAGCAACATCAGGTTACTGAGTAAAAAGCCCACCGTAGATACTTTAACCACCCATGTTATGCCGTGCTTGGCGACGGCCTTTGCCCAAAATACACTGGAGAATAAAAACAACAAGGAGCCTAACGCCTGCCAGTTAACTAAGCTTTCGTAAGACACCGCCATTACCTTTGCAAGTAAAGGCAGTACCACTATTGCGATTTGCTGACTGACCCCTAAAAGGCCCCCTCCTACTATCAGCCAAATAAGGTGTTTATTAATCAATGTCATACCGTCCTATTAAATTTTCTTGACATGATAATGCGAACAATTATCATTAGCAATGACATTTAATTAAAAGGACTATCTCCATGCTGCAAAAAAGTTTTAGTTGGTCAAGCTTTGCCAATGCCTATTTACGGGAAAATAACAATTGGCAACAGCTCCCCTATCAAGACACGCACTGCATTTGTATTACACTTAATCAGCAACAAAGTATGCTGTTTCCGTTGCATTATTTTTCAGCCGTTGGGTTGCATCACTATCGCGGTGACATTTATTTATTAACTAACACACAGCTTGAGCACATCGAGTTTGCAGCGGCTCTGCCTCACTTGTTAAATAACGGTGATAAAATCACCACTTTCTCACCCCAACAACGCGATTTATTTGCGGCTCACGTACTACAAAGCCAAGCGTTTATTGCCGCTGCTGTGCAAGCGCATCCCAATATCAAGCAATTAAACACCGGCCCGTTAACTTTTATTGCTGCTGAACAAGGCTTGCTCGCCGGACACAACTTTCATCCGGCAGCTAAAAGTCGCGAGCAACTAGCGCAGCATGACTGGGCTAAATACAGCCCTGAGTTTGGCGCCAAATTTGCGTTGGTGTGGTTAAAAGTGGCAAGAGAGTGTTTAACCGGTGCTGCAGAAGGTGCCAGTATCGACACGTATTTAAACACCGTTTTATCGCAAAGCGCAGCAAGCTTACTACCCCACTGCAATGCACATTATGCTGTGCTGCCAATGCATCCCTGGCAATGGCAGTACTTAAAAAGCCTGCCCAGCATTGCGTGCATGCTTAACGATAATTTAATTACTGAACTTGGCGCCCATGGGTTAGCGTGGTCGGCCACCTCATCGGTGCGTGCTGTGTGCCAAGCTGAGGTTGATTACCAACTAAAATTCTCACTCAATATAAAACTCACCAATTCACTTAGGACCTTGTCAGTAAAAGAGTGTCAACGCGGCCTGCGCATATTTAATGCGTGTCAAACGCACAGCTACGCCCAGTGGCAACAACGCTACCCCGAGTTTGTTATTTTACAAGAGCCTGCTTGGTGCGGTTTACAGTTTAATGGCAACGTAATTGAAGAAAGTATTCTGTTATTTAGAGAAAATCAGCCTCTGTGTTTTGAAAATGAAACCCTGATGCTGGCCACTTTATGCCAACTGCCGATGGATGATCAACGCCATTTGCTGCAACAACAACTGCAGCAGGTCAGCCAAACTAACCACGTCACCTTAGCGCAAGCAGCAGAGCTATGGTTTAGCGCTTTTTGTGAAAAGGTGCTCGTACCGCTGTGCGACTTACAAGCCAACCTTGGTTTAGTGTGTTTAGCCCACCAGCAAAATATTGTGATTGAGTTTGCACAAGGGTTACCCAGTAAAACCTTTATTCGTGACTGTCAGGGAATGGGTTTTTCTGAGCGTGGTATCGCGTTATTCAGTGAGCAAGATCACACTATCCATTCGGGTATTGAGCATCATTGGAGCGCACAGCAAATTTCACGCTACTTTCCATACTACGTGATTATCAACAGTGGTTATGCGGTTATCGCCGCGCTGAGCATGTTGGGATTTGGCGATGAGCAAGCCTGGTGTAACAAACTACACACCGCACTCGCCAGTATTGCTGATTCAGCACACGATCCACGTTGTTTACAACAAATCCTGACGCAATCTCACTTTCAGTGTAAGGGCAATTTTTACTGCTATTTAGCCGGCGATAACGAAAACACACTTGCTGATCCTGCTGTTATCTATTTTCAGATGGCCAATTTAGTGGCGCACAGCGAGCAAGAGGAAAACCAATATGTTATTTAAACAGCGTTTCCCCATTGAAAAGCAGCCATCGGGTGTGATCAGCCGCTGCCAACAACTGTCTTTGCACGGTGAGCTGTGCTTTGATCATTGCTTTGTCGCAGCCTTTAATCGCCAGGTGCAATCGTTAGAGCAACTGTTATTACTGCTTGATGGGCTTTTTTATTGGCACCCGCAAATAAAACACCTGCAATTACCGCAAACTAGCTGGCACACTTCTGCAGCATGGCAGGCATTTATAGCCGCTTTTAACGCCGAAAGCGTGTCACGTTTTGAATTTTATAGCCACCCTATTAATGGTCTAAATGAGACCCCCAGAGCGCAATATAACGAGCGTTTTGCTGCAAGAGCGTGCCCGCCGCGCAATAGAAATTTAACGCAACAAGTTTATCGCCGTTTTGATCATGAACTGGGTAAATGGGTTAGTTTTAAAGTGGCTCACCCACACGATGATTTAGCGCGCTTTTATACGTGGATGCATGATCCTCGGGTGAGTGAGTTTTGGCAAATGGAGTTACCTAAAGAGGCGCTTAAACGCTATTTAGCGAATAAATTAACCACCCCGTATAACTTGCCCTTAATTGGCTATTTCGACGATGAACCGTTTGGTTACTTTGAGGTGTATTGGGCAAGTGAAGACAGAATAGCTTCCTATTACCCGTGGCAAGCACACGACAGAGGATTACATCTGCTGGTGGGGAACGAGGCCTATCGAGGCACGCCTTTTTTTAAAGCGTGGTGTAAGGCGATTACACATTTTATGTTTTTAGACTGCCCAGACACGCAAAAAATTGTCCTTGAGCCAAGATACGACAATCACAGGCTGCTTAATCAAATCACTAAACTTGGCTTCATAAAAGAATATGAGTTTGCGTTTCCCCATAAGCGCGCTGCGCTTGTTTCAATCGAAAAAGTTAACTTCTACAAGGAGAATTTTCAATGTTAGACCTTGCTGGTATCGGGATTGGCCCGTTTAATTTAAGTATCGCCGCGTTACTTAACGAAACGCACGCGTTGCAATATCGCTTTTTTGATAATAAACCACATTTTGCGTGGCACCCCGGGTTATTACTTCCTGAGGCTTATATGCAAACCTCTTATTTAAAAGATTTGGTCACTGCAGTCGTTCCAACAAGTGCGGTGAGTTTTTTATCGTATTTGGTCGATAACAAGCGTTTTTATCGCTTCCTATCAACGGAAATAAACATGATCAGTCGTGGCGAGTTTTCCAACTATATGGCGTGGGCAGCCAGTAAACTCGATAACTTGCATTTTAATGAAGCTGTCGACGCTATTGCGTACACCGGTGAGCATTTTGTTATTACCACTGACCGTGGTGAATATCACGCAAAAAATATTTGCCTCGGTACGGGCAAAGCGCCCCATGTACCAGAAAAATTTACCCCATTGCTAGGCAAACATGTGTTCCATGCCAGTGACATTATGAACAGACAGCTCGATTTAACAAATAAACGCGTGGCCGTGGTGGGCGGCGGACAAACCGGCGCTGATATTGTGCTCAATAGTTTGCAGGCTGTTTGGGGGAAGCCCAAAGATTTATACTGGGTGTCTCGCCGCCCTAATTATCAGCCTTTAGACGAAGCCACCTTTACTAATGAATTTTTCACACCACAATACACTGAGTGCTTTTTTAACTTACCCGAGCTAAGTAAAAAGCGTGAAATAAAAGCGCAAAAGCTGTCTAGTGATGGTATTACTACAGAGTGCTTAAAACAGATTTATCAATACCTGTACCAACACTTTGAGGTTAATGGGGAGCGTAAATGGTTGCATTTGTTACCCAATCGTACTGCGCAACAACTCACACCGTACAACAATGGTTATACCATGCAGTGTTATAATTCGCTCAATCAAACAGAGGAACTGCTGGATGTTGACTATGTCATTCTGGCCACTGGCTTTGCCACCACCCT
The DNA here is from genome assembly GCF_041613455.1 of Pseudoalteromonas sp. Taxonomy (GTDB): domain Bacteria; phylum Pseudomonadota; class Gammaproteobacteria; order Enterobacterales; family Alteromonadaceae; genus Pseudoalteromonas. The sequence continues at coordinate 549 of NZ_JBFJHD010000078.1, read as the reverse complement.
ACCTAACTACCTGTTACCCCTGAAACCTTGGTTAGAGTTAGACGATGACGGCAAACTCACGCTAGACAGGCATTTTAACGTAAAATGGCAACACCAACATAAAAACCAAATTTATGCTGTTAATGCTGGAATAAACAGCCACGGCATCGCAGAGCCGCAACTCAGTCTAATGGCATGGCGCAGCGCTACCATTATTAATCACTTAGCAGGAAGCACCGTGTTCGATTTAACTGAAAAGCAAAATTTCATTGACTGGACACTGCCACAGCATAGCCAGGCGTTAACCTTAACAACTGCAGTTTAAACACTATAAATATAATAAACGCCTTTAAGCCTTGTTACTGCAAGGCTGTTATGCGCGTGCCAGTCACTTATGTTTAAAACAGCATTTGACCACACAGGCGAAGACCACCGCTTTGCGGATAGTTATAACTATCCGCTTTAAGTTATCAATCTGCATTAATAATGTACTTTTATTGTACTTTTAATATACTTTGTTACTGTATAGCCGCTATTTGCGGCTTTTTTATTAAATAATAATTACAATAG
>NZ_JBFJHD010000077.1:0-13000 GCF_041613455.1 Pseudoalteromonas sp. | reverse complement strand
GTTGAGGGTTATGCTAGTCTGAATATGGACTCAATTTCAAAATGGATTTTTAATATGATGAAACAATTTTTTTCACTTTCACTATTGGTTATAACCGCATGTTCTGAACTCCCAGAAAAAAAGATGAACTTTTCTTCAATTAAAGGATTCACGATTAGCGAAAGGCTCTCCGTTTGCCCAGATGAAACACTTGATTACAGCTCGTCAGGTAATAGCTTTACGTGTGAAATACCAACTACTTTTTTTAACTCTCCTACAAAAATAACAGTAAAAGTAGCTAACGGAATTATCCACAAAATAAACTTAGAGCTAAGTGAGGAAGATTTGAATTATTCATTTAGTGATATAGAAAAAGAACTATTAAAGCAGTATGGAGATCCGACTAAAATAATAACTAAAGGGTCAAAAAGAGGAATCATTTGGTTTAATGATTCAAACGGTTTTTATACCATAGCTGAGTTTCACGATAGTAAATTTTACGGTAAGAGAATTGAGCTAACAGCAGCCTCCCCTAAAGATGAAGCAGAAAAATTTAAAATTAAAAAGTTTATATTTCCTGGGAATGACATGTAATATGTCGATGAAATTAAAAATAAAATATATAGGGAAATAGTATGTCAGTGGGTTTTATTGTCTTTTTTTGTTTGTGTGGATTAATAACTGGCATTGCTGGAAGTAATAAAGGAAGAAGCGGCTTTTTATGGTTTTTAGTTGGTTTTGTGCTTGGGCCCCTTGGTATAGTATTAGCGCTTGTTGCTAAAAAGGACAATCAAACTCTCGAGAGCAAAGCACTAGCCTTAGGTACACAAAAGAAATGTCCATTTTGTGCTGAATTAATAAAATCAGAAGCTATCATTTGTAAACATTGTAATAAAGAACAGCCAGAGAATAACGCCTCTGCTCAAGTCGAAAACAACCAGAAAACGTTACTTAATGCTATTGCGGATAATAATATTGAAGGCATAAAAAATATTTTGGATACCGCTCAAGACATTTCTTATACAGACTTTTCTATTCCACCATTAGAGTACGCAGAGTTACATGGTAACGATGAAGTAATAACCCTAATCAAAAAAGTATTTAATAAGTAATGATAAGCCCAAAATACTTTGGGCTATTACCTAAGTTATATTACTCAACTATTACCGCAGTGCCAGAAGCAACAATAAATAACATACCAGACTTCCCACCACCTGATATCTCACTGTAATCTAAATCAATACCAATTACCGCGTTAGCACCTAATGAAAAGGCCTCTTTTCTCAACTCCGCCAAGGCTGTTTTGCGGGCATCTCTTAGCGTGTTTTGTATACTTTTATTTCTTCCGCCGAAAGTATCACTAAGACTTGCAAATATATCTTTGAATATATTCATGCCATAAACACACTCAGCAGTTATAACGTCCAACCTTTTGAGCACTTTTAAATTTGATGCTGTTTCAGTAGTAAGCACAACTTCGTTAGGGCTTCTAATTACTTTAAAGTTTTTTGCAGTGAGGCTATCTTTTCTTTTTTCAATTTCGCTTAGGTTATTTTTTATTCTTTCATTTAAAGCTGAGAGTTTCGTATTTAGATATATATTTTTTGTAGCCTCTATCTTATGAGCAGTTTCTTTAGACACACTCGTTATATATTTACCATAGAAAAGGAGATCATAAGAGGATTTACAATCAACAGTCCTCAAACCTGCTATACCATAGTCTTTTGATTTAAAGCTGAGTAGTACACTAGAGAGCGTAATTTCATTGTTGTTTACATCTAAAAGCTTTTCATTAATATTATTATTTATCGTTGTGTTTTCTTTGATGCCATGTTTTTTATACACACCAGATAGGCTATAAGTCGTGATTAAATTGCAAAGGAATTCATTGTTATAAAATATTGATGCGACACCTTTGTAACCATCTTTTTTTAGTGAAAAGCTGAGGTGCTCAATCTCATAAGTTGTTTCAGTAAAGTTATTGGTTAGGCCTTTGTCGTTTAAAGTCCATTCGGTTTTGGTATTTGAAGCTTTTGATTGTTGATTATCTGATAAAAACATAACCGTCCTTAGTAGTTTTAGTGTTATTAGAATTACAAAAGGCGCTGACAAATTCAAGCCATTTAAGTTTTATTATCCATAGCCTTCTTATTGAACACAATTTTATGCCTAACTGAATCGCCCGAAATGATTGTAATAAAAGGGTATAATATGACCTTCTAAGGAGGATATATGAATACACAGCATAGAATTGATAACGATAAACTAGTATTTAAAGCGCTGGTATTAAAGCTTAATGAATCGCATAAATATAAAAACCCTAGCTACCAGTATTTAGTTAATCATTTAAATAACATAAACTTAAAAACTAGTTGGGGTAATACATGGACGCGTAAAAGCTTATTTAGATATTTACAAAGAAACGGGTTTTCGGGTGTATGGGGGCTTAGAAATAGCCTAGAACAATACAGCAAGCTAGCTAAATTTTTATAGGGTATTTTCCTACACCGTAGAAGGGGGATTCGCAACCAGTACGCACGAGCAATTGAAGAGTTGAATTTTAATTCCCGACTATAAAAAAAGAGTAGAGTGGCTACACATTGGCTACACGCAATACTGTAGGTTAAAACGAGAGATTTATAAATTGAGGTAAGGTATTGATTTAATTGGTCGGTATGGAGAGATTCGAACTCTCGACCCCTGCCACCCCATGACAGTGCGCTACCAAGCTGCGCTACATACCGACGTTGGATGCAATAGTACGTGTATTTTTTAAAAAATCAATAAGCATTTGTTTGTTTGGGTGTTTATTGCGCAACTAGGGGCGAAATAGTTGAGCCTTACACTGAAAAGTTGCACTATTAATTATTATTTAACCAGTTATTGATCGTGTTATACATTTCGTCTCGTAGAATAGGTTGTGCAATTTTGTTAGGGTGCAAGTTATCGTTTTGCATCAGGTCGCTTTGGCCCGCGACTTTAAGCACAAAAAACTCCATTAGGTAAGCATTGGTCGCTTCACTTACTTGTGTGAAGCTGTCGGTAAACATTTTGCTATACCGTGGGCCGTAATTAGGGGGAATGTAAATTTCCATTAACGCGCTTTTCGCGTTGGCGGCTTGGCTTTTTTCTATTAAGGCTGTTAAGTTAGCTTGCATTGTTTTAACTGGAAAACCACGTAAACCGTCGTTGGCTCCAAGCTCAATTAATACATGTGTGGGTTGGTACTGTGCTAGCAAACTATCGACTCGTCGCAGTGCGCCGCCAGTTGTTTCACCACTAATACTGGCATTAACTAGGGTGATATTACGTTGCTCGGCATCGTACTTATCTTGTAACAACTTTACCCAGCCTTGCTCTTGTTTAAGTCCGTAGGCTGCGCTTAAACTATCACCAAGTATTAAAATGGTGTTGTCGGCTGCTGCACTTAGTGGCTTGATAACTAAAAATAAAACGAATACAAAACGTAGGATTGAATGAGTCATATGTCAGCGCTTTCTCAATTAAATATAATTCAAGTAAATGGTCTGTCTAAAGTCGTCTCTACCTTTGAAGGTGAGCTGCCCATCCTCAGCGACATCAGCTTTAATGTCAAGCATGGCGAGTCGGTTGCGGTAGTGGGCACGTCTGGCTCAGGCAAATCCACGTTATTAAGTTTATTGGCAGGCTTAGATACCGCCACAAGCGGTGAAATTATGCTTGATGGCCAGCCGTTACATAATCTCGATGAAGAAGCCCGTGCAGCTTTGCGTGCGGCAAAAGTGGGCTTTGTGTTTCAGTCGTTTATGTTAGTGCAAAGTTTAACGGCACTTGAAAACGTTATGTTGCCTGCAGAGCTTGCAGGAGAGCGCGATGCTAAACAACAAGCGCTTACTTTGCTAGAAAAAGTGGGCTTAAGTCACCGAATAGATCATTACCCGTCGCAACTCTCTGGTGGCGAGCAACAACGTGTGGCGATTGCCCGCGCGTTTATTGGTACTCCTAAAATACTGTTTGCCGATGAGCCCTCGGCAAACCTAGACAGCAAAAACGGTAAAATGATCGAATCGTTATTATTCGATTTAAACTCGCAACACGGTACCACGCTTATTTTAGTGACTCACGACGACGCGTTAGCGAATAAGTGTCAGCATATTATTCAAATTGAAGGCGGATGTTTAGTTAAAAATTCAGCAGAGGAAATGGCACATGTGGGCTAAGTTAGCGCTGAAGTTATTTGCCCGAGAGTTTCGCCGCGGCGAACTAACCGTTATTAGTGCTGCTATTGCCTTAGCTGTATTAACGGTTCTTACTCTGTCTATGGTTACTGAGCGAATTTCACAAAGTATTGCGCAAAAAAGCAGTGCATTTATTGCCGCCGATCGAGTGCTGGCGAGTAATCATAAAATTGATAGCGCGTTTATTACCCAAGCTCAACAGCAAAATTTAGCCACGGCGCAAATGTTGTATTTCGATACCATGCTGTTTGCTAATGACGAAATGCAATTTAGCTCGGTAAAAGCGGCGTCTAGCGAATACCCGTTAAAAGGGCAGCTTAAAGTGAAGTCAAGCCTAAACGGTGCGACTGAGATTGCCAACGGTGGGCCAACCCTTGGCAATGTGTGGCTTAGCGAGTCGGTTTTTTATAGTTTAAATATTGATATTGGCGATGTGGTTGAGCTAGGTGCGGCGCTATTTAATGTTGAAAAAGTAATTGTAGAAGAGCCCGATGCGCCTTTTAATGTATTTTCCAGTAGTCGTCGCGTGCTTATTAATATTGACGATGTTGAAAAGACCGAAGTAATACAGCCCGGCAGTCGCGTATTTTATCGCCAGCTGTATGCCGGGGATGAAAGCGACATTAATGCATTTTATAGTTGGCTAAAGCCACAGTTACAAGAAAACCAGCAATGGTATGGAGTAAAAGACCGCCAGTCGCCTATTTCTAATAGCCTAAATCGGGCTGAGAGCTTTTTGCTGCTTGCCGGCTTACTAGGCATTATTTTAGCGGCGGTGGCGATTGCCGTTTCGGCAAAGCGCTATTGTGAACGTCAGTACGATCCTGTTGCGATGATGAAAACCTTAGGGGGCAGTCGCGCGATGATCCGTCAAATTTATCTTACGCACTTATTGTTAGTGTGTTTTATGGCGGTGAGTGTCGGCTTGTTAATTGGCTACGGTTTACAAGCCGTGGCGAGTCATTATTTGGCGCAAAGCATGGGCATGAACCTTCCTATGGCGGGTATCAAACCCTGGTTGGTGGCCATTAGCACCGGGGTAATTTGTGCAGTAATGTTTTCTATTAAGCCGTTATTCGACTTATTTGATATACCGCCGCTGCGGGTATTACGTCGTAATCTGGGTGATCAGTTAGCGGTTAGCCGAGTGCATTTAGGCTTAAGCGCGCTCACGGTGTTTTTACTTATGTGGCTATTTAGCAGTAATATAAAAATCACCCTTATTTTGTTTTTATCTACCTTGGCCTTAATTGGCGTGTTGTTTTTGCTCTCTAAACTCATTTTTGGCGGCGGCCGTAAGCTTGGCTTAAAGCCAGGAAATAGTTGGTCACTGGCAATTGCGTCTATTCAAAAACGCGCCAACGTTAATGCGGTGCAACTGATCAGTTTTTCTTTAGCAATTAAATTGTTGCTGTTTTTAGTGGTACTTAAAAATGACATGATCGCCGATTGGCAATCGCAATTGCCAAGCGACGCGCCGAATGCGTTTTTGGTCAATATTACGCAAAATGAACTTGCTCCTGTGAATGAGTATTTGGCAGAAAAAAATATTCAGGTGTCAGAGTTTTACCCCACTATTCGTGGGCGGGTAAATGCGGTCAATGGCGAGCTGGTGGCACGAGAAGTATCATTACAAGACAACGAGAAAAAAGACGAAGAGGCCCGTGCAGGTATTGGCCGTGAGCTAAATTTAACCTGGCTTGATACGCCGCCGGCACAAAACGAAATAGTGCAAGGACAATGGTTTGGCAAAAATGCACAAGCCGAAGCGTCGGTTGAAGAGTCAATGATGAAGCGCTTAGATGTGAAGCTAGGCGATACACTGACCTTTTTAATTGGTGCACAGTCGTTTGACGCTAAAATTACCAGTGTACGTAATGTAAACTGGGCGACCTTAAAGCCAAACTTTTTCATTATTTTGAGCCCCGATGTGCTTAAAGATTTTCCGGCAACCTACATTTCCTCGGTGCGCATAGAGCCTGAGCAAAAACAAGATTTTAGCCAACTATTACGCAGCTATCCCACCATAACCGCAATCGACGTTAATAATTTTGTGAAACAAATTCAATCAACCATCGAGCAAGTGTCGTTAGCCATTGGTTTTGTGCTGGTTATCGTGGTGCTGTGCGGGGCTTTAGTGCTTATATCGCAAGTGCAGGCCAGCTTAGGCGAACGCATGCAAGAAATAGTGATACTGCGCACCTTAGGGGCTAAAAGCCGCTTGATTAAAAATGCCACCTTGTATGAGTTTTTATTACTTGGCGGCTTAGCGGGGTTAGTGGCGGCGTTTTTCAGCGATATTGCGCTGTTGATTGTGCAACAACAAATGTTTGATTTAGCGGGTAAACTACACCCTCATATTTGGTTGATAGGGCCGCTCGCGGGGGGCGCTTTTGTGGCGGGGCTAGGCTACTTTATGATTGCCCGCACCCTTAAACAAAACACCCAAGGCTTAGTGCGCGCGCTAGGGTAGCTGCTGCTATTTGAGTAAATATAAAACGCCCACCTTGTTGTGGGCGTTTTTGTATTATTGCTACTGGTAATTTATACAGTGCTCTGGCATTATTGCCGATATTAAACAATAACAACAATGGAAGTGCTTTTTGGCGATAATTTTAGGCATCGATCCTGGCTCGCGTTTAACAGGTTACGGCGTGGTTGCGCACCAAGGGGCAAAATTTACTTATTTAGGCAGTGGTTGTATTAAATTAGCCGATCACGAGTTCCCGGTGCGCTTGAAAATGATTTATCAAGGCATTACCCAGTTAATTGAGCAGTTTTCGCCAGAAACTTTCGCCATAGAAAAAGTATTTATGGCACATAATCCCGACTCGGCATTAAAGTTAGGTCAAGCACGTGGCGCTGCGATTGTTGGCGCAGCCATGGCGAGTTTACCGGTGTTTGAATACTCCGCACGGCAAATTAAACAAGCGGTGGTGGGTAATGGTGGCGCCGATAAATCGCAAGTACAACATATGGTAAAAAATATTTTAAAATTACCGGGTACGCCGCAAGCCGATGCAGCCGATGCGTTGGCAATCGCTATTTGCCATGCTCACTCAGAACAAAATTTAATAAAACTCGCGGGGAGCGCCAGCAAAACCGTGAGAGGACGTTTAAGGAAATAACTATGATTGGCCGTTTAAATGGGGTGTTAGTTGAAAAGCAACCGCCCGAAATATTAATTGAGGTCAGTGGTGTTGGCTACGAAGTGCAAATGCCAATGACCTGCTTTTACGATCTGCCAAAGGTAGGCGACAACGCCATTATATATACCCACTTTGTGGTACGTGAAGACGCGCAGCTGTTATTTGGCTTCAATAATAAAGTTGAGCGTGCGTTATTTAGAGAGCTCCTAAAAGCTAATGGCGTAGGCCCTAAGTTAGGTTTGGCTATTTTGTCGGGGATGTCGGCGCAGCAATTTGTAAGTTGTGTTAATAACGAAGATGCAACCAGTTTAGTAAAGCTACCCGGTGTAGGTAAAAAAACGGCTGAGCGCTTAGTGCTCGAAATGAAAGACAGATTAAAAAGCTGGGGCAACGATTTATTCACCCCATTTAGCGACAGCGCGGTTATAGAGCCAGTCACGGATGCCACCATCGCTAATAATGCTGCTGATGATGCGGTATCGGCATTAGTGTCGTTAGGTTATAAATTGCCACAGGCGCAAAAAGCAGTAAAATCAGTGAGCAAACCCGATATGTCTACTGAGGTTCTTATAAAAGAATCTTTAAAATCAATGCTGTGAGTAACCTATGATCGAAGCTGATCGCTTAATAGATGCGAGTGAACAAACAAACGAAGACACCATAGACCGCGCAATAAGGCCAAAACTATTGGCCGACTATCGTGGTCAGACGCATGTTAAACAGCAAATGGAAATTTTTATTGAAGCGGCGCGCAGTCGAGGGGAAGCGCTTGATCACTTGCTGATATTTGGTCCACCAGGGTTAGGTAAAACCACGTTAGCCAATATTGTTGCTAATGAGCTGAATGTGAGTATTAAAACCACGTCGGGCCCGGTGTTGGAAAAGGCTGGTGATTTAGCCGCGTTATTAACCAACCTAGAAGAAGGCGATGTACTTTTTATTGATGAAATACACAGGCTTAGCCCGCAGGTTGAAGAAATACTGTACCCGGCAATGGAAGACTACCAGTTAGATATTATGATTGGCGAAGGGCCTGCCGCTCGCTCTATTAAGTTAGATCTACCGGCATTTACGTTAATTGGCGCAACCACGCGTGCGGGGTCGCTTACCTCACCGCTGCGCGATCGCTTTGGCATAGTACAGCGCTTAGAGTTTTACTCGGTGGCTGACTTATCTCACATAGTTGGGCGCTCGGCACATTATCTTGATCTAGTAATGTGTGACGATGGCGCCACCGAAATAGCGAAACGTTCGCGTGGCACACCGCGAATTGCGAATCGATTATTACGCCGCGTGCGCGACTACACCCAAGTTAAATCTGATGGTACAGTAAATGCCGACGTGGCGCAGCAAGCACTCGATATGATAGATGTAGATAAAAGTGGGTTCGACTATATGGATCGTAAATACTTACTCGCCATTATAGAAAAATTTATGGGAGGCCCCGTAGGGCTCGATAACTTAGCCGCTGCTATTGGCGAAGAAAAAGAAACCATTGAAGATGTAATAGAGCCATTTTTAATTCAACAGGGCTTTATTCAACGTACTCCGCGTGGACGCATTGTATCTGACAACGCCTACCATCATTTTGGTTTATTACCAAAGCAACAATAAGTAACCTTTATGCTCTTTAGCGAGCTTGTGCCTTACAGCTCGCTACCTAATTATTCCTCAGCAATTATTTGCTAGCAGTGCCCGCTAAAGATCCCACTTGAATATACAATTCACAGAGCGTTAAGACTCGCATGGCTATGCTGCATCGCGGTTAATTAACGGCATTGATTATGTGTTTTACTATTGTTGTAGCCACGTTGTGGTTGTTGCAGGCAAAAAAAAGCCCGCAAATAATGCGGGCAAACAACAAGTTGAAGGAAGTAATCTTGGGAACTCTGTTTTACTCAGTCAGGTTTTATCCAAACGAATAAAGCAATGTAATACGATGAAATATCCTATTACTAAGAACTGGATTTAATGAAAAGGTTTCATTTAATGCGCTAGCTCGGTATGGCAAAATAATAGCGAATAGCGAGCTGTTGTTCAAACTAGAAAATTTGTAATTTCAGATTAGAAAAACTAATTTCAAGATATTTATTAATGTTTAAATATCGTGCGTTAAATAAAAGTTAATATTGTAAGTTATTGAAATTTAATGTTTAAGTGTGTTTTTGTAATGTGCTTCGGTATTAGTTTTACTATTATGTAATGTTTGGCTAAATGTATTTTTGCGTGCTTATGCATAAATTTAGAATAAACAATGTGTTTTATATAGTTTTAACTTTAAGCTATTTACTAAAATAACGCGCTTTATGGCTATTTAAACGACCTGCAATATTGTTTATTGCGATTAATGTAAAGCTTACGGAATTTTTTAACGTTTTTTGTTGTCTATTCATAGCAATACCGTTGTCAGCAGGAAATACACTATATACACTAAGCGACACTTTTAGGCACTTATACCTTTGTGGCTTAGGTGTGTGTCATATAACTCAAATCATTCAATTTGAGGTGTTTTTAATTTTTAGGAGTTTAACGTGGGATCAGGGCTTAATTTTTTAGATTTAATTCTAGAAGCCAGCTTGCTAGTGCAATTAGTAATGCTAGCGTTAGTTGCTATGTCTGTTATGTCGTGGGCAATTATTTTTCAACGTAAAAAAGCAATCTCAGATGCCTTAGCCAGCACTAAAAAGTTTGAACAAAAGTTTTGGTCAGGTGTTGATTTAAGTAAGCTATACAATGAAATTTCATCGCGCAGCGGCCAGTCACAAGGTATTGAAGCACTGTTTACAGCCGGCTTTAAAGAGTTTGCGCGTCATAAAAAAAATACTATTCACAGCGCTGGCATTGTTATGGAAGGCACCCATCGCTCGATGCGCGTAGCGCTTTCTCGTGAAATAGAAAAATTAGAATCGAGCTTGTCATTTTTAGCCACAGTGGGATCAATTAGCCCGTACATCGGCTTATTTGGTACTGTGTGGGGTATCATGAATGCATTTATTGCCTTAGGGGAAGTAAAACAAGCCACATTGCAAATGGTCGCGCCGGGGATTGCCGAAGCATTAATTGCAACCGCAATGGGTTTATTTGCGGCTATCCCGGCTGTTATTGCTTATAACCGCTTTGCCAATAAAGTTGAAAAGTTAGAATCTCACTATATTAACTTTATGGAAGAATTTGCAAATATATTACACCGTCAAGCAGCTACCCAAATAGAGGCTCAAGCGAATGTATCAGCGTAAAAAGCGTCGCCCGGTCGCAGAAATTAATGTAGTACCCTACATTGATGTAATGTTGGTGCTGCTGATTATATTTATGGCAACGGCACCACTGATCACTCATGGTGTTAAAGTTGATTTGCCAAAAATGGAAGAATCAGACTTAGTTGATACCAAAGATACGCCGCCCATTATCGCCTCAATTGATGCACAAGGTCGCTATTACGTGAGCATAGGTACTGACCCAGAAGAGCCGATGGAAGCATTGGATGTTGCTGCGGTAATCAAAATGCAGCTGATGAAAAACCCGGATGTGCCAGTGATGATCAAAGGGTCGGGTAAGGTATCGTATCAAGAAGTTTTACTCCTAATGGACTTTTTAAAAAGTGCGGGCGTACCGTCGGTTGGTTTAATGACCGAATCCTTTGAGGGGAAAAAGTAGTAGCATGCAAACTCCATTAATAAAGTCGGTTGTTTTACACTTAGCACTGGGGGGGCTGTTATATGCGTCAGCAAACTTGCATACCTCGCCTCCTAAGGTGATGGAAGTGACGCTTAACTCTGCGCTGCCCGATGCTGATAAAGCGGTATCGGCGGTAACGGTCGATCAAAAGCAAGTTGAGCAAAAAATAGCAGAACTCAGAAAGAAAGAAGACGCTAAAAAGCGTGCCGAAGATCAGCGTATTCGCGAGCTAGAACGCCGTGCTGATGATGCGCGCAAACAGCGCGAAGCAGAAGCTCGGCGAATTAAAAAATTAGAGCAGCAGCGCAAAGCGAAAGAAAAAGAAACCGCCGAAGCGCAAGCGCAAGCTAAAAAAGCGCGCGCAATTGAGCAGCAAGAACGTGCGAAGGCAAAGCAAGCTGAAAAGCAAAAGCAAGAGGCCGAAAATGCTGCAAAAGCCGCCGCAGCTAAGCGTAAAGCCGAAGAAGAAGCGCTTAAAAAAGCGGAAGCGGAGCGCAAACAGCGTGAAGCAGAAGCAGAGCGTAAGCGTGAGCAAGCGTTGCAAGAACAAATGTTGCAGGAGCAGCTTGCTCAAGAGCAGGCGGCACGTAACAAAATTCGTCAGCAACAAGTATTAAGTGAAGTTGATAAGTATCGCGCATTAATTATGGCGCGGATTCAACAAAACTTACTTATTGACGAAAAAATGAAAAACCAGCAGTGTCGCGTCAATATTCGTTTAGGGTTTAATGGGTTGGTAACGCAGGTTAAGTCATTAGGTGGCGATAAGTTAGTGTGTGAGGCGGCATTAAGGGCTGTGCGCATGGCTGATACATTACCGGTATCTAAAGACAGAGATGTATTTGATCAACTGAAGAATATTAATTTAACAATCAAGCCAGAATTTTAAAGGAATGATATGTTCAACAAAGTAAAAATAGCCTGTTTAGTTTTATTATTAGGGTTTCAGGGGCTGGCTAATGCCGCGCTTGAAATCGTGATCACCGAAGGTATTGATGGCGCAAGACCCATCGCGATAGTGCCGTTTAAGTATCAAGGTATAGGTCCGATCCCAGAAAAGCTCAGTGACGTTATTGCCGCAGATTTAATGCGCAGTGGTAAATTTAAACCAATTGATGTGGCGCAAATGCCGCAGCAGCCAACGAAAGATGGCGATATTGATTACGCCGCATGGGTTAACCAAGGGGTAGAAGCGGTATTAGTTGGGCAGGTTGAGCAGCAACCGAATGGCCGTTACTTAGTAAGCTATGAGCTGGTTGATGTGATCCGCGGACAAATCACCGGCGGTGAAACACAGTTAATGAGTAATGGTAAATTAGTACAAAGCCAAGACCATATTTTAGAAGCGCGTACCAGCGCTATTAGCGATACGGGGTTCCGTCGCTACGCGCACCGTATAAGCGATGTAATTTACGAAAAACTAACCGGAGAGCGTGGGGCGTTTTTAACTAAAATTGCCTACGTTATCGTACGTGATAACGATGATAAGCCTTACCAATTAGTGGTTGCAGATTATGATGGCTTTAATGAACAAGTTTTACTACGCTCTAAAGAGCCATTAATGTCACCCGCATGGTCACCCGATGGTACTAAGCTGGCGTATGTAACATTTGAGAATCGTCAGAGCCAAATTTACATTCAAGACCTATACTCAGGTAAGCGAGAGCTTGTTACCAGTTATCCGGGGATTAATGGTGCGCCACAATTTTCGCCAGATGGCAAAAAGCTATTGTTAGTACTGTCAAAAGATAAAATTGGCGCCACCGAAATATACTTATTAGACTTGTTAACTCGTAAAGAAACCCGTTTAACACGTCACCGTAGTATAGATACCGAGCCGTCGTGGTATCCAAATGGTCAAGATATTGTGTTTACATCTGAAAGGGGTGGTAATGCTCAGATTTATAAGTTAAATTTAAAAACTGGCAGAACTCAAAGACTAAGCTTTGACGGTGATATGAACCTTGCGGGAGCCATAAC
>NZ_JBFJHD010000076.1:0-13120 GCF_041613455.1 Pseudoalteromonas sp. | reverse complement strand
ACATCAGGGTCATCGGGAGTGATGCCATATTGGCTATAATCACCTACTAACGCATGGTGTAATACTCCGGTGTACCATATATGAGTGGTACCCAGCTCTTTGATGCCACGCAGTGCTGCATCGTTAAAGTCGGCAAATTTGCCCACGCCATTTTGCTCTTTCGTGCCCCATGGAATATTTGCCGTTTCGGTATTGCCAAATAAACGGGTAAACACCTGATACACCACCGGTTTGCTGATCACTTCGCGCGCAGGCTCTGCCGCTTGCTTAGCTTGCGTTTCGCTATCTGAGCAGCCGGCTAAGTAAAAACTACTGGCCAATAGCAAAGGGCTATATTTAATTATCTTCATCATTGTCATAGTGCTACTTTACTAGTTTGTGTTTTTTGTTATGAATTTAATACTAATGTGAAGCGCGGCTGACTGACAGCCGCTGCATACGTATTCAGCGGCCGCATTTTACTCAAGCACTAATACAGTGGCGCTCATCGGGGCTAAGGTAAGCCCATCAGTTAAGTTAAGCGGTTGCTGAGTAAACAGGTTACGCGCACTGGCGTGTGGTTTAAGTACTTCTTGCATATAGTCAAGTGACCAGTTTTTCGCTTGATTATTTTTATTTAAAAATACCAATACCGTTTGCTCCGCGGCGATACGTGCATAACTGTAAACACCTTGCTGAGGGCTAAAGTGGGTTAATTTACCGTTACCTAATGCCGGGCTGTGCTTTCTAAAATTAAGCAAATGGCGTATGGTTTGCTGCATATCACGCTGTGCCTCACTCAGGCCCTCGCCAGTAAAAGCATTGACGCTGTGGCCGTTAAAGCCGCCCGGAAAATCAATACGAATATCGCCATGATCGTTACTGCCACTGTTATCAAGTAACACCTCTGTACCATAATACATTTGTGCAATACCGCGCGTGGTAAGCAACAAGGTCATCGCCATTTTAGTTTTATTTAGATCTTGGTTAAGCTCGGTATACACTCGGCTCATATCGTGGTTATCGGCAAACACTAACAGGTTATCTGGATTAGGGTATAGAAAATCATTGGCAAGCGATTGGTACACTTTTACCCAGCCGGTGTTCCAGCTTTCTTGCTCATTTAATGCCTGAATAACCGCTTCTTGCAGCGAAAAGTCCATCACACTGGGCAAACTTGAGCGATAGCCATCGCGGTTTATTTTGCCGGCTTGCCAATACGCCGCAATGGCCGAATTGGTCGTCCACTCCTCCCCCACGATATTAAATGCGGGGTATTCACTCATAATGGCTTGAGTCCAGTTGGCTAAAAACGCTTTGTCTGAGTAGGAGTAGGTATCAACTCGAATACCGCTTAAATCAGCATATTCTATCCACCATATGGTATTTTGAATAAGGTAAGTAGCCAACAAAGGTTGGCGTTGATTTAAATCGGGCATAGTTTCTACAAACCAGCCATCACTAAACTGGCGTTTATCGAACTGGCTAGCGTGTGGGTCTTGAATTGTTTGTCTTGCATGGCTTGTTGCATGCTTACCATTGGCAAATTCGCCATTAAAATTAATCCAATCTGGCGTTGGCATATCCCGCATCCACGGGTGCTCAGAGCCAATGTGATTAAGCACAAAGTCCATCACTAAGCCGATGCCATATTGCTGCGCTTTTAGTGACAGCTCGCGGTATAATTCATTACTGCCCATACGGGGATCAATGTTGTAAAAATCAGTAATAGCATAGCCATGATAAGAGTAGCTGGGCATGTTATTTTCAAGCGCGGGGGTTAACCACAACTGAGTGATCCCTAAATCATGCAAATAAGGTAAAGCATTGATCACCCCTTGCACGTCACCTCCGTGACGCCCGCCTTTATTTGCCGGATCAGCCGCTTCTAGCATCCCCGCCACGGTGTCGTTGTTGCGATCGCCATTGGCAAAACGATCGGGGTTAATTAAGTAAATTGTATCTTGGCTATCAAACCCTTGTCGCTTAGCACTGTGCTTGCGCCGTGCTTGCAAGGTATAGTCAAACCGCTCCCCTGTAGCGCTGGTAAATACCAAAGTGCCTGGTTTTGCCTCTGGGCTAATAGTTAAATTTAAAAACGCGTAATTTGGGTTAGCTGTAGTGTTAATACTAGTTAACGCAACGCCGCTATAGGGCGATAACTGCCACTGTTGCTGAGCACTATTTTGCTTATGCAGCATAATTTGCAAGTGAGTATTTTGCATCCCCACCCACCAATTTTTAGGCGACACTGACACGGCGTGGGTATTAATAGCCGTCAACATTGCGCCGGCAATCAGTGTGTTAACAAACAATAGCTGAAATAACTTTTTCATTTATTTACTTTTCATCCTAGATAAAAATTCACTATGAGAAGGCAGTTGTTCAACTGCATGACTGATCAAGGCTTTTAAATCAACAAATAAGCCGTGTAATTGCTCATCACTTAATGCATTTACTAACGGGTGATAATCATCGGGCTCTAGCCCTTGCCCTAGCATCACTTGTTGCCATGCTGGCTCGGCAAAAAGCTCATCATCTTCACGAATAAGTTTTCCGCTGTGTTTAAACAAGGCTATTTTTTTCTGTAATGAGTCAGGAATACTCATTTGCTGACACTGCCGCCAAAATGCACTGTCGCTGCGCTCGGTGAGCTTATAATGTAAAATAATAAAATCGCGAATGCGCTCTATTTCGGTTTTACTTTGCTGGTTATAGCTATCAACTAGCGGCTGTTTAATGCCCTTATGCGGAAACAGCTTAATCAGCCGGATCGCAGCTGTTTGAATTAAGTGGATACTGGTTGATTCCAGTGGCTCTAAAAAGCCGCTCGATAGCCCTATTGCCACCACATTTTTATGCCATTGCAATCGACGTCGCCCAGTTTTAAAGCGAATTATTCTTGGCTCTGTGGTTGCTTTGCCTGGTAAGTTTGCCAGCAATTGCTGTTTTGCCTCATCATCGCTCAAAAACCGGCTCGCATACACTAAACCATTACCGACTCGGTGCTGCAAAGGAATTTGCCACTGCCAGCCGACGCTGCGCGCAATAGCGCGCGTATAGGGTAGCGGTGCCCCCGCTGATTCACATTGCACCGCCACAGCACTGTCGCAAGGCAGCCAGTGTGACCAGTCTTCAAAGCCGGTATTTAAGGTTTTCTCAATTAATAAAGCACTGAGTCCGGTGCAATCTATAAATAAATCGCCAGCAATAGCAGAGCCATCTTCTAATGTTAACGTTTGAATATCGCCTGATTGGTGACACTGCTGCACACTGGCTATTTTACCTTCAATTCGTTTTACGCCGCGCTGCTGGGCAAGCTGTTTTAAAAATTGTGCGTATAAACCTGCATCAAAATGATAAGCATAATGTAACCCGGGTAATTGGGTATTGGGTAAGTTGCGTAAATGGCTAAATTTGCCCGCTTTGGCCGCTTGGTAGTTAACAGAGAAATCCCACAGGTCGGGGGCTTGATTTTGCTGTTTGGCTTTTAACCAAAAGTGATAAAACTCACAAAACGGAAAGTCTTTTCCTAACGTGCCAAACGCATGCATATAGCTATGCTGTTGTTCACGCCAGTTTTCAAACTCTATGCCTAATTTGATTGTCGCTTGGGTGGCATTTATAAATTGCTGTTCATCGATGCCCAATGCAGCATTTAAATGTAAAATCGGCGGAATGCTGGCCTCCCCTACGCCAACGGTGCCGATTTGCTCCGATTCTACTAAGGTGATGGAGATCACATTACCCAATACTTTATTTAATAAAGCGGCGGTGATCCAGCCTGCCGTGCCACCACCGGCAATTACCACATGTGTTATTTTATTATTCATTTACTGTTCCACCTAGGCAAAGTAAACCTCGTATTGAACGTGATATAAAAAAGCCCTTGTAAAATAAATCACAAGGGCCTTTCAACGCTAAAGAAAACTATAGCTTATAACTAAAGCCGAGTAAGTAAGTACGGCCATAATCTTGGTAATCACGTACTTGTAGCGCGTTTTCACCTTGTAACGAAGTGAATGGTTCTTCGGTGATGTTCTGTACTTGGAACGTCACACTTAAGCCTTCAAGGCTTGGAATACCCGCCTCAGCAAAGTCGTAGCCCAGTTGCGCATCCCAAATGGTTTCGCCTTTGATATCCACTTGCGTAGTGGCAAAGCCTAAACCGTAAACATCGCCTTTAAAGTCGCTGCGTTTACGCATGCTAGTACGTGCTTGAAAGCCATTGCGCTCATAATACACAGTTAAGCTATCAATTTTGTCTGACAAGCCCGGTAGCTCAAACTCATTACCGTTTTGATCGCGTAAGTCTTGCTCAACACCGGTATGGCTGGCAATTAAACCAAAGCCTTCTAAGCTTGAGTGAAATACGCTAAGTGGTAATGATAACGATAGCTCATAACCCCATAAGTCACCTGAGCCACCATTTACTTTACCGTAGCCCGTACCGCCTGAATTTTCAGGAATTTCACCCGTCGATGGGTCAGCAACGCCAGACATATCTATTTCATAACTACCATCAAAAATCCATTGCGTAATATCTTTATAGAAAAACGCCGCTGCAAAGTAACCTTCTTGATGGAAGTAATTTTCGTAGCTTAAGTCAAAACCCGTGGCTTCTTTTGGCTCTAGTGCGGGGTTACCACCCGACACTGACCAGTAGTTACCGTTTTCATCTGGTTGTGTTTGGCTATAGTTTGCATTCACTGATGCATTCATTTCATCAAGGCGTGCACGTGAAATGGTTTTAGCCGCGCCAAAGCGCACTGTTTGCTCTTCATCAAGCGCAAACGATAAGTTTAAGCTAGGTAATACATGGCTATAATCGTGGCTAATATCAGTAGGGGTTACCACTACACGACCATCTTGCGTGTTTGCAGCAAAACCTTGTGAAGATTGCTTGGTTTCAACATAACGCACACCCACATTACCGGTCACTGGCACATTGCCAAGCTCAGCATTGATATCGGCTTGTACAAATAATGCGGTTACTTCTTCTTGTACCGTCCACGATTGCGTTTTGTGGTTTTGATTGGTTAAGCTTTCTTGTAGTAAATCGTAGTAACCGTCGTTTACTAAGCCATTGGTATCATAAGCAATCATCTCACCCATGCCAATAAAGTCTAAATTCGCAGTGCCTAAACGATATTGCTCAGGCACCGATAGCATGCCCGGATTAGCCAGTGAAAAATCTTTCAGGGTCATGTAATACCCTTCTGACTGCTTGCTCTTTTCACGGTCACGGTAAGACATACCAAAATGCACTTTGCTGATAAATTCATTATCAAGCACTTTGCTGGCTGCCAGTTTTAGTGTAGAAAGCTCATCGCTAATTTCTGGTGCATTAATAAAGCCATCTTGAGCTGTATTTTCGTATGGTGTGCCATTTAAATTATATTTATCATTTAAAGCTGCACTGCCGCCCCACGATAACGGGCCACCTAGTTGAATAAGGTCATAGTCACTGTAATCTAATTCATGGCTAAATTGTGCGCCGGTGTTGCCACCATCAAACGCGTAACCTATGTTATCGGCAATACCATTATTATCGCCACGCCCAGTACCTGAGTAACTTTCGATACTCCAAATTTGACGGTCAACTTCTGAGCGGCTAACGTCAAACTCAACCGACCACGCATCGTTAATATCGTATTTAGTGTTAAAGCCAAATTGCGTTAGCTCTGCCTTACGTTCTTCAAAGTCGTTACGCACTACAACGCGTTGGCCTTCAGTGACCGCACTGGTGATAAAACCAGACTGCTGATCGATAACAAATGAATCGGGATCACGTGTGCCTTGGCCCCATGCAAATGGCACTTCAATACCACGAAGGATTTTTTCATCTGAAAAATCAACATATAGCGCATCAAATGTCATATTTAAGCGATCACTAGGTGCTGCTTCTAGCACAAACATCGCTGAATCGCGTTCAAGCGTTGACGAGCGTACAAACGGTTTCGCACCACCTAAAATAGAATAGTTTTGACCCTCTACCTCTACCTCAGGGTAGCCCCACGCGTTCCAACGTTTTTCTTGGTTTGGTGAGCTCATTTTATTATAAGCAAATGCAACACCAATTGTGTCATCGGCAAATTGGTCTATGTAAGACACCGTGCCACGAAAGCCTTTATCGTCGCCATCTGGGTTTAATTTTTCAAAGCTGGTTTGCTCAAGTTGACCATTAAACATGATCACTCGCTCACCTTTACTCAGTGGCTTAACGGTTTGCATATCAATTACACCAGCAATGCCTTCAGCATCTAAGCTGGCGCTCGGTGTTTTATATACAGTAACACCGCTCATTATTTCTGACGGGTAAAGGTCAAATTCAACACCACGGTTATCACCAATAGACACTTGCTCACGGCCATTAAAGGTGGTGGCACTTTCATTTTCACTAAAACCACGCACACTCACGCGGCTTGCTCGCCCGTCTAAACGCTGCGCCGTTAAGCCCGGTAGACGTGCAATTGATTCTGCGATTGAAGAATCTGGTAATTTACCGATATCTTCTGCCGAAATTGACTCTACAACTTCTGATGAAAAACGTTTGGTATTAATAGACTCCACAAGACTGCCACGAAAGCCTTTAACTTCGATGACTTCAACTTCATCTTTAGTCAGTGTTTTTTGCTCTGCTGCATACGCTGAGATGCTCGTTAAGCCTGCAGTAGCAAGCGCAATCGTTAATATATTTGGTTTGAACATAGACATGATGTTTTTCCCGTTACCCGTTTTATTGTTGCAACTAAACAGTAGCAGCTGTGATAGAGGTACTACTGTTTGTCAGCTAATTTTGTTGTCAGGATGAATCTTAACTCCGGCTATATTTTATTAACAACTTTATGCATACGTATTCAATAACGCAGCAACTGCATTACATTAACATTAATTTCACATAAATACATGCTAACCACTTGTTTTAAAAGGGTGTTATATGTACATCTTAGCTTAATCTGAGCAATGTGTTGCTGGCATTTATTTTTTTACTTCAAATGACTTTAAGGAATGCCTTTGGCTAGATGATTTACTGTCATATTTATAATTTATATTTTCAAAACAATACTTACAATTAAATGATAATTGGTAAGACCAATATTATAATTACTCAAATTGCTGTATCACAGTAACACCAAGGGTTTGCAATAAATAGTCACTGTAGAACCACATAAAAACCTTAATTGGTAAGCTTTTAGCAGTGTTTTAACCTGATTAATCTTCAGCCCTAACATACTTTTTTGCGCTGTCTCAATTCGCTATTTTTGCTGCATACGTATGCAGCCTTTTTACAGCTTGGCTGGCTTCACGTATGCTTTTTCCACGTTCAGTGGTTTGTAAACAAAATCACCCAAACAACAATTTATAGACGGTGTGCAATGACGGAGAAAAGCATGGCCCAACAGCAATGGTACAAAGGTGCGGTTATTTATCAGGTTTATCCGCGTAGCTTTCAAGATAGTAATAATGATGGCATTGGTGATTTAAAAGGGATAATAAATCGTATTGATTACATAAAAAGCTTAGGTGTGGATGCCATATGGATATCACCGTTTTTTAAATCACCCATGAAAGACTTTGGTTACGACATTAGCGATTACCGCGATATAGATCCCCTTTTTGGTGATTTGAACGACTTTGACACGCTCATAGAGCAAGCGCATGCACGCGACATTAAAATTATTATTGACCAAGTGCTGAGCCATACTTCTGATCAACATCAATGGTTTTTAGATAGCCGTGAAAATACCAGTAACGATAAAGCAGACTGGTATGTATGGGCAGAAGCAAAACAAGATGGCAGCGCACCAAATAACTGGCTGTCTATTTTTGGTGGTCCTGCATGGCAGTGGGAACCCCGCCGTGGACAGTATTACTTGCATAACTTTTTAACTGAACAACCCGATTTAAACTTCCATAACCCTGACGTTCGCCAAGCCGTGCTTGATAACGTTGAATTTTGGCTTAAAAAAGGCGTGGATGGCTTTAGACTGGATGCAATTAACTTTTGCTACCATGACGCACAGCTACGTGATAACCCAGCAAAACCTAAAGACAAGCGTCAAGGCCGTGGTTTTAGTGAAGATAATCCGTATGCATTTCAGTATCACTATTACAACAATACTCAACCAGAAAACATCGAGTTTATGCGCGATATTCGTGCGCTATTAAATCAATATCCTGGCACCGTATCGTTGGGTGAAATATCTTCTGAAGATTCACTGGCGACCATGGCTGAGTACACCGAGGGCGGCGATAAGCTGCATATGGGCTACAGCTTTGAACTGCTGACAGATGATTACTCAAGTGAATACATCAGAACCACCGTTGAAACCCTTGAGCAAAGAATGACTGAAGGCTGGCCATGCTGGGCGTTTAGTAATCACGATGTTGAGCGCGTGGCTAGTCGCTGGAGCGATAACGGTGAAATTAATCCTACGCAGTGCAAAATGCTCACCGCCCTGCTCGCTTCATTGCGTGGCAGTGTGTGTATGTATCAAGGGGAAGAATTAGGACTTGGTGAAGCAGATGTTGCCTTTGAGGACTTACAAGACCCTTATGGCATTACATTTTGGCCTAACTTTAAAGGCCGTGATGGCTGTAGAACACCGATGCCTTGGGATGATCAGCACGCGCAATACGCAGGCTTTAGCAGCCACAAACCCTGGTTACCTGTAGACATGGCACACAAAGCACAGTCGGTGGCGCTACAAGACGCGGATGAACACTCTATTTTAAATGCCTATCGTGAATTTATGGCGTGGCGTAAAACACACACTATTTTACTTGAAGGCGATATTGAGTTTATAGCAACGGCTGAGCCAATACTGGCATTTTATCGCACCCTTGGTGAGCAAAAAATGCTGTGTGTATTTAACTTAGGCGCAACGACTGCCTCTATGCCGTTACCGCTAAGCGTAGTAACAGAGCATAATGAACTATCACACCATACTGGCAGTGTTAACCAGCAACTGCTGACGTTACCCGCGTTTGGTTGCTTCTACGCACAGTGCTAAAGTCGCATAAATTAAATAGTTGATGCTAAAGCCCAGTTCACTGGGCTTTTTTATGACCGCTATTAATGACTATTAGTTTTGCTGTTTAAAAAGTCTGTAAATGCAAATAACACCCCTGAGACCACAAAAGTGATGTGTATTAGCACTTTCCACATCAATTCGTCATTGGCGTGAGTAGTCGAGGTAATAAACACCTTCAATAGTTCCACCGCAGAGATTGCGACAATGGCACTTATTAACTTCATTTTTAATCCAGAGAAGCCCACTTTTCCCATCCACGAGGGTCGGTCTTCGTGATTATCAACGTTTAACTTAGAAACAAAATTTTCATAGCCACTAAAAATAATAATCAACAATAAACCGGCCAACAGCGCAGTATCAACTAAGGTTAATATACCCACCAACAGATCTTGACTGGTTGCAGTGAAGGTCGCTATGCCCATTAAATAAAGCTGCTTAAAAAATTTTATTAATAATAAAATCACCGCAAACAATAAACCAACAAAAAACGGCGCTAATAACCAGCGGCCACGAAAAATAAATGTTTCTAGGGTATGCTCTACCTTATTGGTGGGCAGGGCTTTATTCTTTGGAGTGGGTTCAGACATTACAATTGCTTATTATAAAAAAACTGAACATAGCGTATAAAGCACTTTAACACAAATAGTTACCGACACTTTTTAGCGCATAATAATTCATCCTGACGATAAAAATAATTCGTTATCTTTTATTTTAAATTCGATTAAAAATCAGCATACCAACAGAATGTTCTGTTTTGGTAACTATTGCCTACACGGCGTTTAAAACGCGGTAGCGCAACTGTCACACCATTTTTTAGGAATAATCAAATGAACAAAGCATTGCTAGCATTAATCGTAGCACCTCTATTTGCACTGTCTGCAGCTAACGTGGTTGCAGAAGATGCGGCCGACGCTTCAGCTGAAACAATTAATGAGTTCACAGAAATGTGTGTTAATTGGGCTAAAGATGACGAAGTAAGCAATGAAGACCTGTATGCCTACGTACTAAAGTGCGTCAATGATGAGTTAAAATCTGAAGGCTACAAAGCAGTATCAGCTGTTAAAATTTAAGCTGACAGCACATACCAGCTAAATAAAAAAACCGGCGCTGATAATATCAGCGCCGGTTTTTATTATCACAAAAGAACAACTGAGTTATTCGTCGTCTTTTTTAGTTTTAGCTTTGCTTTTAGCGGGGGCTTTTTTTGCTGCCGCTTTCTTTTTCGGCGCGGCTTTTTTCTTCGCTTCCTCAACCCACTTACCGCCAACATAATGCGCAGTCCAACCGGTTGCTTTGCCGTCAACTTCGGTCATCACGTACTGCTCTTTGTTTTTACGGCTATAGCGTACTACGGCTAAGTTACCATCAGGATCTTGTGCCGGGGCGTCAGCTAAGTAATAAAACTTAGGTGAAATACGATCTCTAAAGCGTTGTAATTCTTCGACCTTAGGCGCACGTGTTTCGCGCGACTTAGGAAAGGTGTTCGCGGCTAAAAATATACCCGCAGCACCATCACGTAATACAAAATACGCATCTGATTTTTCACATGCTAATTCTGTTATATGCACAGGATCTTCTTTTGGCGGTGCGGCTTCACCATTTTTGAGTAATTTACGGGTGTTTTTACATTCCTCGTTATTACAGCCAAAATATTTACCAAAGCGCCCAGATTTCAGCTCCATATCGGCGCCACACTTATCACATTCGATAACAGGCCCATCATAGCCTTTAATTTTAAAGGTGCCCTGCTCAACGATGTGGCCACTACATGCGGGGTTGTTACCACACACATGTAACTTGCGGGTTTCATCAATTAGGTACGAATCCATTGCCGTTTCACAAATTGGGCAACGCTTCATTTGCATTAATGTTTCGGTTTCTAAGTCCTCGGCATCGGCGCTATCGGCCGCTACTGCTTCATCACCCGAGACTAAATTCATCGTGGTGGTACAGCGCTCTTTTGGCGGTAAATTGTAACCGGTACAGCCTAAGAATACGCCGGTGGATGCGGTACGAATACCCATTTTGCGACTACAAGTAGGACACTCAATATCCGTTTCGACCATTTCATTGAGGCGCATACCGCCTTCTTCAGGATCGCCTTTGGCAACACTGAGTTGCGTTGAAAAATCGGCATAAAACTTATCAAGTACTTCGGTCCAAACCCGTTCGCCCTCGGCGATATCATCTAAACGGCCTTCCATTTTAGCGGTAAAATCAAAGTTCATTAAATCTTTAAAGTTTTCCACTAAACGGTCGGTAACGATTTCACCCATTTTTTCTGCGAAGAAGCGTCGGTTTTCCACTCGTACATAACCACGGTCTTGTATGGTAGAAATAATAGACGCATACGTAGAAGGACGACCAATGCCTCGTTTTTCAAGCTCTTTAACTAAGCTGGCTTCACTAAAGCGCGCTGGCGGCTTAGTAAAGTGCTGTTTCGGATCAAGCTCAATCAGCGTTAGTGTTTCACCCACAGTAACGGCAGGTAATGATTGATCTTCTTCATTTTTCTTGCGTACCGCAGGTTGTACCTTAGTCCAACCATCAAAACGCAGTACACGGCCTTTCGCTTTAAGTTGGAAGTCGTTTGCTGCCACGGTTAATGTCGTTAAGTCGTATTCAGCAGGGACCATCTGACAGGCCACAAACTGGCGCCAAATAAGCTCATAAAGCTTTTTAGCGTCGGCATCAACACCTTCTAAGTGACCCGAAAGCACAGTTACACTTGATGGACGAATTGCTTCATGCGCCTCTTGCGCATTGCCCTTTGAGCTGTAATTAATAGGCTCTTTAGGTAAATACTTTTCACCATATTGTTCTGTTACGTAATCACGACACATGGCAACCGCATCTTTTGACAGGTTGGTTGAATCGGTACGCATATAAGTAATATAACCACCTTCGTACAAACGCTGTGCCAGCATCATGGTCTTTTTCACACCATAGCCTAAACGGGTGCTGGCAGCTTGTTGCATGGTAGAGGTAATTAAGGGTGCACTGGGGCGACTTTTACTGGGTTTTTCATCAACACTGATAACTTCGTATTCAGCATTTTCCAGGCTTTTAACTGCGGCACTCGCCTGTGCTTCATTAACTGGCTTAAATGGCTTGTCAGCTTGTTTAGTGACTTCTAAACGTATCTGTGACTCGTTATTTTTCACATCAGCATGAATATCCCAAAACTCTTCCGGAATAAACGCTTTAATTTCGCGCTCACGCTCTACTAACAAGCGCACTGCAACCGACTGTACACGACCGGCCGATAGGCCACGTGCAACTTTAGCCCATAACAACGGCGACACCATAAAACCAACCACACGGTCTAAAAAGCGACGCGTTTGCTGTGCATACACCATATCGGTGTTTAGTTCACCGGGTGTTTCAAATGCTTGTTGTATGGCGTTTTTGGTAATTTCGTTAAACACCACACGCTTATATTTTTCTGGCTCACCGCCAATAATTTCTTGCAGGTGCCAAGCAATGGCTTCCCCTTCTCTATCCAAATCCGTTGCGAGGTATATTTGGTCAGCATTTTCGGCTAGTTTTTTAAGCTCTTGTACTACCTTTTCTTTTCCCGGCAGTATTTCATAATGTGGTTGCCAGCCTTTTTCGGGATCAATGCCCATACGCGCGACTAAGTTAGAATAGTCTCGTTGCTTTTTATACGCTGCTTTCTCTTCAGGGGGTAATTTGCGCACTTCGGCCGGCGTTTTTGTCGCGGGCACTTTGCTTTTACCAGAACCTGAAGTAGGTAAATCTCGTACATGCCCAATACTGGACTTAACGATAAAGTTATTACCTAAATATTTATTAATTGTTTTAGCCTTAGCAGGTGACTCTACAATTACTAGCGATTTGCCCATAGTTGCCTATTTCTAACCAAGTTTTGAAAATGTGTTTAGCCGACATAAACGGCGCGAATATTTATAGGTATATCTACAAACACTAGTTGTTACAAGCTTTTAATACAAACTTTTCGGTTTTGACTGAATAAATAAACAATTGTTGTGTTTAATTTAAACAAACCAGTGTTTTTAGAGTAATTACTGGGGAATATATAGAATAGCAACAAAAAATGCCAACCTTATGGTTGGCATTTT
>NZ_JBFJHD010000075.1:0-13199 GCF_041613455.1 Pseudoalteromonas sp. | reverse complement strand
TGTATTTATATTCTACTTCGCTAATGGAATGTCCGCCCCAACAGACTATCATGCTAGGTTCGCTGTTTACTTTAAGGGCACCGGCATTTCTGAGCATGTCAAACACCATATGGGTGATGGCTTTTTGCTCTTTAAGGTCTTTTTCGTATTTTTGGCAGATAAACAGAATATCGCGGATCACAGAGAATATATGCTCGTGAATGCCGGTAATAATATCACCATCAACAAAGGCAATATCGGGTGGGTTTTCTAACTCAATTTTAATGCCCCGTTCGCGACTGACTAAGCGAATGTCAAAATCTTGATATTTATCGTAAATGTCATTACTAACATCAGTATGGCTGCCGACATTTAGTACGGCCAGTGCACAATTTCTAAATAAGCGATAACGTTCGCTAGCCGAAGATTGCTCTAATAAATCCACTTCTAATTGCGACAGTAAATCTAATACCCCAGTGGGGTTTAACTGTATTAACATAGGCGTACTCCTTGCTGCTGGTTTGGTAAAAACTACGTGGTTATAGAACACCCGTTACCTAGGGGTTATAACACTATTTACTCATACACAGACGATCCCGGCCTGAGTTTTTCGCTTCGTACAAAGCATCATCTGCTCTGTCAAATGCTTTTAATACTGTATCACCTGGCTTAAACTGCGTGGCGCCTAGCGACACGGTAATTTCTATTTGTTTACTTTTAAATTTAAAAGGGATCTTTTTTATATTCTCTTTTAGTTTATTGAGGCGCACAGCAGCGGTTTCAAGCACTGTGTTAGGCATCAATATAACAAACTCCTCACCTCCATAGCGGGCGATGAAATCGGTTGCTTCTATTGAGTTTTTTAACGCTTTAGCAATTACTTGCAAGGTGATATCGCCCGCGGTATGACCAAAACGGTCATTGACGTCTTTAAAATGATCAACATCTATCACCACTAAGGTGATATCAGAGGGTTGTACGTTATATAAATGCATTTCGTGATGGTAGCGCTCGTCAAAAGCTGCTCGGTTTGGAAGTTTTGTGAGACCATCAAGTAAGCTTTTAAAGCGTTGTTCATTAAGGCGCTTTTTGTAGTTGCTTAATTTATTTTCTAAACAGCCAATGCGGCCATTTATTTCACCAAAGCTGGCAATAAGCTGTTCACGGTCAGAGCGTTCAAGTGCTTCTTTGGCCATAAAGTCTTCGCTCAGCGACTTTAACTCTATATCCACCAGCTTTTTTAACGATGAGATAGACGCGGTACTTTTAGTTTGTTCGTTCAGGTTGTTAATTTTTGTTTTGATGCGCTTATTTAACGCGTCAAACTCAACGCCCATGGATTCTGAATGCTGGCTTGTTGAAAAAATAGACTGATGTAATTGCCCGAGCGTTTTGTTCAAAGAAAATAAAAAGCTTTGTGCTGATTCGCGTTCACCATTAATGTTTTTGACAATGATGGCAATTATTTCAAGTGCGGCTTCTAACAACGCTTCTAAGGTATGGCACTGTATAATTGTTGCGCGTATTGCTTGAACTTGTTCGGCAGATTCGTCTTCCAAAACCAGCTGGTGAGCCAATCCCAGTAATTTATTGGCTAAGGCTGAGGTGGCTGAGCGCTGTTTATCTTGCTCTAAGGTTAGTTTTGTATCGAGTGTTTGTTGATAAAACGTCACCAGTTGATTGAGCAAGGGAATATAACCGTGAGTAGATTTAACATTGTCGAGGTCGTCATCTAATAAATGCCGCAGCTTTTTACGCGTATCAGCAGGTAAATCTTTATTTTTTTGTAGTTGTTGACCCGCAGCTTGAATGCTTGAATGTAACGCGCGTTGGTTATTAAGTTGCACTGTTTCTTGGTTTTTTAACAGCGTAAGGATGTCATCAATTAATGGGGTTAATTGCGCAAAATTGACGCCTTTATTTAGGGTGTTTCTGAACGCAGCTAAGCGATTGTCTAATTCAATATCAAGGCCTTTACAGCATAACGATAACTTAGCTACAAAATGAGTTAGTGTATCTACTTGATATTTCCTTGCGTTCTCAAGCACCTTTCTCTGTTTTAGAGCGTGATTGAGCTGTTCGTCCATTGTATTAGATTTTTCAGGCACCTAATCATACCGCCATTTTTAATGTAATCTTGGTTTAGTTTACAACATATTTATATTATGTGTAGGTATCTCACTAAAAACTTGGCGTTTTTAGGGTGAAAAATGTGAATAAACGGCACTAAAAGTGTGTTTATCGTTTTTAATTCACTTTTAAATAGCTGCTTGTTAGTCTTGTTGCAACAAAAAAATGATAACTATGAGCCGTTATGAAAAAGCTACTTACCTTGTCGCTGTTAGCTGCGTGTGCAACTCCCGTGTTTGCCGATGTTAACTACTCCTTAAGTATTTCTCAACCAGAGCACCATTTAGGTGATGTGCAGGTAGAATTCCCAAAAACTGCCCAAGCACATCTCGATGTGAAACTACCGGCATGGCGTACTGGGCGTTATGAAATATTAAATTTAGCCAATGGTGTGCGTTACTTTGCTGCCAAAAATGAGCAGGGCGAGCCATTACAATGGGAAAAAGTTGATCACAGTACCTGGCGTATTCATTTAACTGAGCCCACGCAAGTTAATATTGACTATCAAGTGTATGCCAACGAGTTGGGCAAGCGTGCACGTCATATAGATGACAGTCATGCCTTTATTGATGCATCAGGTTTTTTTATGTTTAGTGAATCTTTTCGTCAAGAACCGGTAACGGTGAACTTGCAGGTGCCTAAAGCATGGCGTTCGGTATCGGGCATGGATAATGCTAAAGGTAAACATAGTTTTAAAGCCGCCGATTACGATGTATTAGTCGACTCGCCTATTGAAACCGGCGTAAACCAATTACATACCTTCAGCGTTGATGGTCGTGAATATGAACTGGTTATTTGGGGCGAAGGCAATTATGACGTTGCTTTAATGCTCACGGATCTAAAAAAGCTGGTCACAACGGGGGATGTAATTTGGCATGACTACCCGTATCAGCGCTATGTTTTTATGGTGCATGCTACATCAGGTGCAGGCGGTGCGACTGAGCATTTAAACTCGACTATTATTCAGCGCCCACGCGACCGTTTTGCTAAACGCGAGGATTATTTAGCATTTATTAGTACCGCAGCACACGAGTTTATTCATACTTGGAATGTAAAAGCATATCGTCCTCAGGGGTTGACCCCTTACGATTACACCAATATGAACTATTCGAAACTATTGTGGATTGCTGAAGGCTCTACCAGTTATTTTGAAGATCATTTATTAGTACGTGCCGGCATACAAACCACAGATGAGCTGTTTAACGGCATGACAAAAAGCATCAACCGCCACTTACTTACCCCAGGCCGAGAAGTGCAAAGTGCCAGTGAAACGAGTTTTGATAAATGGATAAATCAGGGGGGGGATCATGCACGTAACTACAGCACCAATATTTACTCCGAAGGCTCGCTGCTTTCGCTGGCACTCGATATTGATTTACTTGAAAAAAGTGAAGGTAATATCAGTTATCGCGACGTGCATAACGCGCTATATAAATTGCATAAACTGCCCGCGGGATTCAACGAACACGATGTGTTAACTATTTTACAACAGTTAACGGGTCGCGATTACAGCCAATGGTGGCAGGCTAATGTGGCCTCACCAGCGCAGTTAGATTTTGCTGCCTTACTGAATAAAGTGGGTTTAAAGTTTGTGCGCCCCGATACAGCAAAAACGGTGGCGAGTATTGGGGCGCAGGCTAAAAACAGCGGCGAACTGTTAGCACTGACTCATGTACGTCGTGATGGCGCCGCATGGCAGGCGGGCTTAACCACTAAAGATAAGCTAGTGGCTATTAATAAGCAGCATGTAGGCAACAGCCTGACTGACAGTTTAGACATGTATAAGCCGGGTGATACTGTGGTTATTGATTACATTCGCCGCGATGCATTGGCCAGTACCGAGCTGGTATTAGCAGCTGATTTCGATAAACCGAAAAAAGTGCAGGCCAACATGGATGCGACTGCGGCGCAAAAAGCATTGTTTAAAGCATGGATTGGGGTTGAACACCCCGCTGATGTAAAACAAGACTAATCATCGATAATTAAAGGAGCTTAAACGCTCCTTTTTTATATTTACATGACTGGCGAACAGTCATTTATTACACACCCACTTTGGCTTAGGCAGGTTATTTTTCATTTTTTGACTATTATTAAACAAACTGTTTATGGATATCGTCTTAATATGGATTCAAAACCAGCTATCAATATAATAGCCCCTCAATATGTTACTCATGATCCCCTGCATAAACTGTTTGATCTGGTCAGTGCTATCTCGGTGCAAGGCTATGACGAGCAACGCCGTGTTATTTATTGGAATAAAGGCAGTGAGCTGCTTTACGGCTACAGCGAGCAAGAGGCGTTAGGAAAAAAATTAGAAGATCTTATTATTCCGCCATCTCTGCATGGCGCAGTGATTGCGGCACACAATGACTGGATTAATCATAATATAGAAATCCCTGCTGCTGAAATTACTGTACGTCATAAAAATGGCCAAGAAATTGTGGTTTTTTCCAGTCACGTGATGTTTATTAACCAATATAATAATAAACAAATGTACTGCATTGATATTGATTTAGCGGCAGTTAAAAAAGCTCAAGCCCAAGTTAAGTTTAATGAGCACATGCTTGAGGCGATATTTGAAGCCATCCCAGACTTGTTTTTTTTAATGGAACCCGACGGCACAATTCTCGATTACCATGCCGGTGAAATAAATAACCTGTATACCTCGTCAAAAGAATTTATTGGAAAAAAAATGGCCGATGTTTTACCCGATGAACTGGCTAATAAGTTTACCAGTCATATTGAAAAGGTGTTAAAACAAGATGAAATGGCACGATTTGAGTATTCACTCAATGTGCCAAATGGGCTGGTTTATTTTGAAGCTAGAATTAACTATGTGACCGAATATAAACACATTATGGTAATTATACGCGATATTACCGAGCAACATAAATCGGCGGAGTTAATTCGTCACCAAGCCTATTATGATAGCTTAACTGTATTACCGAATCGGTTTTTAGCGCTGGATCGGTTATCGCAAATAATGATCGAAGCCGATAGTGCAGCTGAGCAGGCGGCGGTGTTATTTTTAGATTTAGATGACTTTAAAAAAGTGAATGATTCGCTGGGGCATGAAGTTGGCGATCAGCTGTTAATTGAGTCAGCAGCGCGGTTAAAACAGCTACTACGCAAACAAGATACCTTAGGGCGTTTAGGCGGGGATGAGTTTATTATTCTATTACCCAGTATAAGGGAACAGCAGTATGTGTTAGAAACGGCCGAAAAACTGCTGGGCAGCTTTAGAGATCCGTTTAAAATTGCCGGCAAAGAGTTAATACTTACGGTGAGTATTGGCGTGGCTATTTACCCCGAAAATGGCTGTAGTACTTCCGACTTACTGCGTAATGCCGATACAGCCATGTATCAAGCTAAAGCGTTGGGGCGTAACACCTATTCATTTTTTACTAACAAAATGAATACCATTATTAAGCGTCGATTAGCCATTGAAGATCAAATGCACGGTGCGCTGCAGCGCAATGAATTTGAATTGTATTTTCAGCCCCAATTAGATGTCAGTAATCAAGTTATTTTTGGCGCAGAAGCACTGCTGCGTTGGCGTAATGGCGTTTTGGGGCAGGTTGCGCCCGATGAATTTATTCCCATAGCAGAGCACACCGGATTAATTGTGGCCATAGGTAAATTTGTTATTCAGCAGGCATTATTATTTTTAGCACAGTGGCAAAACCAGCAACGAAAACAGTTTACAATCGCGATTAACTTATCTCCCGTTCAGTTTAGAGATCCTGAGCTGATCAGCTTTATTCATAAGGCACTTAACGCCAGCAATGTGGCTGCTGACTGCTTAGAGTTTGAAATTACTGAAGGGGTATTAATGAGTGGACACGCAAATATAACTAATTGCTTAAAGCAAATGACTGAGTTAGGGATAAAATTATCGATGGATGATTTTGGCACCGGTTACTCATCACTGAGCTATTTACGGCAATACCCCTTTAATATACTAAAAATAGATCGTAGTTTTATTAATAGTATTACCAGCAAACAAGGTGATTACAACTTAGTTAAAGCTATCATAGCTATGTCACATAGCTTAGGTTTAGAGGTGGTGGCCGAAGGAGTTGAAACCGAGCAACAGCTAATGTTATTGAATGAACTAGGCTGTGATTACGCTCAAGGCTATTATTTTAGTAAACCGCTCCCTGTTGCGCAATTTCTTGATTTTACGTCAAATTATTAATTTATATTCTTCATTTCGCTGGGCTGTTTAGTTGACTAAATTTAATAAAACCCGTCCTTATAGCTTATATTTATCGCAGAGTTATTGATTTTAGTTGCGTTTCGCGCGTACTCTTAATGGAATATAAAAAAAAGGACTAGAGAATGCGTTTAAAACCTATTATAGCGACGCTTGCGATAGCAGTTGCAAGTACAGCTGTTGCAGACGAGGGCATGTGGCAGCCTCATCAACTTCCAGAATTAGAATCAATCTTAAAAGCTAAAGGATTAGAAATAGACGCAAAATCTATTTCAAAACTAACCGAATTTCCAATGAATGCAGTGATCAGTTTGGGTGGCTGTACGGCTTCGTTTGTATCGCCTAAAGGCCTAGTGGTCACTAACCACCACTGTGCTTATGGCTCAATTCAATATAATTCAACACCTGAAAATAATATTTTAGAAAATGGTTTTTTAGCTAAAACCACCGCAGAAGAGTTACCGGCAGCACCAGGGTCGCGAATTTATGTAACCGAAACGGTAACTAACGTTACAGATAAAGTATTAACGGGCACTGAGCAGCTTAGTGGCAAAGCGCGTTACGATGCACTGCAAAACAACGAAAAGGCGTTAGTGGCTAACTGTGAAGCGGATGAAAGTTATCGTTGTAATGTGTATTCATTTCACGGTGGCTTAGAGTTTTACTTAATGAAGTCGTTAGAAATAAAAGATGTGCGTTTAGCTTATGCGCCGGCAATGGGGGTGGGTAAATACGGTGGCGATATCGATAATTGGATGTGGCCGCGTCATACCGGTGACTTTAGTTTTTACCGCGCTTATGTAGGTAAAAACGGTAAGCCAGCTGAGTTTAGTGAAGATAACGTTCCTTATGTCCCTGACTCATTTTTAAGTGTGAGTGCAAAAGGCGTGCAACAAGGTGATTTTGTGATGGTTACGGGGTACCCAGGGCGAACCAACCGTTACCGCATCGCAGCCGAAGTAGACTATGTATTTAATACCAGCTACCCAAAATCACGTCAACACAATGCTAAATATGTCTCATTAATTAAAGAAAACTCAGCGGATGGTAGTAAAGCGCGTATTGCCTACGAAAGCACCATTGCCGGCTACAACAACTATATAAAAAATTATGGCTCGATGATCGAAAGCTTTAATAAAGGCACCATGTTTGAACGAAAAAAGGAATTTGAACAACAACTTAGTGCATGGATAAACAGCGACGCTCAACGTAAAAAACAATACGGCAAGGTGTTAAACGCATTGACTGAGCTGGTGGCGCAATCGCAACAGCACAATGAACGTGACCGAATGTTAGGGTATGTACACCGCTCACAGATGATCAGCACCGCTCGCAGCTTATACCGCTTAGCGTATGAAAAACAACAACCGAACGCCGCGCGCGAATCGGGTTATCAACAGCGTGATATGCCCCGTTTTGAAGCCGGTTTAAAGCGTATGACGCGCCGTTATGATGAGACGGTAGATAAAGCCATTTTACTGCACTTTTTAGAGCTGTATGCCGCCCTGCCTAGAGCAGAGCGTTTTGTAGAAGTTGATAACGCGTTTGAGTTACAAAATGGCTTTAATAAAGCTAAACACAGCGCACTACTTAATGAAATGTATGCTAAATCAACACTGAATGATGAAGCGACGCGCTTGGCGTTATTTAACCAATCATTGACTGAAATTGAGCAAAGTCAAGACCCGTTTATTCAGTACGCTAAAGCGATTTTTACCGTCATGAAAGCAGAAGAGGATAAAGACAAAGCATTGGCTGGTAAACTTCAAGCCGCGCGTCCTAAGTTAATGGCGGCAATTATTGCCTTTAATAAAGCGCAAAATAAAGCTGTGTATGCTGATGCGAATAGCACCTTACGGGTTACTTATGGCACGGTAGGCGGGTATTCACCCCAAGATGGTTTAGTGGCTACGCCATTCACCACCCTTGAAGGGTTGCTGGCTAAAAATACCGATATTGAGCCCTTTAATGCGCCTAAAAAGCTACAGCAGCAAATTAAGGCCAAACTATTTGGTGATTATAGCGGCGGTATGAACACAGTACCCGTTAACTTTTTATCCAACGTAGATACCACGGGGGGTAACTCAGGCTCCCCCACGCTAAACGGTAAAGCGCAGCTGGTGGGACTGCTGTTTGATGGTGTGTATGAAAGCATTATTGGCGATTGGGATTATAACCCCGCGCTTAATCGCTCAATTCATGTGGATTCGCGCTATATGTTATGGGTGATGGATAAAGTCGATAACGCACAAAACTTATTAGATGAAATGCACATAGTGCACTAAATCATTGTCTGCAGTTAAAGTTAACCAGCAGCGCCGCTAGATTAGCGGCGCTTTTTTGTACCTGCTCACCGGCAACCGCGTGGCTTGCTCGCATTGTTGTTATGTTTTTGTTATTAAAAATGTAAGCAGTTACCTCTAAAATATAGGGTCTAACCTGTTAAAAGTTATGAAAGTTTTCTTGACACGCTTTGAGTTAGTACGTCGCTATGTTAAGTGCATGTTAAATTAATATGTATAATGTATATTTTACGCAGTAAATAATAATAACTCTTAGTTCAAAGGGAATAACTATGAAAAACAACTTTGCAACAACGTTTAAGCGCTCAGTTACCGCTGTGGCGGTCGCGATGACGCTGAGTGCTGCTTTTCCGACTATAGCGGCCAGTAACACATCAGGCTCGATATATGGTAAAGCTAATCCAGATACCCAAATCACCTATAAAAACAAAAATACCGGTGTTACACGGACTGTTAATGTGAGTGCGGATGGGCGCTTTAATATCGGCAGTGTACCGGCAGGCACCTATATTGTGACCAATGCCGCAGGTGTTAAAAGAGAAGTGAAGGTATTACTGGGTACCGGTAGCAGTGTTAACTTTGTGGGGGAATCTCCAGAAGTTATTCATATTACCGGTAATAGAATTAACTCTATTGATACCTCTTCCGTAGAATCAACATCAGTTTTTGCTGCCTCTGACATAGAGCGCTTACCCTTACCACGAAATTCTGTAGCGGTGGCTTTATTGACACCGGGTGCAATCCAAGGTGGGGCAAACTTTGGTCGAAACTTACCTTCATTTGGTGGCTCATCTGTCGGCGAAAATGGCTATTATATTGATGGTATGGATGTGACTAACTTGCGTTCACTTTTGCAGTTTGCAAACTTACCGCAAGACGCTATTGCGCAAACTCAGGTTAAATCTGGAGGCTACGGTGTTGAATATGGTCGTGCTCTGGGCGGTATTGTGAATATTGTTACCCGTTCAGGTACCAATGATTGGCAATTTGGTGGCTCTGTTTACAGTACGCCACAAGCACTGCGTGCCGATGCTAAAAACACCACTACTTTTAAATTAGATGGTTCTAGTGAGATATCAGCATATAACGCTGATGATGAACGTTCTAACTTTGAATACAATATGTATGCTGGTGGTTCAATCATTGAAGATAAGCTATTTTTCTTTGTAAACGTAGAAGGTCAAAATTACGAAAGTGATAATTACTCTCGCTTTGACAGTAATAATGTCAAAGTCGATACACCAAATTATTTAGCAAAACTCGATTGGTACATTACCGAAGATCACCTGTTACGCTTCACGCATATCAATAATGAAACAGAATACGATCGGGTAAATTATCAAAATGCAAATGATGATGAATGGGTGGGCCGACACGGTGAAGAGGCGTCTTCGTATACTTACAAAGAAGGTGGCGACATAAACATTTTAAGCTATACCGGTTATTTAACCGACAGCTTAACAATGAACTTGATGTACGGCGAGCTACTTCATGAGTATTTAACCGTGCCTAACTTACCGGGTGATGATTGTGCTTATGCATGGGATACCACCGGCGGTGTTGGTTGGGGTGGTCGAACCGCCATTGGTTGTTGGAATGCACCAGTACAATCAACGGTTACCGATCAAGTTACTGATCAAGACGAGCGCACCAGTTATAAGATTGATTTTGATTGGGTGATTGGCGATCACACTATACGCTTTGGTTATAACTCAGAAGAGTACGATTCGACTTCACCGGGCATTAAATATTCAGGTGATGCATACTATCGCTATATTACAGCGGATGATGGTGAAAATGGCTGTGTGGTAAATGGTACTGCTTTACCATGCGGTACCGAAACTGTGCGTATACGCAAGTATAATACGCAAACTGCGACCTTTGGCGTTGAAAATACAGCTTGGTATATTGAAGACACATGGCAAGCGACCAATGACCTAATCGTTTACGGTGGTATCCGTGGTGAAACCTTTACCAATAAAGCCGGTAGTGGCGATGTGTTTTTAGAGTCTGATAACTTGATTGCACCTCGTATTGGTTTTGCATGGGATATTGATGGCGACTCGAGTAAAAAATTATACGGTACGTTAGGGCGTTACTACATTCCAGTTGCGTCAAACACAAATATACGAGCCACTCGAGAAGAAAGCTTCTATGAAGACTATCATTTTGTAGCGGGTGGATGGGATGCTAAGGGCGAACCCATTGGTTTAGGTGATAAGTTTGGTTACAGCACAGTAGATGAGCAAAGACCTAACCCAGCAGTGATAGCGGATCATAACTTAGAGCCCATGTATCAAGATGAGTTGATTATTGGTTATCAGCAAGAGCTAAATGAAGATTGGACAGTCGGCACTAAGTTTATGGGACGTACCGTAGGTAATGGTATGGATGATGCTTGTACCCATGACGGTTTTGTGCGCTGGGCTGAAGATCAAGGTCATGATAACTTTGACCCGCATTCAATGGCGGGCTGTTACATCGTCAACCCTGGTAAAGATGTGACGTTAAGCATGGATCTAAATAACGATGGTAACTTAACTAAGACCACAGTACCGGCTGAGTATTTTGGTATGCCTGAGTACAAACGTCATTACCTCGGTCTTGAGTTAACGGCTGAAAAAGCGCTTTCGGATAATTGGAAAGCTAACTTCTCTTACGTACTATCGAGAACCTTTGGTAATGTAGAAGGGTATGTAAACTCATCGTTAGGACAAGAAGATGCGGGCGCGACACAAGATTTTGACCACGCCAACTTTATGCATGGCGCCTACGGTAATTTACCAACAGACCGTACCCATCAGTTTAAAGCATTTGGTTTATATGAAGTGAATGAGCAAGTATCATTATCGGTTAACTTCTCGGCAGTCTCAGGTATTCCTTTAAGCTGTCAGGGTTATGTTAGCACTGATGGTATGCTAGAAGGTGATGGTTCAACTGCTTATGATTTAGGTAACTTTAGACGTTATTCTGCTTCAAGCTTTTACTGTGTTGATGAAAATGGCGAGCAGCAGCTTACCAAGCGTGGTGATGAAGGACGCTCTAACTGGTTATTCAATACAGACTTAGGGGTTAGTTACTTCCCTGAGTGGGCTGAGGGTTTATCGCTTTCAGCTAAAGTATATAATGTATTTAATACTCAGCGTCCAGATACCTATAATCAACAAAAAGATTTAGCTAGAGGTAACCAAAATGTTAACCCTGACTTCCTACGAGCTACTGGCTATCAGCCTCCACGCTACGTACAGTTAATGGCACGTTATAGCTTCTAATAGCTTTTAAAGTGAACAAAGCAGCTAATTCATTAGCTGCTTTTTTTATGCTTAAAAAATAATCGAGCTAAATTTAAAATATTGCAGCATAAAATCTCAACACCCTTTAGTTTATTTCATGTGCAATTGTCTATTGATAAGTGCTAGTTTAGTGCTATACCGATTAAGCAAAGGAAATACTTATGAAACTAGAATCTTTAGCGTTGCATCATGGTTATGAAGCAGAAGCGACAACTAAATCGGCGGCGGTGCCGATTTATAACACCTCGTCATATACTTTTGACAACACCCAGCATGGTGCGGATTTATTTGATTTAAAAGTGCATGGCAATATTTACACCCGCATCATGAACCCCACTAATGCGGTGTTGGAGCAGCGCATTGCAGCGATGGAAGGGGGGATTGGTGCGCTGGCGGTGTCTTCTGGTATGGCGGCCATTACCTATGCAATTCAATGTTTATGTGAAGTCGGCACTAATATTGTCAGTACTAGCCAAGTGTATGGAGGTACGTATAATTTATTTGCCCATAGCCTGCCACGTCAAGGTATTGAGGCGCGGATGATTAAAGCCGATGACTTTGACGGCTTTGAAAACGCTATAGATGACAATACCCGCGCGGTTTTTTGTGAGTCAATTGGTAATCCTGCCGGCAATATTGTTGATATTGCTCGATTAGCGAAAATAGCGCACAGTAAAGGGGTGCCTTTGATTGTTGATAATACCGTTGCAACGCCCTATTTGTGCCGTCCATTTGAGCTCGGCGCCGATATCGTGGTGCATTCTTTAACTAAGTATATTAACGGCCATGGTACGGCGATTGGTGGTATGATTGTAGATTCAGGCAAGTTTGACTGGAAAGCCAATGCTACACGTTTTGCGATGATGAACGAGCCGGATCCGTCGTATCATAATGTTATTTATACCGAAGCCTTTGCTGAAGCCGCTTTTATTGGCCGTTGTCGTGTGGTGCCACTGCGAAATACCGGCGCGGCGCTTGCGCCTAAAAACGCCGCCGATATTTTAATTGGCTTAGAAACACTAGGCTTAAGGATGGATCGCCACTGCGAAAATGCTCAAAAAGTGGCTGAGTTTTTAGAAGATCACAGTAAAGTCACTTGGGTAAACTATGCCGGCTTAGCATCAAGCCCTTACCATGCTATGAGTAAGACAATCACCAATGGCAAAGCGTCGGGTATTTTAAGCTTTGGTATTGAAGGCGGGCTTGAAGCAGGTACGCGTTTTATCGATGCCCTTAAAATGATTTTACGGCTGGTGAATATAGGTGATGCGAAGTCGC
>NZ_JBFJHD010000074.1:0-13451 GCF_041613455.1 Pseudoalteromonas sp. | reverse complement strand
CTTCTGACGTTTTATGGATGTTTTGTTGGCTCTGCAAGTTACAGTTTACTGGCGAGCGCTCAATAGCAGCATGCGCTAAAAGCTGGGTTTAAAAAAGCACATAACATCACGGCTATGTGCTTGTTAGTTTGCTTATTCGTGAGTGGAATAACAAGCCAACGCGTCTTCAACACTAAAGGCACCATCGAGTAATGACTTGCCTAAAATGACGCCACCGACTCCCAGCGCTTTAAGTTGTTTAATGTCTGCTAGTGAGCTTACCCCACCTGAGGCTTGCACTTTAATATCTGCATTATGATTAATTAAATCTTCATAAAGCGCAAACGACGGGCCGCTCATGGTGCCATCTTTACTGATGTCCGTGCATAAAAAGTCAATAACACCCAGGTCAACGTAAAAATCGATCAGTTCAAATAAGCTAAACTCAGATTCGTTTAGCCAACCGTGTGTGGCCGGTGCCCAGCCGTTAGTGGTTTTGTTTACATCAAGGGCAATCACAAAATGCTGTGCACCAAATTTCTCTATCCACGCTTGAACTTGTTCACGCTGTTCGACTGCCATTGAACCAATCACCACTTGGTTTGCACCTGCTTTTAGCCAATCGCTCACATCTTGCTCTGCACGAATACCACCACCCACTTGATAGGGTACATTGAGCGCTTTAGTGGCGGCTTGAATGAGCTGCCACTGTTTTTTACTCGGATCACGCGCACCTTCTAAATCGACGAGGTGCAGTTTGCCTGCGCCACTGTCGGCGTAGGCTTTTAATCGAGCGCCCAGCTCAAAGGGGTAAAACTGTGCGGTATCATATTTTCCTTGATACAAACGCACAATTTGATTTTGTAATACATCTAATGCGGGAATAATCACGATAAATCTCTTTTTAGTTTAGGAGGGCAGTTTATAACTGCCAATCAACAAAGTTTTGTAATAAACGGGTGCCTGTTTTAGCACTGCGCTCAGGGTGAAATTGCATGCCGGCATAATTGTCTTTGGCAACGATAGCAGAAAAAGTTTGCCCGTACTGCCCGCTCACTAACGTCGCGTCGTTTACCGTGTGCGCAAAGCTATGCACAAAGTACACTTGCTCGTCAGGGCTTAGCCCTTTGGTTAATGGGTGCGCTTGGTTTATGGTCAGATTGTTCCAGCCCATGTGCGGAGAGGTGAGCGTGCCAACATCAAGTGCTTTAACATGGCCGGGTATTTTGCCTAAGCATTGCACGTTACCTTCTTCGGTGCTTTCACACAGTAACTGCATCCCTAAACAAATCCCCATTAAAGG
The DNA here is from genome assembly GCF_041613455.1 of Pseudoalteromonas sp. Lineage (GTDB taxonomy): Bacteria > Pseudomonadota > Gammaproteobacteria > Enterobacterales > Alteromonadaceae > Pseudoalteromonas. The sequence continues at coordinate 12,169 of NZ_JBFJHD010000074.1, read as the reverse complement.
ACGCTGGTATTCGTTTATTGCTTGCTGCCAACCGTTATCAACTAAGCGTTTCATGGCCACAGAAGCATGCCCCACACCCGGTAAAATAGCGCGTTCAAATCCGGCCAGTTGCCCAGGTGAGGTGATCACCGTGGGGGTGTGCCCTAAACGCTCAAACGCAAAACGTACTGAATTAATATTGGCACACCCGGTGTTAATTATCGCAATCATAAACACCCCTTAGAGCTGGCGGTTTGCTGGCTGGTATCTTGTGCAATCGCCATGCGCAGTGCGCGTGAAAAAGCTTTAAATAAACCTTCTACTTGGTGGTGACAGTTGCCATCGCTCACCGATAAAATCAGGCTGATGGCCGCGTTATCCGATAAGCTTTTAAAAAAGTGCTCAACCATTTGTACGTCTAAATCACCAACTTGTTGACGGCTAAAGTTCGCGTTGAGTACAAACGAGGCTCGCCCCGATAAATCAATTTGTGCCTCGGCTTTACATTCATCCATCGGCAGTGCAAAGCCATAACGGGCAATTTGCGACTTGGTGCCAAGCGCTTGTTTTAATGCCACACCCAGTGCAATTCCTATGTCTTCAACAAGGTGGTGCTCGTCTATGTGTAAATCGCCTTTGGCATTGATGTTTAAACCAATATTGGCGTGGGTGCGAATTTGATCAAGCATATGATCAAAAAAACCTAACCCTGTGGTTATGCTGCCGTTCTTTGTTTGATCTAGATTAATCGCCACATCAATTTGTGTTTCTTTGGTGTTTCGAGTAACGCGGCCTTCGCGATTTGCTGTGGTGAGTTGAGTAACAATGGCCGGCCAGCTGCCCGTGTATAAAATGCCTTCGCAACATAAGTTTTGCGCCAAGCCAATATCGGTTTGGCGATCACCAATTACATAAGAGCGGGCTAAGTCGACCTTGCCTGAGCGCATCAGTTCGGTGAGTAAACCGGTTTTAGGTTTACGGCAATCGCAGTTTTGCTCGTCAAAGTGTGGACAAATTAATACTTCATCAAAGCTTATACCTTGGCTTTGTAATATCTCCATCATCTTATCTTGCGCAATATCAAAATCAGCAGTGGGGAAACTATCGGTGCCTAAGCCATCTTGGTTCGACACCATAACGAGGCGGTACCCGGCCGCTTGTAGTTGTAATAAAGCAGGAATGACACCGGGTAAAAATGCCAGCTTTTCAAGGCTGTCTACCTGCTTGTCGCTGACGGGCTCTTCAATAATGGTGCCATCGCGGTCGATAAATAAATACGGGTTACTCATGATACGGTTTGTCCTGCTGATAGTGGTGAAGGCAATGTGAGGCCATCTAACCAAATTTTTACTTGTTTAAGCTCTTGCTCGCTGCCAATTGAAATGCGTAGCCAGTCATTTTCACCGTAAAGGGTAAAAGCACGCATCACTAAGCCTTGCTCAAGTGCCTGATTAAAATAGTTTTTGTTAGCTAATCTTAAAGTAACAAAATTGCCTTCTCCAGTGAGAATTTTTAATACAGCCCCAGAGCTACGCAACCAGGTGATTAATTGCTGTTTTAAATTGTTTAATACTTCAACTTGCTCGCGCATCAGCGCAATGGCATCACTGGTAAGTGCTTGGGCGGCAATCGATGCAACCACGGTTGACACTGGGTACGGTGCAATAACTTTACGAATGGGGGCAAGTAAGTGTGCCGGTGCTAAAGTAAAGCCGGTTCTAAGGCCTGCTAATGCGAACGCTTTAGATAATGTACGCAGCACTACCAGGTTATTAAACTGCTTTATAAGCTGCGCAGCGCTGTGCGCTGGGCAAAACTCAATATACGCTTCATCCACAATAACCAGTGCCTTGTCGGCAAGTGCCGTGGCAAGCGCCTTAATTTTATCAAGCGGGGTTAAACTGCCAGTGGGATTATTGGGATTACAAATAAACACCAGTTTTGAACTACCTACCGCGGTCACGATGTCAGCAACACTGCCATTAAGTAATAACGCTTGGCTTAGAGCGTTTATTGCTACGTTATGCGTATCGGCCGTGACTTTATACATACCATAGGTGGGTAAAAATAGCGCAATACTGTCTTTACTCGGTTCGCAATACGTACGCACTAACAGCTCAATGCCTTCATCAGCACCACGGGTCATTAACACATTGTCGCTTTCAAGCTGACTATACGCAGCGTAGCGGTCAATCACCTGTTGTGGTTGTGGGTCGGGGTAACGATTTAAATCTGCAATTGTCAGCTCAAGGCTTTCTGCATACGGACTTTCGTTGGCATTGAGCCACGTTGTGCCGGTTAGCTTTTCACTTTTAGCTGAGCTATACGCCGCCAGTGCGGCAATGTTATTGGGTAATAAAGCTGACGCTGCTTGGCTATTATTGCTCATTATTAATTGCCTCTAAACGGATAGCGACCGCATTTGCGTGGGCATCAAGGCCTTCTGCATTGGCCAGCGGAATAATCGCTTTTGAAAGTTGGGTTAAGCCGGTTTTAGTAATGGTTTGCACGGTATAAGTACGAAAGAAATCTAACAAATTTAAGCTAGAATACGTGGCGCTGTAGCCATACGTGGGTAACACGTGATTAGTGCCTGAGGCATAATCGCCCGCAGATTCGGGAGTGTAATCACCAACAAACACAGAGCCGGCATTCTTTACCTTATCTAGGTAAGGAGTGGCATCGGCTAGTTGTAAAATTAAGTGCTCAGGGCCGTACTGTGCTGACACCTCAAACGCTTGGGCTATTGAGTCAACTAAAATAAGCGACGAATTCGCTAACGCCTGCTCAGCAGTGTCTTTTCGGCTTAAGTTAGCAAGTTGACGAGTCAGCGCCTCTTGCGTTTGTGCAATAATGGCTTCGCTGTTACTGAGTAAAATAACTTGTGAGTCTGCACCGTGCTCTGCTTGAGACAGTAAATCGGCGGCAATAAACTCAGGATTAGCACGCTCATCGGCAATCACTAACACTTCGGATGGACCAGCTGGCATATCAATCGCCATACCAGGAATGGTTTGTGCCACCAATTGTTTTGCCATGGTGACAAAGCTGTTACCTGGGCCAAAAATCTTATTCACTTTTGGTACTGATTCTGTGCCGTAGGCCATAGCAGCAATCGCACCGGCGCCACCACTTTCAATAATGGTGTTAATACCACACAATTTTGCCGCGTATAAAATCGCTGGATTAATACTTTGCTCACCTTGCACTGGGGTGGTTAATACCACGGTTTTAGCGCCACTTAGCTGCGCTAATACGCCTTGCATGATGACCGATGAAGGTAAGGGCGCACTGCCACCAGGCACATAAATACCTACCGCTTCAATGGCTTGGTATTTAAGCTCACATTCAACACCGGGTTGCGTTGTCAGTTTAATATCTTTAGGTAATTGCGCTTGATGAAAGCATTTGACGTTTGCATACGCGGTGTCAATGGCGTACTTAAGCTCTGGGCTGAGTGCGTGCTCTGCCGCGTTTATTTCAGCAACAGGCACCTGTAACCTCGGGTTGGCTCGGTTATCAAACTTTTTAGCCAGTGCTATCAAAGCGGCATCACCTTGCTGTGCTACATCGGCTAAAATGGTTTTACAAATTGCTTCAACTTTACTGCTTGCAGCCACAGCGGGGCGGTTAAGCGCCGCTGTTTGTGCTGCTACAGACTCCTCATTCCAACGAAACATGCGTGTTACTCCATCATTTTTTCAATAGGCATGACTAAAATAGAGTTAGCGCCGAGTGATTTTAACTGCTCCATGGTTTCCCAAAACAGGGTTTCACTGCTTACCATGTGTAACGCGACGTAGTCGTCAGAGCCGGCAAGAGCCAATAACGTAGGTTGCCCCGAACCAGGTAAAATTTCACAAATTTCATCAAGTTTATCTTTTGGTGCGTGTAACATGATGTATTTGCTTTCTTTTGCTTGTTTTACTCCACGTAAACGCGGCATTAGCTTGTTGATCAGCGCGAGCTTATCGCTATTTTGTAAATCTTTATTTTGAATTAAACAAGCATTTGACTCTAAGATGGTATCGCCTTGCATTAAGCCATTGGCTTCAAGCGTGGCGCCGGTAGATACTAAATCACAAATTGCATCCGCTAACCCTGCGCGAGGAGCAACTTCAACAGAGCCGGTGAGCATCACGGTGCTGGCGTTAATGCCTTCACGCTTTAAATACTGCTTTAAAATTTCAGGGTAGGTGGTGGCAATGCGTTTGCCTTCAAACCAACTTTTATCTTGCTGGCCAAGCTCTTGAGGCCACGCCAGTGCTAAACGACAAAACCCGAAGTCTAATTTAGCTAACTTGGTTACGTCGCTTGGCACGCCGAGGCGCTCGCGTTCAGCTTGCACTTCTACTAACACGTTTTCACCCACTATGCCTAAATCACACACCCCTTCCATGACTAAACCAGGGATATCGTCATCGCGCACCCGTAGTACGTCTATTGGCATATTGGTAGAGTGCGCGATCAAGCGTTGTTCACGCAGGTTAAGTTTAATGCCCAGTTGTTTTAATAGCTCTTGGCAATCTTTAGATAGGCGGCCGCCTTTTTGGATGGCGATACGTAGACGAGTGCTGTTATTCATTGTTCATTTTCCTTTAAATTAAAAACTAAAAAGCCCCGAGGCGGAACCTCGGGGCGAAAAATGAATCAATATTTTATCAATCGCTAGAGGTTCCTTTTAGGAATAACCTCTCAGCGAAATACCTGACAGGTTATTCCGATGAATGATGGTGATGCATTGATGTCAGGTTAAAGCGCATTATTTTTTCCTATTAAACGGCACGTTAATAACGGGCAGTTGCTATGTGGTTTATTTAAATTTCGCATTCATAAAAACATATTCGTTTACATTCTGGCAAGCACTTTTTTTCATAATTAAAGAATATCTTATAACTGCCGCTAATATTGGCCAGAGCAGACTATACTAACAGTGTATGATTGATTATTTATTGTGCGCTATTGCGTGATAAATAATCGCAGAATTATGTGAAGGAAGTAGTGATGGATATTATGATCCCTTATTTAGGGCAAATAACGCGATTAACACTTGAACCTAAAGGCGCTTTTCATATTGCTGGGGTAAGTAAAAGTACCCGATCAGATAAAGTGCAGCTTGAAGAACGTAAAAAACGTGAATTAGAAAAAAAGCAAAAACGCTTAGCAATTGAAGATCACCGTGATAACACCCCCAGTAGCGAAGCCGACCAAGAGGCGGAAACACACTTAGATACATGGGCATAAATAAGCAGGCGTTTATCATTTATTACCTATGGCGTGTGCCAAAGCGCACTGCGCTTACTATCAAATTGAGCGACAAAAAAATTCAGCGATAGTTATTTATCTCTTAGCTTTTGTATTCGCTTGCCCTTGTTGCCTCGCTTACGTAAAATCCCGCTACTATTTCTTGTAAAGTGATTGATATTATCAAACAGCTGTTCAGTGCAACCGGGCCGTTAGCATTATCCTTAAAGGGGTATACCCCACGCCAGCCGCAAATCGATATGGCCGTGGCGGTTGCAGATGCCCTAAAAAACAGCTCTCAGTTAGTGGTCGAGGCGGGTACCGGCACCGGTAAAACGTTTGCTTATTTGGCACCGGCGCTTAAATCGAAAGGCCGCACTATTATTTCTACTGGCTCTAAAGCCTTACAAGAACAGCTTTATCATCGCGACTTGCCGCAATTAGTGAAAGCACTTGGTGCGGCTAAAAAAACAGCGCTACTAAAAGGGCGTGCAAACTATTTATGCACTTATCGCCTTAACCAGCACGTGGCGCACGTACCCACAGACGACCCCGACGTAATGCATCAATTAGCGATGGTGGCTAAGTTTGCCAGTGAAACGCAGTCGGGCGACTTAGCCGACTGTGTGGGGATTGAAGACGATGCCAAGGTATTACCTTATGTAAATTCAACGGCAGATAATTGCTTAGGTAAAGAGTGCCCAGACTTCCAAGACTGTTATATACGTAAGGCGCGTTTAACGGCGGCAGAGGCTGATATTGTGGTGATCAACCACCATTTATTTTTTGCTGATATGGCAGTAAAAGAAAGTGGTTTTGCCGAGTTAATGCCTAAAGCAGATGCCTATATTTTTGATGAAGCGCACCAGTTAAGTGAAATTGCCAGTGATTATTTTGGTGAAAGCGTGAGTACAAAAAAGCTGGTGGATTTGATTAACGACCTACGCGCTATCTATCGCGCCGAAATTCCTGACATGTTACAGCTTGGCAAAAGCTTAAATAAGCTTGAAACCAGTGTGGCCGACTTACGCTTACAGTTTGGAATTGATGGTAGTCGCGGTGATTGGCGAGAAAAACTCAGCGATAAACAGATATGCGCCGCATTGCACCGTGTGATCAGTGATCTCGATTTTGTGTATCAAGTATTAAAGTTGTGTTTAGAGAGAAGTGATAAAATTGAACACCCGTTTGAGCGTACACTGGCATTTAAAGGCCAGTTAGAGCGAGTATTTGATACCGCACAAACCGGGTTTAGTTATTGGTACGAAACAACACGTCGCTTTTTAACCATCAACATCACACCACTTAATATTTCAGCTAAATTTGCGCAAATGATGCAAGATAGCGCGGCTGGGTTTGTGTTTACCTCGGCCACCTTATCAGTGGATAATAATTTAGCCCATTTTAATGCCAGCTTAGGGTTAACGCCAAAGCAAAGCATGATGGTGGATAGCCCGTTTGATTACCCTAATCAAGCATTATTATGTTTACCGCGTTATCTTCCTGAGTCGCATGCCGATAATATGCCCCATGCGATTGTTAAATTAACGCTTGAGCTGATAAAGTCGGCGCAAGGGCGATGCTTTGTACTATTTACCAGTTATCGTATGATGCACTTGGTAGCCGAAGGCTTAACCACGCAAATCGATTACCCGGTATACATGCAAGGGCAAATGTCGAAACGTATTATACTCGAAAAGTTTACCCGCCATGGTAATGCGGTGCTGTTAGGCACGGCTTCGTTTTGGGAGGGGGTCGATGTACGAGGTAGCACACTTAGTTGTGTTATTATTGATAAATTACCCTTTGCTGCGCCCGACGATCCGTTACTGCAAGCGAAAATGCAAGACTGCCAAATGCAAGGTAAAGACCCGTTTGCACATATTCAATTACCGCAAGCGGTGATAGCACTCAAGCAAGGCGTGGGGCGCTTAATACGTGACAGCAAAGACAAAGGCGTACTAGTAATATGCGATAACCGCTTAGTGACACGCCAATATGGGCAAGTATTTTTAAAAAGCTTACCGCCAATGCGTCGCACGCGGAGCTTAGAAGATGCCAATAAATTTTTACAACAAATTAATTAGAGTAATCAAATGATCAAAAGTAATATTCTTGCCCTTGATGCTTCAACGGAAGCACTGTCAATTGTACTGCATTATCAGGGCCAAACATTTCATCATTTTGAAGAGTGTCCGCAGCAGCACAGTCAAAAAATACTGCCATTAGTAGACACACTGTTAAGTAAAGCGAACTGTAAATTAAAAGACTTAGACGTAATAGGGTTTGGCCAAGGTCCTGGCAGTTTTACCGGTGTGCGGATCAGTGTCGCTATAGCGCAAGGGCTGGGGTATTCGTGTAATTTACCCTTAGTGGGAGTGTCAACACTTGCTATCATGGCGCAACAAGCCTTGGAGCAGCATGGCCACAACAGTGTTTACTCAAGTATAGATGCGCGTATGGGGGAAATTTATTTCGCTCATTATCAGGCACATAATGGCCTTATGCAGTTGCAGGGTGATGAGTGTGTGATTAAACCTGAGTTATTGAATAAACAGCATATTAGTGATCTCAGTCAGGCTGCGGTTGGCGTGGGCACGGGGTTTAAAAGCTACCCAGACACACTCCATGACTACGACAATCTGGTGATAGATACGAACATAACGCTCCCTGATGCGCGCTTTATGTTAGCCATTGTTGACGCACACTATTTAGCAGGCAATGGCGTGAAAGCCAGTGACGCGCAACCTAAATACGTACGTGACACCGTTACCTGGAAAAAGCTACCAGGACGTGAGTAGAGATTTATATTGCCAGTATTTGCAAATTGATTGTTTTTAAATCATAATTTTAATTATGTTTTAAGGTTGGAGGTGCGTAATGACGCTGCCTATTGGTTCCGGATTTTTTACCGGCGATATTCCCGGCAAAATAACCGCTACACACAGTGTAACTAACAAACCCCAAGGGTTGTTAGCAGCTCCTGACGCGCAAAAAACAGCAAACGACTATGTAAAAAACAGCCGTGAAGGGCAGGTACTGGCACAGCAGTTTTTTCAAAGCAATGCGCAAAATACGCAGTATAGCCAAACTATTTACGACCAACCTAGTGCTAAGGTTAGTAAGGCGATTTCTACCTATACAGAGTTTGCTAATTTAGAACGTCGCGCCGCAGTGCAAGACTTAATTGGTGTTGATATTTACGCCTAACAAGTGCAATAGTTACTGTTTTTAAAGCCCAGTATATAACACAATTATATACTGGGCTTTTTCTTGCACTTTAGTTATGTATTGGGCGTTATATTGACCGCAAAAAAAGCCCGACTATCAAAGCGGGCTTTGTGATTAATATTGTTTTGTGTAGGCTGTGCGGCAAAAAGCTGATAACAATGACTGTAAGCTAAAACGCTGTTAAGTTTTACCGCGATAACTGCAATAGCAGAGCTAGTTGTTGATAACGTTAATTAACTTATCGGCTATCTCGGTATTGTTTTGTGAGCCAATAAATTGTTCGCTGCCTTTACCATAGGCAAATACTTGTACATCAACCGCGGTATGTCCACCCGTCGTCCAGCCGGTAAAACTGGCGGTATTAATAATATCTTTCACTGCTAAATTTAACGTTTTCTCGCCCATTTTTTTTGCTTGTTCGAGTTTAATTTTATTTTCCACGGTAAACTCAATACTGCTATGCGCAGCCCAAACCGGCGCTAAGTCGGATGCCGCCATTAACAGCTGAGTTAATTTTGACGCACTGGCTTTGATGCCTTTCACCACCTCTGTGTCCCACTTATATTGGCCGTGGGCACCTAAGGTTAGGCCACCCGTTGAATGGTCAGCAGTCACCACTAAAATGGTATCGGGGTTGGCATCTACATACTGTTTCGCGAGCGTAACAGAGTGTGCAAAATCATCCATTTCCGCCATTGCGCAGGCGATATCGTTAGCGTGACCACACCAATCAATTTGGCTGCCTTCGATCATCACAAAAAAACCAGTGTCATTGCTTTTGGTTAATAATTCAAAGGCTTTGGCGGTAAGCTGTGTTAACCGCGTAGGGTTTTTATCTAATGCAAAGGGTAGCGCTTTAGGGGCGTATAAGCCAATCGCCGGTAACTGAGTGATCTCTGCTAAGTGGCTAATGTCGTCGCCGTATTGATACCCAGCCGCTTTAAACTCAGCCACCAAGTCGCGATCTTCACGAATAAAATAGTGCGTGCCACCGCCTAGCAGTAAATCGACCGGTAATTTGCCATTAATTTTATTATCAATATAGTCATTGGCAATGGCATCGTAGTTTTTACGCGATTCATTATGCGCGGCAAAACTAGCGGGGGTGGCGTGATTAATTTGCGAGGTGGCGACCAAGGCGGTGGTCATGCCGCGTTGTTTGGCTATTTCTAGCATAGTGTTAACAGGCTGCTTGGCTGTATCTACGGCGATAGCGCCGTTATAGCTTTTTTGCCCGCTGCTTAATGCGGTGGCGCTGGCAGCGCTGTCGGTGACATAGGTGTGATCGTCAGGGTAGGTGTGTGCCATGCCGGTGAGAATACTATCAAAAACAGTGCTTTCAATCTCTTTAGTACTTGCATCGTCTTTAAAATAGCGATACGCAGTGGTGTAGGCGGGCCCCATACCATCGCCAATCATGTATATTATATTTTTCGCTGCTTGCTCGGCATAAGCGCTGGATGTTGCGAGTAAAAGTGCCATTAAACTAAATTGTTTTTTCATTATTGTCCCATTATACGTGTACCTATTTAATCACTTAGCCCATTGTATACAGTTAAGATGATAAATAAATTAATCGCGATGAATCACTAAGCTAAAAACACGGCGCCTAATCTTTGCGGTATTAGTTGCGGTATTAGCGCCGACGCGTTTAGCCTTAGTGCGCTGTATTGCGCTGTTATTAAAATCAATAAATACACTCAATACGTGAGCTACGTGTGCATTGTGTTGGCAACCGCAACACGTTTAGCTTACAGTGTGCTTGCGCGTAATTGATAGCTGAATATTAGCCAATCGATTTGTGGTAACAGCAGGCTAAAGGTAAGGAACAAAAGTATGCAGCCATTCAATATACAACTCGAACATTTAAATATACATGGCTTAAAAACCGGTAGTGGCGATGAAGTGGTGATTGCCCTTCATGGCTGGCTCGACAATAGTGGCAGTTTTATGCCTATGCTTGCACAGCAGCAGTCAGCGCAAACTTGGTATTGCCTTGACTTTGCCGGGCATGGGTTAACCTCATGGCGCAGCCCCGATGCGCATTATTACTTTGTTGATTACATAGACGATGTATTTCAATTTATTAATGCATTGGGGGTAAAAAAAGTGCACCTAGTGGGGCACTCTATGGGGGCTATGGTGGCGGGTTTATTCGCCAGTTGTTTTAGTGACTACGTTAAGTCGGTTACCTTTATAGAAGGCATTGGCTGTGTCACTACACCCAGCGCCGAGGTGTGTCAGCAATTAAAAAGTGCGGTGTTAAATCGTGCGCGAGTAAAAACAAAAAAAACGCGGGTTTATCAATCTAAACAGCAGATTTATGCCGCGCGTGCACAGACTAGCGATTTAACTGACGCACATATTAGCACCTTAATGGCGCGTAATATTACCGCAGTTGAGGGCGGTTTTGCGTTAACGACCGACCCCAAGCTTAAAAATCACTCTGGTTTTCGCTTTGATGAGGCGCAATGTATTGCTGCAATAAAAGATTTAATCGCGCCGTGTCAGTTAATAATAGGCAACCAAGGTTATCAATTTGTAACTGATAATCTAAAAAAGTATGCTAACTATTACAATAACTTAAGCGTTGCGAGGGTTGAAGGCGGGCACCACTGCCATATGCAGAGCAGTAAGCACTGTTTTGAACAGGTTCAGTCATTTATAGTGCAAAATAGCGGGGGTTAATTGTATATTGCGGTTAAATGTGGGATTATTCTAACATTAGAGTATTTGCTCAATTGTCAAAGTGCCTTACTTAGATTAAGGTTAATAAAAATATAACTATAAACAGGGGCTAAGAGTGGAAAAAATCTGGCTTAAGCGCTACCCAGAAGGTACGCCTGAAACAATCGATCCTGAGCATTACGCGTCATTACTCGAAGTGTTTGAAAAAAGTTTTTCTGATTACAAAGATTTACCTGCATTTACTAATATGGGTAAAACCTTGTCTTATGATGAAATTGATACGGCTACTAAACAAGTTGCGTCTTATATTCAAAATGATTTAGGCCTGAAAAAAGGTGACAAAGTGGCTGTAATGATGCCGAACTTGTTACAAACGCCCATCTCTATTTTAGGTATTTTACGTTCCGGCTGTGTGGTTGTGAATGTGAACCCACTTTATACTGTGCGTGAGCTTGAGCACCAACTTAAAGACTCAGACAGCGTGGCAATATTTATCTTGGCAAACTTTGCCGACACACTCGAAAAAGCACTCCCGCATACCGATGTTAAACATATTGTGGTTACTCAAGTAGGTGACATGATGGGCGGTGTGAAAAAGCATCTGGTCAACTTTGTAGTTAAATACATTAAAAAAATGGTGCCAAGCTACAATTTGCCTAACCCGATAAGTTTTTGTGATTTGTTAACCGCAGACAGCAACGCCTATACTCGCCCTGATGTTAATTTAACTGACTTAGCGTTTTTACAATACACCGGCGGTACCACCGGGGTGTCTAAAGGGGCGATGCTAAGCCATGGTAATTTAGTGGGTAACCTTGAACAGGTATCGGGCTGTTTAGATCCGGTGCTGGATCGCGGTAAAGAAGTGGTGGTAACCGCGTTACCGCTCTACCATATTTTTGCGTTAACCGCTAACTGTCTTACCTTTATGAAATACGGTGGCTTAAACATACTGATCACAAACCCACGTGATATGCCAGGCTTTATAAAAGAGCTAAGCAAAAGTAAATTTACTGCCATTACTGGG
>NZ_JBFJHD010000073.1:0-14127 GCF_041613455.1 Pseudoalteromonas sp. | reverse complement strand
TCATAACTGGACCGGTAACCGCGTAACCTGTCGAGATTGGTTTCAATTGTCGTTAAAAGAAGGCTTAACGGTATTTAGAGATCAAGAATTCAGTAGCGATTTAGGCTCGCGTGCGTTAAATCGAATTGATGCGGTTAAAGTAATGCGTACCCATCAGTTTAGTGAAGACGCCGGCCCGATGGCGCACCCGATACGTCCCGAGCAAGTGATCGAAATGAATAACTTTTATACCGTGACCGTGTATGATAAAGGCGCGGAAGTTATTCGTATGATGCACACCTTATTAGGCGAAGAAAAGTTTCAGCAGGGTATGGCATTATATTTTCAGCGTCATGACGGCCAAGCGGTTACCTGCGACGACTTTGTTAGTGCCATGAGTGATGCTTCAAATATTGACTTAACGCAATTTAAACGCTGGTATAGTCAATCGGGTACGCCGCGTTTAACTGCGCTGCAAACGTATGATGCAGCTACGCAAAGGTATAGTTTGACGATAGAGCAGCTGCCACCAGTTAACCAGCCTAACAACGCTACGTTACATATTCCGTTTGCCATAGAGCTATTAGACCCCGAAGGTAATAGCATTGCACTGCAATATAACGGCGAGCCGGTTGAGCAGGTACTTGATGTTACGCAAACAACGCAAACTTTTCACTTTGATGGTATTAGTAGCGAACCTGTTGCTGTGTTACTGGAAGATTTTTCTGCCCCGTGTATTTTAAAGCAACAAATTACGGAGCCGAATTTATTGCATATCATGCGTTTTGCGCGTAGTGATTTTTCACGTTGGGATGCACAACAGCAATTATTCATTAATGCGATTAAACACAATATAACCACGGCAACAAATAACCCATTAAGCGATGCTACCTTAGCCGCATTGCGGGTGTTGATCACAACTAGAGAAGGTGATTTAGCGTTAATTGCCGAGCTGTTAAAACTGCCTAGTTTTGATACCTTAGCTGCCGAATTTGACGTTATTCCTGTTGATGACATTATTCGTATTAGCAACCAGTTTGAACAACAAATTGCTGATGCGCTTCACAATGAGTTGCTCGATTGCTACCACGCATTAGTGGATGATGGCAGTGTGCAGGCAGAGGCCGTCGCTGTGCGGGCGTTAAAGCAACAGTGTTTGCATTATTTAGCTAAAACAGACAGCGAGCAAGGGACAGCACTTATTACTGCAGCAGCAAGTTCTACTAATATGACCAATGTGTTAGGGGCATTGAGTGCGGTTATTAAAGCGAGTCATCCACTAAGCGATAGCTTGTTAAATCATTTTGACAGTCAATGGCGTCATGATGTGCTGGTAATGGATAAATGGTTTGCACTGCAAGCGATGCAGTCGAGTGATGATGCCATTGCAAATATTAAAGCACTCTACCAGCATCCGTGTTTTGATTTTGCCAACCCTAACCGGGTTCGTGCGTTAATGGGCAGCTTTAGCCACTTTAATATTGCACAGTTTCACCGCCGTGATGGTCAAGGCTATAAATTGTTAGGTGACTTACTGATCAAACTCAATAGCATAAACCCACAAAATGCATCGCGGATGCTCACACCATTTATGGCATGGAAGCGTTATGATGATGTACGCTCTAAAGCAATGAAAACACAATTAGAGCGCTTGGCAAGCCTTGCAGGTCTCAGTGATGATCTCTATGAAAAGGTTGAAAAAGCGCTAAGCTAAGTTAACCAATGAATGAACACTATTTTAGATTAAACTTAAGCTATAACGAATGTATGGATTATTACCATGGTCGTTATAGCGCTGTGCAAGTCATTGACGACAGCGGTAAGACAATACGTTTTACCGCAAACCACCTACGGCCTTTTATTTCCAGCTTGGGAATAAGAGGGCGCTTTAGGTTGTTAGTTACCCTCGAAAATCAGTTTATCCGTCTAGAACGAGTAGCTTAACTATTTGTTTATATGTTATAGATAGAGATAAATATTGCCTTTTTGTTAATTTCGATTTGTCCTATTGTTAAATAACGTGTATAAATTACTGGTATGACGTCTTACCAATACGTAAACGTCACTGAGTAGATAAAGATTATGATAGATTGAAGCACGGTGTTTGTAATTTAATTAATTCACTTCTATCGTTACGATTACACTAAAAACAATAACTTGATCACACAAAATGACCCGCGACAGGGGGAAACCAAAATGATAAGAAGATCGCTTTTTGTTAAAAACAAAATCGCTATCGGTTTAGCAGCCGCTAGCATAGGGTTAACTGCAGTGTCTGCAAATGCTGCTGTATTTGAGGCGGGAGGTTTTGATATTACTTTCGACTCCACTTTTTCTTATGGACAAAGTATTCGCGTTGAAGACAGAGACTTTGGCTTAATCGGTAAAAGTAACCACCCTTCATTCGATTGGACGGGTTACAACCCTGCCACGGGTAATACAATTTACTCATCTCAAGATGTGTGGGCACAACCAGGTTCATACTCAAATAATGGTGATGCAGGCGATTTAAACTTTGATAGTGGTGACTCGTTTTCAAAACTATTAAAAGGCACCCACGATTTATCAATCAATAAAGATAACTACGGCTTGTTTACGCGCTTTATGTATTTTTATGATTTTGAATTAATGGATGGCGATCGTGCTTATGTTAACCCGACCTCGGGCAATAGCGTTGATCCGTGCGACGATAAAGACACTAAAAAACAAAGCTGTGCGGATATTCGCTTACTCGATGCGTTTGTATGGGCAAATTTTGACTTAAATGACGGACAAAACCCACTCTCGGTGCGTGTTGGTCAACAAGTTATTAACTGGGGCGAAAGTACACTTATTTCGCACGGTATTAACGTTAACCCCGTTGATATTGACCGCTTAAAAGCACCCGGTGCAGAGCTTAAAGAAGCGTTTATTCCGGTAGGCATGTTATGGGCGTCATTAGGCATTACCGATGACGTGACCTTAGAAGGCTTTTATCAGTATCAATGGCATGAAACACGGTTACCTGCAACAGGGACTTATTTTTCAACCAATGATTTTGCCTCTGACAATGGTTATAAACAAAACGTGCAGTTAGGCTTTACCTCAAATCCCGATATCGATTTAGAATTTTTAACCAACAGCTTAAATAACCTCACAGCAACGTATGCGCAAGTGGCTGCGGCACAGGGGATCGATCCCTCAAGTGCACAAGGTCAAGCATTGCTAGCGCAAATGTATTTAGCGTACCCGACTAAAGTGGCGTTAAAAGGCAAAGGCGATGAGGGCAAAGTTGAGCCAGAAGATGGCGGTCAATACGGTTTACGTTTAGGGGTATTTTTACCTGAGTTTAACGACACTGAAGTGGCATTTTATCATGTTAACTATCATAGTCGCCGCCCGTTAGTATCGGGTCGTGTATCTAACTTTACCCAAGCTTCACTGGCACAAGATTTAGCGATGATTTCAACCACTGAAATCACTGAAGACAACATTCATAACTTAAAAGCGTTTTCTTTAGCTAAAAATGAATACCCAGAAGATATTAAACTGTACGGTTTAAGCTTTAACACCTCACTCGGTGAAACGGCATTCGCCGGTGAATTTACTTTTCGAGAAGATGAGCCACTGCAAATTGATGACGTAGAGCTACTTTATGCAGCTATGCCTGAGCAATTAGCACTGGCAGGTTTACGCCCTGAATTTGCAGGTATCTCACAAATGAGCCAAGGCAATGATATTAGTGTGGTAGGGCCGGGCGAATTAGCAAAAGGCTATATTGAACGTAATACCAGCCAGCTACAATTTACCGCTACCCACTTATTTGGCCCATCGCTGGGCGCCGATAGTTGGGCCGTGGTTGGTGAAGTGGGTGGAGTGCGTATTCACAGCATGCCAGAGTACGATGAAATGCGCTTAAACGTTTCGGGTACTGGCCGAAGTGGCATAATGAAAGGTCCAGGTAGCTCTGATTACTCAGCACTTCACATGGCGTTATCTAATGGCCCAGAGCAAAAGCAGTTTGCTACGGCAACGTCGTGGGGCTATCGCTTAATTGCCAAAGGTGATTACTACAACCTCTACAACGGCATTAACTTTTCACCGCGTTTTGTGTTTTCTCATGACGTAAATGGTAATACGCCGGATCCGATGTTCTTATTTATTGAAGATCGTAAATCGTTAGGGGCAACCATGAACTTTAACTATCAAAATGCGTGGTCATTAGATGTTAGCTATAACTCATTTTGGGGTGGTGGCGACATTAATACCTTCTCTGACCGCGATTACATTTCATTTAACTTAAAATATTCTATCTAGGGGTAATATTATGATGTTTAAAAAGCCTACCCTCATCGCTACTGCATTTTGTAGCTTGTTTGCAAGCCACGCCACACTGGCTAAAATTAGCAGTGAAGAAGCGGCACGCTTGGGGGCTGACTTAACTCCACTTGGCGCTGAAAAAGCCGCTAATGCGGATGGCTCTATCCCTGCGTGGAATGGTGGCATTACTGCGGCGCCTGCAGGTTATGAACCTGGCATGCACCACTTAGATCCGTTTAATAAAGATAAAGTGTTGTTTACAATTGATAAAAGCAACCTTGAAAAATATAAAGCGAATCTAACTCCAGGGCAAATCGCGTTATTTGAAGCCTACCCAGATACTTTTAAAATGCCGGTTTACCAAACACGCCGCTCTGCGTCGTATCCGCAATTTGTGTACGATGCGACGAAGCAATTTGCTTCTACAGCGGAGCTAATCGAAGGCGGAAACGGCATTAAAAATACCGCTATTGGTATTCCATTTCCTATTCCTAAAACCGGTTTGGAAGCGATTTGGAACCACTTGTTGCGCTATCGTGGGCAGTCAATTGAACGCTTTGGTGGACAAGCTGCGCCGACAGCATCGGGCTCGTATAACTATGTAGGCTTTGATGAGCAATTATTAGTTAAATATTCTGATCCGAGTGCAACCCCGGCACAGCTACAAGACTCAAATATTTTGTTTAAGTTTAAACAAAAGGTCACTGAGCCTGCACGCTTAGCCGGTACTGCGCTATTGGTACATGAAACCATGGACCAAATTTTAACCCCGCGCCAAGCATGGACATACAACAGTGGTCAACGCCGTGTACGTCGTGCGCCGAATGTGGCCTATGATGCACCGGGCACTGCAGCGGATAGCTTACGTACCACCGATGACTTTGATATGTTTAACGGTTCACCAAACCGTTACACATGGACACTAAAAGGTAAGCAAGAGCTGTATATTCCATATAATAGCTACAAGCTGCACAGTGACAAATTAAGTTATGACGACATCCTAATGGCAGGGCATATTAATCCCGAGCATACCCGTTACGAAAAACACCGTGTATGGGTGGTGGAAGCTAACTTAAAAGATGACACGCGCCATATTTATAAAAAACGTGTGTTTTATATCGATGAAGATAGCTGGCAAGTACAAGTTACCGATATTTATGATAACCGCGACCAACTTTACCGTGTAGCGATGGCGTATGGCCTTAACTACTACGAAGTACCTACTCAGTGGAGTACCTTAGAGGTTTATCATGACTTAAACTCGCGCCGTTACTTGGCAATTGGGTTAGACAATCAACATAAAATGTATGATTTTTCTAAGTCATTTAATGACAACGAGTTTACCTCTAGTGCATTACGCCGTGAAGGTAGATAGTTAAACACAGGCACCTAACCAAGCGTTAGGTGCCTTTTCCTTTCAAATCGCGTTTGTCCTTTGACGCGCAGGACGTTCCTCACCGATCTAGACAAACAATTCCTCAGTTCAAGGCGATTAAATTTATGAAGTATTTGGTATATGCCAGCCTGATCCTTAGTGGTGCGAGTGTCGCACAAGATGATCCGCAATACGCTATTAGTGCAATAAACGCCGATAAAACGTTACTGACTGATATAACTGAAACCTCAGCAGGGTTTGTCGCGGTTGGTAAACACGGTACCGTGATAAGCAGCACCAATGGCATTGATTGGCAACAAGCTGCATCAGTCCCTACCCAAGTACTATTAACGGCCGTTGATTTTACTGACGACAAAAACGGTTGGGCCTGTGGTCATGACGCCACCATCATAAACACCACCGACGGTGGCTCCACATGGCAGCTACAGCAGGCTATGCCAGAAGTAGATAAACCCTGTTTAGATATCTTATTTAAAGATACTTTAAACGGTTACGCAGTGGGCGCTTATGGCATGTTTTACCAAACCAGCGATGGCGGTAAACATTGGCAAAAACGCTTTTTAGACTCGTTATTATTTAGCGAAGACAGAGACTATTTAAACGACTTAAAACAGCATGATCCACAAGGATATGCAGCAGAAACCGCTTCAATTTTGCCGCATTTCAATCGCATAGAACAAACAGCAGCAGGGTTAATGTTAGTAGGCGAAATGGGCCTAATGGCAAAAAGTAGCGATGCGGGGAAGACATGGCAGCGTGTTGAAGAAATCTACCCCGGCTCATTTTTTGCCTTTAATAGCAACGCTCAGCAAGAGATTGTCGCCGGTCTTCGCGGTAACGTGTTTACCCGCCAACATGGTGAAGCGTTTTGGCAACCATTAGCAAATGATAAAACAGCAACGGTTAATAGCATTATTAATTACAAAAACGATCAATGGTTGATGCTTGCCAATAGTGGCGTCATTTTTCATTTAAAAGCAGGGCAGTTGTCATACGAACAATTAGCCGATGGTAAAGCAATTTTGGATGCGGTGATCATGGGTAATCGCCTGATCATGGCCACAGAAGATGGCATTAAAGTGAAGGAGTTGACCCCTTAATGCATAATTTTTTAGACTTAATCGAAAAAACGGTTTTTAGACACCGTTTAATAATGTTGCTGAGTTTTGCAGTTATTACCTGTTTATTGGTTTTTAAAGCAACGCAAATTCAACTTGATGCGTCGTTTAATAAAAATATTCCGTTAAACCACGACTATATGAAAGTGTACACCAAGCATGAAAAGCAATTTGGTGGCGCGAATAGTATTTTAATCTCGGTGTGTGATGACAGCGGCGATATTTTTAATCCGGAATTTTTTACCCAACTTAAAGCGGTTCATGATCAGCTGTACTTTATTCCCGGGGTAAACCGCCCGTTAGTTAACTCAATTTTTTCTCCAAGTGCCCGCTTTGTTGAAGTGGTTGAAGATGGTTTTGCCGGTGGGCCAATCATTCCAGCTAACTTTACAGCAGATAAGCGCGGCTTAGGCGTGGTTAAAGAAAACATCGAAAAAGCGAAAGTGGTTGGCCGCATGATTGCCAGCGACTATTCCTGTGCTATGGTCACCGCACAATTACTGGAAACTGATCCGCAAACCCAAGAAAAACTCGATACCTTAGCCTTTGCCGAAAAGCTAGAAAGTGAAGTACGTGGCCCACTCAGTACCGATCAAGTGAGCATACATATCATAGGTTTTGCGAAAATGGCTGGCGATATCGCAGAAGGCGCAAAAGGCGTGGTGTTATTTTTTGCCATTGCCATTGCGTTTACCTTTATCATGGTGTGGTTATTTTGTGGCAGCTTAAAGCTGACCATACTACCGATAGTATGTTCGTTTATTGCCGTGGTTTGGCAACTGGGTTTATTATCCACGTTAGGTTTTGGCCTAGACCCTATGTCAATTTTGGTGCCATTTTTAGTGTTTGCCATTGGCGTTAGCCATGGTGTGCAAATGATTAACACCATAGGTAAAAAAGTGGCCGAGGGTAACAGTACTCGCCTTTGTTGTGAATCGAGCTTTAGAACATTACTGGTACCGGGTGGGATTGCGTTATTATCCGACACCGTGGGCTTTTTAACGCTATTAACTATTGATATAGGGATTATTAGAGAGCTCGCTATTACCGCTAGTTTAGGGGTGGCGGTGATTATTTTTACTAATTTAATTTTGTTGCCGGTGTGGGCATCGTATATGCGCTTTGAAGACAGCGTGCATATTAAATCGGGAAATATCAATAAACCGAACCTGTTCGACGCTATTCAAAATCAACTCGTTAAAGCAACCGATCCTAAAATAGCGAAAATTATTATTGCAGTCACGTTAGTGCTATTTGCCTTTGGCTACTGGCAGGCTGATAAAATGCGTATTGGTGACTTACATGCGGGCGCCCCTTCGTTACACCAAGATGCACGTTATAACCAAGATACCTTTTTAATATCGGACAAATACACTATTTCGTCAGATATTTTAAAAGTGATTGTCGAAGCGTATCCGGCAGCGTGTACTGAGTACGATGTGATGGATCGCATTAGTCGCTTTCAATATAAAGTAGAGAACTTAGCTGGGGTGCAATCAGCGGTAAGCTTAAGCTCGGTAGCGCAGTCAGTGAATGCAGGCTATAACGAAGGTAATTTAAAATGGCAGACGTTACCACGTAACAGTGCCAGTTTAGTGCAATCGACGGCGCGGGTAGAAACCAGTACTGGGTTACTCAATGGCGATTGTTCGGTGATGCCGGTGGTGATATTTTTAGATGATCATAAAGCACAAACCATTGACCGTGTTATTGCCAGCGTAAAACAATTTGCCGCAGAAGAAGGCACCGAGCAACTGGCCTTTAAATTAGCATCAGGCCCAGTAGGGGTGATGGCAGCGACTAATGAATCGGTTTCTGCAGCGCAAATACCAATGATGTTATATGTATATGGCGCAGTGATTGTGTTGTGTTTGCTAAGCTTTAGAAGCATAAAAGCCACCGTCGCGGTGGTGTTACCGCTGTATGTGGTATCCACTTTGGCGCAAGCGCTGATGGTACAGCTTGAAATTGGCTTAACCGTATCAACTTTGCCCGTGATTGCGTTAGGGGTGGGGATTGGTGTTGATTACGGCATTTATATTTTGTCATCGATGATGGGACAGCTTAAGCACAATGTACCGTTAAGTTTGGCATACCGTAAGGCATTAATTGAACGCGGAAGCGCGGTATTATTTACCGGTATTACGCTTGCAATTGGCGTCAGTACTTGGATTTTCTCCGATCTGAAATTCCAAGTAGATATGGGAATTCTGCTGACTTTCATGTTTTTGGTTAATATGTTGGGTGCAGTGCTGCTTTTACCAGCAATTGGCAGCTTGCTCTGGACAGACCAGAAGAAATAAAGTGAATAAGTTTGCTCCTAAATGGCCTGTAAAGGCCATTTATATCTAAAATTTGTGCATAGATGACCAAATAGCTTAAAAGCGCTAAATGTTTTCATCGGAAAAGGCTGTTTATTAGTTGTAAACGAGTTAGAATTTGCCTGACTCCACGCTAATAAATGCTGTACAAATATTCTGCTACTAAGCAGTGATAGATTTAAGGAATAAACAATGACACGAAATGAAGGTCAAGCCTCGGTTATCTTAGATAATGTCTGTAAGCTTATCCAGAAAAAAGTTCGCGCTGATAATGTGTTACTCGTTGAAAAATTTGCCAGAGCCTTGTACAGCAATATGTCTAAAGAGGATTTGGCAAATCGTAACGACAGTGACTTATATGGTGCTGCACTTAGCCTTTGGAATTCGCTAGAAAAAAATATATCAGATAACGCGGTGATACGCGTTTTCAACCCCGAAGTGGCAAAAGATGGCTGGCAGTCATCGCATACAATTGTTGAAATCATTGCTAAAGACATGCCGTTTTTAGTTGATTCAGTGCGTATGGCCATGACACGTGAAAATATTGCCTCTCACTTACTACTGCATACCCCGTTAAAAATTCAACGCGATGATAACGATAAAATTTCGGGCTTATCTAGCCTAAAAGCAGAACAAGAATCAAGCTCAACTAAAACCGTATTCTTTATTGAAATTGACCGTCAAACAGATTCAGCTGTGATTGAGTCTTTCAAAAAAGAGCTAGAAACAGTATTGATAGATGTGTCTGTTGCGGTAGAAGATTGGCAACCTATTCGCGAAAAATTAATTGCGGTAAGTAAAGATTTACCGAAACGCCACGCTGATAAAAACGACGCAGAACTGGCCGAAACCGTCGAGTTTTTAGATTGGTTAGTGAAAGATAACTTTACCTTAATGGGGTATCGTGAATATAAGCTATCGCCAATTCAAGGTGATTACGAGTTAAAAGGTGTTATGGATACTAGCCTTGGCTTAATGAAAAACACCAACGTTGAACACACTCGATTACTTTCTGAGTTACCCGAAGTCGCCCGCCAAGAAGCGCGCAGCAGTAATTTGCTGATTTTAACTAAAACCAATTCAATCTCGCGCGTTCATCGCCCCGCTTACATTGACTACGTAGGTGTAAAACGTTTTGATGACCAAGGCAATGTAATTGGTGAAGACCGTTTTATTGGGTTATTTTCATCAAACTTCTATAACAATAGTGCTGCCGATGTGCCGGTTCTAAAAAGTAAAATTAATCGCATTATGCAAATGTGTGATTTTGCTAAAGGCACGCACGCGTATAAAGCGGTGCTAAACCTGTTAGAAACATACCCGCGTGATGAGCTGGTGCAAGCAAGCGAAAGCGAATTGTTAGAAGTAGCTATGGGCGTGTTACAAGTACAAGAGCGGGATATGTGTCGCTTATTTGTGCGTAAAGATGCCTATGGTCGTTTTTTCTCATGTATGGTGTATGTGCCACGTGAGCGTTATAACACTGCCCTGCGTCATGAAACACAAAACATTTTAGCAAACGCATTTAATTCTGACGAAAAAGTTGAATTTACCACCTACTTCTCTGAGTCTACATTGGCACGAACACACTATACCGTGCGTGTGACAGATAATAATATTGAGTACAAAGTGAAAGACATTGAAAATAATTTAGTTGAAGCGGCACGTACCTGGGAAGATAAATTACAATCTGCCTTATTAGAGCAGGCAGGCGAAGCACGCGGCAACGAATTAAACCGTAAATACGCACACGCCTTTGCACGTTCGTACAAAGACGAAGTATTACCGAGTGCTGCTGTGGTTGATATCGAAAAGCTAGAAATGCTCAGCGATGACAACAAACTAGAAATGCTATTTTATCGCCCACAAGAAGAAGCAAACAGCAATGTGGTGCGTTTAAGCTTATTCCATAAAGATGAGCCTATTCACTTATCTGACGTTATGCCGATGCTGGAAAACTTTGGTTTACGTGTGGTGGGTGAAACACCTTATTCAGTTAAAACCAGCGATGGTAACATTAACTGGATCATGGACTTCTCAATGCTGATAGACAGCAAAGGCATGGCCGATTTTGATAAAGTGTCGGCGCGTTTTCGAGCTGCATTAACCAGCGTATGGAACAATCGTTTAGAAAATGATGGCTTTAACCGCTTGGTATTAATGGGTGGCCTGACGGGCCGTGAAGCATCAATTTTACGTGCTTATGCTAAGTACATGCGTCAAATTGGCGTAACGTTCTCGCAAGCGTATATTGAAGGTACGTTTGCCAGCTACCCACATATTGCAGCAAAAATTGTTAATTTATTTGCTAAAAAATTCTCAGTTAAAAGCCCAGCCAGTGCTAAAACATTAGAGAAGTTGGCGGCGGACATTTACTTAGAGCTGGAAAATGTAGCGAACCTTGATGATGACCGTATCATTCGTTTGTACGTTGATATGATAGTGGCTACCTTGCGTACTAACTATTTCCAAAAAGATGCGGCAGGGCAGTTCAAGTCGTATGTGTCGTTTAAAATTCAACCTAACTTGATCCCCGACGTGCCTTTACCCATTCCGGCGTTTGAAATATTTGTTTACTCACCGCGCGTAGAGGGTGTGCATTTACGTTATGGTAAAGTGGCCCGTGGTGGCCTACGTTGGTCAGACCGTCGTGAAGACTTCCGCACTGAAGTATTAGGCTTAGTAAAAGCGCAACAAGTTAAAAACTCAGTGATTGTGCCTGTAGGCTCAAAAGGTGGGTTTGTGTGTAAACAGCTGCCAAGTGAACGTGACGCGTTTATTAAAGAAGGCCAAGCGTGCTATAAAATATTTATCAGCGCATTATTAGATATCACTGATAACATTGTAGATGGCGCGATTGTAGCCCCCACCAATGTTACTCGTCATGACGAAGATGACCCGTATTTAGTGGTAGCTGCCGATAAAGGCACCGCAACCTTCTCAGATATTGCCAATGGCATTGCCAACGAATATAACTTTTGGCTAGGTGATGCGTTTGCATCGGGTGGCTCGGTTGGTTATGACCATAAGAAAATGGGCATCACGGCAAGAGGCGCATGGGAGTCAGTAAAACGTCACTTCCGCGAAATGGATATTGATTGTCAGAGCACTGACTTCACTGTGGTTGCAGTGGGCGACATGGCCGGTGATGTATTTGGTAACGGTATGCTGTTGTCAAAGCATATTCGTTTGCAGGTTGCCTTTAACCACATGCATATTTTTGTTGATCCAAATCCAGATGCGGCTGCTACCTACCCTGAGCGTGAACGGTTATTTAACTTACCGCGTTCGTCGTGGGAAGACTTTAATAAAGATCTTATTTCTGAGGGCGGTGGAGTATTCTCACGTGCTGCTAAGTCAATTACGCTTAGCCCAGAAATGAAGAAAATGTTAGGCACTAAAAAAGCCACTATGACACCCAGTGAATTGATCAAAGCGTCACTGATGATGAAATTCGATTTACTGTGGAATGGCGGCATTGGTACTTATATTAAGAGTGCTAAAGAAACGGATGCCGATGTGGGCGATCGCGCCAATGATGCAGTGCGTATCAACGGCAGTGAGCTGGGTGCAAAAGTTGTTGGTGAAGGTGGTAACTTAGGTGCGACACAGTTAGGGCGTATTGAATTTGCCGCTAAGGGTGGCCGTATCAATACCGACTTTATTGATAACGTAGGTGGCGTAACCTGTTCTGATAACGAAGTAAATATTAAAATTTTACTTAATGGCTTAGTGACATCAGGCGATTTAACACGTAAACAACGTGATGAGTTGCTGTATGCGATGACCGATGAAGTGGCTAAATTGGTACTCAACGATTGTTACCGTCAAACACATACACTGTCGATCACGCAGTGGCGTGGCTCTTCAACGCTAAAAGAAAAAATACGTTTTATTCATGCGCTGGAAAAAGAAGGCAAGTTAAACCGTGCCATCGAGTTTATTCCTACCGATGAAGAATTAGCAGAGCGCGCGGCAGACGGCAAAGACCTAACTCGCCCTGAGCTATCGGTATTAGTATCGTACGCAAAAATGGTATTGAAAGAGTCGCTAGTAACTGACGACATTACCGAAAACCCGTATTACCGTCAGCTATTGGTTAATTCGTTCCCACGTCCTTTACGTGAGAAATTTAACGACGCGATGAATAACCACCCACTGCGTAAAGAGATCATTGTAACTAAGTTAGCAAACAGTATTGTTAACGACATGGGTCTTAACTTCATGGTGCGCATGCAAGAAGAAACCGGTGCTAATGAAGCTGAAATTGCGCTGTGTTATTCGATTGCCAGTGAACTATTCCAAATGCGTGACACTTGGGCGCAAATTGTGGCGCTGGATAACCAAATCCCGGCTGCAGTGCAAACTGAAATGTTGTACCAGTTGCGTCGTACGGTACGTCGTGTAACCCGTTGGTTCTTACGCCATCGTAATAAGGCACTAACCATTGAACAAACACTGGAGTTCTTTGCGCCGAGCTTTAGCGACTTAAGCGCTAACTTAAACAGCTACATGGTTGATGTTGAAAGTGCACGCCTAGTACAAGAAGCGCAAGAATTAGCGAATAAAGGCGTACCGGCAGAACTGGCCAATCGCGTTGTGTCATTATCGAGCTTGTTCTCAGTGATGGATTTAGCGGAAATTGCTGCTAACTCAGGACGTAGCATCGGCATGGTGTCGCATACGTACTTCAAGTTAGGTGCAGGCATGGGCTTACATTGGTTCCTAGAGCAAATTACTAAGCAACCGGTCGCTAACCATTGGCAGGCATTAGCGCGTGCATCGTACCGTGAAGAGCTTGATTGGCAACAACGTATCCTTTCAGAAGTGGTGTTAAACGGTTTTGAAGGGGATGATAAAGACGTTAATGCCCAAATTGAGCAGTGGATGGATGATCAACACGTGTTATTACAACGCTGGCAACAAATGTTGGCTGAATTTAGAACATCACAAACCCATGATTTTGCTAAATTCTCAGTGGCACTACGTGAATTAATGCTACTAAGCCACAACT
>NZ_JBFJHD010000072.1:0-14166 GCF_041613455.1 Pseudoalteromonas sp. | reverse complement strand
GGTGACGAAGGTAAATTATTCGGTTCAATCGGTACTCGTGACATCGCTGACGCTATCTCAGCTGTTGGTGTTGAAGTTGCTAAATCAGAAGTTCGTTTACCTCTAGGTACTATCCGTGAGACTGGCGAATTTGACGTTGCAATCGCAGTACACTCAGACGTAACAGCTACTATTAAAGTAATCGTTATTGCTGAAGCTTAATTTTTAATTAAGCTCAAAAAGCCGTGCTATTAGCGCGGCTTTTTTGTGGCTTAAATTTAGCTCAATTATCTATTAGAGGTGTTGCTAATTAAACTCCGTTAAGCGCATGTCCTTTTTCTGCATTTATTTTTTCATTTCATTTAAACCTTTTCTAACTGTCATTACGTCTTACTTATTAATACACTTAAACACTAACAGCTTAAATAATAATTAAAAGGCGATATTGCGGATGTTACACGTTAAACCCGAACAAGCGCCATTGTGCGAAGCTGCACTGATTGAATGTGTTAAATCGGGTGACCAAGCCGCTTACGGTAAGCTTTATGAGTTGCACATAAACCGTGTATACGCTTTATGTTTACGTTTACTAGCCGACGAGGCACATGCAGAAGATGCAGCCCAAGAGGTGTTTGTACAGGTGTGGCATAAAATAGCCCAATTTGACGGCCGTTCGCAATTTTCTACTTGGCTATACAGTGTGGCAAATAATATTGCGATTAGTTATGCACGTAAGCACAAACGCTGGCTAAATAAGGTTATCAGCATTGAACAAAGCGGTATGGACGAGCAAACAGCTCAAAATTGTAATGGTTTAAACGGGTTAGATAAGCTAATCGTTCGCCTACCAGAGCGCGCTCGTATGGTATTTGTTTTATATGCAATTGAAGGTTATCGCCATGAAGAAATCGCCAAGCAACTAGGCATGGCTGTGGGGTCAAGCAAGTCGCACTATCATCGCGCTAAAGTGTTATTACAAGAGTGGTACGAAGATGAGTAAACAAAATTTTGATGACTACTTAAATGAGTCTTTAAATAGCTTAAAGCAAGGTATAACACCCAATAAAGATCTTTGGAGTGGTATTGAACGCGCTCTTGTTACCACCAAGCAAAGTGACAATACAGCACCAATTTGGCCAAAGCTAAGCGCAATTGCCGCTTGCTGTGCTGCTGCGTTACTTAGTGTAATGCTGTTGATAAATAAAAATGAGCCAAGTCAGGTAGTGCAATTAAGTGATTATTTTAAATCGCAAAAGCAGCGCTTGTTAGTGCAATACAAAGATCAGCATGCGCTTACAACAAACTGGCAAGCACAATTACAAGAACTCGAAGAGGCAGAGCAAGCGATTAAGCAAGCGCTTGAAAATGAGCCACAAAACCAAGCGCTGTTAGCGATGTTAGCGCAAATATATCAGCAACAACTCGATTTAATTAACAAGGTGCATGCACCGCGTTGGCAACAAATTTAGGAGCACGACATGAAGGCGATATTAGTTGGATTAAGTTTACTACCACTTGCAGTATTTGCGGGAGAAAACATTGATAAGCAAATAGATGTGCCAAATGGCGGCACTATATTTATTGAAAACCAGCGTGGAGATATACACATAACTGGTTGGACTAAAAATAAATTCAAAGTAACGGGTGAGCTTGACGATAACGCCGAAGGTTATGAGCTACAAACAACGGGCGATAAAACCCAGTTTATTGTAAAAATGCCGCGTAAAGCAAATTGGAGTAATAGTGGCGATGGCTCAAAGCTAACTATATTTATGCCTACAAGCAGTCGTTTAGAGTTTGCAGGGGTTAATGTGTCGGTGACCGCCAAAACACTTAAAAACGGCGCTGAAGTGGATGTGGTGAACGGCGAAATTACGGTAGATGATCTTGCCGGTAATATTAAATTGGCCACAGTTAATGGCGACGTAAATGCACGAAATTTGAGTGGTAATATTCAATTTGAAACCGTAAATGGTGAAATTAACGATAAGCAATCAAGTGGTGAGCTACGATTTAGCGCCGTTAATGGTGATATTGAATCAACGTCAAGTGCAAATGATGTACGCCTTGAAAACGTAAATGGCGATATAGACTTTACGTTATCGGCTATCAAAAACTTACGTATTAACACAGTGAATGGCGAAGCTGAAGTGTACATTAAAGAATTATTAAAGGGCGCGGATGTACGTTTTGAATCTGTCAGTGGCGATGCTGATTTTTACTTTCCAGACAGTGTATCTGCAACGTTTGAAATTAAAGCGCATGCCAATGGTAAAATTATTAATAAAATTACCAGCGATAAAGCACGTAAAGCTAAATATGGTCCTGCGAGTGATTTAGAGTTTAGCGCAAACGGCGGCGATGCAAATGTAGAAATGGATACTATTAGCGGGCGTATCGAGCTGCGCACTAAATAACGCTTTTAGCTACTATGATTACACAAAGCAGGAAAAGATTTCCTGCTTTGCTATTTGCACAGCCCCCCCAAGTAGATAGAATAGAGCCATTCAATATTAGTACTGTGAAGTTATGGCCAAATCAGATAAGCAAGTCGATACTCTTAAAGTTCCTCCCCATTCAATAGAAGCTGAACAATCTGTTTTAGGTGGCTTGATGCTTGATAACCAAGCGTTTGACCGTGTTGCAGAATTAGTGGTTGCACAGGACTTTTATACCCGCACGCATAAGCTTATTTTTGAAGCCATGACCACGCTGGCTGAAATTGGCGATCCTATCGATTTGATCACTATTTCTGAAAGCCTAGAAAAAAATAATCAACTTGCTGGCATTGGTGGTTTTGCCTATTTAGCGGAAATAGCCAAAAATACGCCCAGTGCTGCCAATATTGATGCGTATGCCAATATTGTGCGCGAACGTGCCGTGGTGCGTGAAATGATTGGTGTGGCGAACGAAATTGCCGAGGCGGGTTTTAATACCGAAGGACGCACCAGTCACGACTTACTTGATTTTGCTGAAAGTAAAGTATTTAAAATTGCTGAGCAGCGCACTAAAAGTAGCGATGGTCCGCAAAGTATTCACAATATTTTAGAAAAAACCGTCGATAAAATAGAAGAGCTTTATCAGTCTCCGCAAGATGGTGTGACCGGAGTAAGTACCGGGTATGCTGATCTCGATAAAATGACCACAGGTTTACAGCCGTCAGACTTAATTATTGTGGCAGCGCGTCCATCTATGGGTAAAACCACTTTTGCGATGAACTTAGCTGAGCACGCAGCGATGACTCAAGATAAACCGGTGCTGATTTACTCACTAGAGATGCCCTCAGAGCAAATTATGATGCGGATGTTGGCCTCGCTTGGGCGCATAAACCAAACTAAAGTGCGTACCGGCCAGCTAGACGATGACGACTGGGCGCGACTTTCATCCACCATGGGTTTGCTGATGGAAAAAGGCAAAATGTATGTGGATGATGCATCGGGGCTGACGCCTACCGATGTGCGCTCTCGTGCGCGTCGGATTGCACGTGATCATGGCGGGATCAGCATGATCATGGTCGATTACTTACAATTAATGCGGGTGCCGAGTTTAGCCGATAACCGTACTCTAGAAATTGCCGAAATATCACGCTCGCTAAAAGCCTTAGCAAAAGAATTAAAATGCCCAGTGGTTGCGCTATCGCAGCTTAACCGTACTCTAGAGCAGCGTGCTGATAAGCGACCGATTAACTCAGATTTACGTGAATCGGGCTCAATAGAGCAAGACGCCGATTTAATCATGTTTATTTACCGTGATGAAGTATACAACGAAGACAGTACCGATAAGGGTATTGCTGAAATTATTATAGGTAAACAACGTAACGGACCAATTGGTAAAGTGCGTTTAACCTTCCAAGGACAGTACTCTCGCTTTGATAATTACGCGGGACCCGCAGTGGATGATGAATACTGATGCGACTAGCTATAGCTGAAATTAACTTATCGGCACTTGCGCATAATTTGGCGCAAGTAAAACGCTTTGCCCCGAACAGCAAAGTAATGGCGGTATTAAAGGCCAATGCCTATGGGCATGGTTTAGTGACCATTGCGCAGCACTTAAATGATGCTGATGCCTTTGCCGTGGCGCGGATTGACGAAGCCTTGGCGCTGCGTGCAGGCGGGCTCACTAAACCCATTGTGTTGCTTGAGGGGGTGTTTAATAAAGCCGATATACCGGTGTTACTGGCGAATAACTTTCAAACCATTATTCATGATGAAAACCAATTAGCGGCACTTGAAAACGCCGAGCTTGAAGCGCCAATCAATTGCTGGTTAAAAATAAACACCGGCATGCATCGCTTAGGCATTGCGCCTGAGCAATTTGAAGAGTTTTATCGGCGCTTGCAACGCACGGCCAATGCCAGTAACACCATTAATTTAATGACTCACTTTGCCTGTGCTGATGAAGTGAGTAACGAAAAAACACGGCAGCAAATCGCACTCTTTAATCGCATCGCAGATAACGTTGCACAAGCACATTGCTTATCAAATTCGGCGGGTATTATTGCGTGGCCAAGTGCCCACGGTGATTGGGTACGCCCAGGGTTGATGCTTTATGGCGTATCGCCAATGCTCAACACCACAGGGCAAAGCTATCAGCTAAAACCCGTGATGCGCTTAACCACTAAGGTAATTGCGGTGCGTCAAGTAGCAGCTCACGAAGCCGTGGGTTATGGTGGTCGCTGGCAAAGTGATACGCCTACCCAATTAGCGGTAGTTGGTATGGGGTACGGGGATGGCTATCCACGCCACGCAAAGTCGGGCACGCCGGTGATGATTAATAATCAACGCTACGGCATTGTCGGTAGTGTGGCAATGGATATGATCACCGTGGATATCGGCGCCAATGTACATAACGTTAAAGTTGGTGATGAGGTTGTTATGTGGGGACCTGAACTTGCGGTAGAAGAAATAGCACAATGCGCAGATACTATTTCTTACGAGTTATTATGTAATATAACCCCGCGAGTCAGTTATCAGTATCAGCGCTAAAGCAACTTAGCTAGTTAGCGATATTACTCTTTAATAAAGTAAATATCGCTAAAGCCCATACGGGCAAATTCTTGATCACGAAAGTTACGTACAGCAGCTGAGCCTTTAGAGGTCATTTCTATTTGCTGTACCATACTTAAATAGTTTGTCAGATCAATACCCTCGGCAGCAGCAATCGCTTGATACATGTCGTGGTATTTATCTTTAGCGAAATTAATTTCGCGTG
Organism: Pseudoalteromonas sp.; assembly: GCF_041613455.1. Classification (GTDB taxonomy): domain Bacteria; phylum Pseudomonadota; class Gammaproteobacteria; order Enterobacterales; family Alteromonadaceae; genus Pseudoalteromonas. Next base: position 8,973 of record NZ_JBFJHD010000072.1, on the reverse strand, counting down.
GTTGATTATTAAATTTGTAGGTTATTCTACGTGCCATATTAAGCTCATTTACAGTGGTATTACCGTGATTTTACACTGTATTGCCGCACCATTGAATGACTTTTTAAACTTAAAATTAAGAGTAAAAAAATGAAATTAACGGTAGAGATCAGTAAATACCCACTACACCAAGACTATATCCCGTTTATAAAAGGCTTTATTGACCGCCTCAACGAGTACCAAGAGTTAAAAGTGATTACTAACACCTTATCAACGCAAATTTTTGGCGATTACGATTTAGTGATGCAGGTGCTGAGTACCGAGATTAAACGCTCGTATGAAGAATTTGGTAAAGCTATTTTTGTTTGTAAGTTTCTTTCTGGCGATTTGTCGCCTAAATAAGCATGCTATAACAGCAATACTATACGGTAACCGCATACTATGGACTTTTTAACACAAACACTAAGTGGTTTTACAGCGATGTCGCATTGGGAATATATTGCGGTAGGGCTGTCGCTTGCTTACTTATTACTGGCCATAAAAGAAAGCCTATGGTGTTGGCCCGCCGCTTTTTTTAGTACCCTGATTTATACCGTAATGTATTGGAATGGTGCGCTATTAATGGAGTCATTACTGCATTTTTATTATATGTATATGGCGGTATATGGCTGGCTTGTATGGCGAAAAGGTAAAGCGAATAGCGGGGCATTGAGTATTACCTCATGGTCGATGAATCGCCACATCACGCTGATCATAGCCACGGCATTAGCGTCGTTAGCGGTGGGATACTTTATGACCAATTATACCCGTGCTGACTTTGCTTACCTTGATAGCTTTACAACCTGTTTTGCGGTAGTGACCACTTACTTAGTGGCTAAGAAAGTACTTGAAAACTGGCTATATTGGATAGTCATTGATGCCGCGTCTATGTATTTATATTACGAAAAAGGCTATTACCCGACACTCGCGCTATTTATTTTTTACACCATAGTAGCTGCTTGGGGCTTTAAAACATGGTACGAAGAGTACGAGCAAAACCAAGCTAAACCTATTGCACAGTTGTAGCACCCGCGATGCAGTCAATCAGTGATATTTTCCACACCTTTAATCGGCAATTAACGCAGCTTAGTAGTGAGCGATTATACAGTGGCTTGAGTAATGACAACTTTTTAGTACGTGCAACGCAACACAATCAGCAGTCAGCGTATTTATTAAAACGATACCGTGAACATTGGCCAACGCTGGGTTTAGCAGCTCAAACAAAATTTGCTCAGCAACAGCTGTGCCCCAAGCCTCTGTGGCTAGACAAAGCTAACAAGCTGGCTATTTTTGAATATATAGACGGCGTCACCGCACAAGGCAGCTACACTGCTGAGCTAATTAACAAGCTGGTTAGTTTACACAGTCATAATGTGGTGAGTGACGCGATGGATATACAGCAAGAGCTGCAGCATTATCACGCTTGCGAGTTATATCAGCACTATCAGCCAGCCGTAAATGCTGCGCTAACTGAGCTGGAAAAATTGCCTCGTGATGCAGGCTTTTGCCACAATGATTTAGTTAAAGAAAACATCATAGAAAATAGTAATGGCATGTTTTTAATTGATTTTGAGTACGCAAATAACAACGATGTTTACTTTGATTTAGCGGCACTCGTGGTCAGCTGTGAATTAGATACACAGGGTAAACAACAGTTATTGCTGAGCTATCAGCAGCAGTTACCAGCATCGCGGAATTTTTACTGCAGTGTAGCTAAGTTAGAGTATTATCAGCTGCTATTCTTAGTGCTGTGTATTTGTTGGTATCGTGCGCGCTCAATCACTGAAAAGGTGGCACCGCTGTGCTTGCAATTAGATGCACTGATTGCGCAGCAACACAATAATGCAATTGACGATAAGTGACTCAGAGAATACGCATTGCTAAGCAGCCGTTTTAGTGCAATAAATCGCTCATTGCGCGGCCGTTATCAAGTCTTTTACTGAAAACGCTTAAAATATCGCCATACAAACGAATCACGCTAGCAATTACGTTAAGATCGCTTTATTATTGCGGATGCCAAAGCATTGATATCGCGAGTTGATGTGGCGGCAACAAATGTGCTCTCGTGGTGAAATGGATATCACGTGGCCCTCCGGAGGCTGAGTTGTAGGTTCGATCCCTACCGAGAGCGCCATTTGCAATTATTACCTACCCCTGCTAATTTTTAGTATCACCCGCTTAAAAAAATCATTATGAACTACCAACCCATCAAATGTAGCGATTACGATCAGCTTGAACTGTACTGTATGCACGGTAATAACGTGAGCGTGACGCTCGCTACTCTGACAATAAAAGGGGTGGCCAAAACCTTAGAAACAGTGAAAGGTGAGGGAGAGTTTTTAATATTACAAACCGCTAATAATAACATTGCAAAAATACGCCTTGATGAAATTAAAACAATCAGTTTAGCGTAACAATTAATCGATATTACTCGGCAACTAAAGTGTTACTCATTGCGTGGAGATAATGTTATTGGCTTAGCTAAGTAAGCTGTGCTTAGTACGTTGTTTTAGGTAAATAACGGTTGCAAGCGCACTCCCACACATCATGGTTAACCATAATAAGGTTCCCAACTCCACATGCAGTGCTAAACAAAAGAGCAATAGCGAAATAACAGCGTTACTGATAGCCGCAAGCCAAAACTGATTAACCGGATTATCGCAGTGGCCAGCTTGATTGCATGCACAATAATTTGCTCGATAAAAACAGTAGACGCTAGCAGCGCAAAAAATAACCCCAGCCAAAATAACTGACATAATCACCGTTTTAGTTCCTTGGTTTGTTTGTAATGAGTGTAGATAGCTAAGTATTTCATGTCAATCTAAATGATAACTAATTACATTTAGAGTAATAGCTCTAATAACACACTTCTTGTCGGATGAGTTTTAAATAGTTGTTAAAATGTGGTTAAAAATCGTGTTTTTAGTGGTTTTTTGCTGTTTTCCTAGGGTTTTTTATAAAAAATTAATGTAGTGTAGCCGGGTTTGAAACTCAAATAACAACACATACAGCTATCCAAACAGTATGTTTGGCTAAGGACACAACAATGAAATTTACTAAAACGCTTATCGCGGCGTCGCTGGCATTTGTTTCAGCCGATAGCTTTGCGGCCGCTTTTCAACTTGCTGAGCAAAACGTATCTGGTTTAGGCCGTGCATACGCAGGTGAAGCCTCTGTAGCAGACGATGCGTCTGTAGTTTCTCGTAACCCAGCATTAATGACGTTGTTTAAAGAGAAGCAGCTAAGCGTTGCAGCTATGACTGTAATCCCTGATGTTAGCCTTGAAGGTACGGATACAAATAATGGCGTACCAGCAAGTGCATTAAACGATGACAGTATTGCACCTAGCGCGATTATTCCCGCGGGCTATTTCACTATGCCAGTAAACGATAAGGTATCGGTTGGTTTTGGTGCGTTTTCTAACTTTGGTTTAGCCACTGAATTTAATGATGATTACGTCGCTGGTCAAATTGCCGGTGAAACTGAGATTGTTACTGTAAACATGAATGCCAGTGTGGCTTACAAAGTAACAGAGCAATTTAGCTTTGGTATTGGTTTAAATGCTATTTATGCCGACGCGAAAATTATTCGTAATGTAGGTGCAAATCCGTATCAGATCCCTGCGCAAACGCAAGCTATTCATCTCGAAGGTGATGACATGGGTTACGGCTTAAACGTAGGCTTAATGTATCAACTAGATGAAAACAGCCGCTTTGGTTTTAATTACCGCACTGAAACCGATATTACTTTTGAGGGCACATTCTCAAGTGCAGCTAAGTCAATACCTGAGCTTCCAGGCTCTGTTGAAATCACGCTACCAGCGATTGCTGAATTTTCAGGTTCGCATCAGTTAGATGAAAAAATGGGCATACACTACAGTGTACTATGGACTGGTTGGAGCAGCTTTGACAAATTAGAAGCAAAGGTAAGCGGACCTACTGGTGAGTTTATCGGATTTGAGAAAGAAGAAAACTTCTCAGACGCGATGCGTTACGCAATTGGTGGTGATTACCAGTTAAACGAAGACTTGTTACTGCGCGCCGGTATTGCTTACGATGAATCACCTGCAGATAAAAACCATATGTCGATCTCGATTCCAGACACCGACCGTTTTTGGTTCTCATTTGGCGGTAACTACAGCATCGATCAGCACTCAAATGTTGATTTAGGTGTGAGCGTACTACGTGGTAAGACGCAAAGATTTACTGAAGCTGATGATTCAGGCAGCAAGTGGTCTTTTGAATCAAAAGGTCATGCGATCTTAGTGGGCGCACAATACAACTACAAGTTTTAATACTTGCCTAGAGCCTAGAGCCTAGAGCCTAGAGCCTAGAGCCTAGGGCCTAGAGCCTAGGGCCTAGAGCCTAGAGCCTACTAAACACAAAAAAGCCGCGCTATGAACTTCATAGCGCGGCTTTTTAATAGCTATTAATTATAAGCTTTCGATTTTGGCTTTTTGCTCCAGCAGCTTAGTTTTGGCATCGCTAAACTCGGCTAGTTTGGCATTTTCTTTCGCCAATACCGCTTCTGGTGCGTTATTGACAAACTTTTCGTTAGCCAGCTTGTTTTGTACTTGCGCTAGACCTTTCTCGGCTTTTTCGAGTTGCTTGTTAATACGCGCAAGCTCGGCTTCCACATCGATTAAGCCTGCCATGGGGATCATGATCTCAAGGTTACCAACATAAGAAGTGGCGCACGCAGGTGCGTCGTCTTTGTTTTCCAGCAGGGTGAATGCTTCAAGTTTAGCCAGTGACGCTAAGAACGATTCGTTTTCGTTAATACGGCGCACATCATCGCTTGAGGCATTGGCCAGTAATACGCTAAGTGGCTTGCTTGGGCTAATGTCCATTTCACCGCGAATATTACGAATAGCTAAAATGAATTGTTTAACCCACTCTAGGTCATCCATCGCTTTGGCATCCACATTTGCGGCGTTATAAGCCGGGAATGGTTGTACCATAATGCTAGTGCCAGCTGTTTCTAGCCCTGCCAATGGCGCAACACGCTGCCAAATCGTTTCCGTGATGTAAGGCATCATCGGGTGCATTAGGCGCAATAAGCTTTCAAGTACCGTAATAAGCGTATGACGTGTACCGCGTTGCTGTGCTTCAGAGCCTTTAAATAACACCGGCTTGGTCAGCTCTAAGTACCAATCACAGAACTGGTTCCAGGTGAATTCGTACAGCGTATTTGCCGCTAAATCAAAACGGTAGTTATCTAAGTGTTCGGTGTAGGTTTTAACCGTTGCTTCATACTGACCTAAAATCCAGCGATCGGCTAACGAATACTGTTTTTCGCTGTCGTTAAAGCCGCAGTCTTGCTCTTCGGTGTTCATTAGTACGTAACGACTCGCGTTCCATAATTTATTACAGAAGTTACGGTAGCCTTCTAGGCGATTCATATCCCAGTTAATATCACGTCCGGTCGAAGCCATAGCTGCTAAGGTAAAGCGCAGTGCGTCGGTACCGTGCGCTTCTATGCCATTGGCAAATACTTTACGGGTATCCTTTTCGATTTTAGCTGCTAGTTTTGGCTGCATCATGTTGCCGGTACGTTTTTGTACTAAGTCTTCAAGGCCTATGCCGTCAATCATGTCGAGAGGATCTAGCACATTGCCCTTAGATTTTGACATTTTATCGCCGTTATCGTCACGGATTAAGCCAGTAACATACACGGTTTTAAACGGCACTTGTGGTTTACCATTTTCGTCTTTTATAAAGTGCAGCGTCATCATGATCATACGCGCAACCCAGAAGAAAATAATATCAAAACCGGTAACCAACACATCAGATGGGTGGAAAGTTTTTAAGTCTTCGGTGTTTGCCGGCCAACCTTGGGTTGAGAACGTCCACAATGCCGATGAGAACCAGGTATCCAACACGTCTTCGTCTTGGCTTAGGGTCACATTGTCAGCTATGTTATTTTCGCGGCGCACTTCAGCTTCGTCGCGGCCAACAAATACGTTGCCTTCGCTGTCGTACCACGCTGGAATACGGTGGCCCCACCAAAGCTGGCGTGAAATACACCAATCTTGTACATCGTTCATCCACGAAAAGTACATGTTTTCGTACTGCTTAGGCACAAATTGAATGTCGCCATTTTTAACCGCGTCTTTAGCCGGCTCTGCCAGTGGTGCAACACGTACATACCACTGGTCAGTAAGCAGTGGCTCAATGACCACACCAGAGCGATCGCCGTAAGGGACGGTTAAACCATGATCTTCAATCTTTTCAAGTAAACCAAGTTGTTCAAACTCAGCGACAATCGCTTTACGTGCAGCAAAACGATCTAGGCCGTGTAGGCGCTCAGGAATGGGTGCATCAAATTCAAGTTCTTTACCGTCAAAGGTGTAAGTTTCACCTTGTGTCAGGATAGCCGCGTCTTTATCGAAAATATTGATCATCGGCATTTGATGACGTTTGCCCACTTCGTTATCGTTGAAGTCGTGTGCTGGGGTTATTTTTACACAACCGGTGCCTTTGTCTTTGTCGGCGTGCTCGTCGGCAACAATTTTAATGCGACGATTAACAATCGGCAGTAATACCTCTTTACCAATTAAGTCTTGGTAGCGCTCATCATCTGGGTTTACAGCCACGCCAGAGTCACCTAACATGGTTTCTGGACGTGTTGTTGCAACAACAATGTAGTCTTTACCGTCTTGCGTGGTCACGCCATCGGCTAATGGGTAGCGCAAGTTCCACATGTGGCCTTGCTTGTCTTTGTTTTCAACTTCAAGATCAGAAATTGCAGTGTGTAATTTAGGATCCCAGTTTACTAGGCGTTTACCACGGTAAATTAGGTTTTCTTTATGCAGGCGCACAAACACTTCTTTAACGGCTTCAGAAAGGCCATCGTCCATGGTAAAACGTTCACGATCCCAATCAACCGATGCACCAAGGCGACGAAGTTGTTTAGTGATAGTGCCACCAGACTCGTTTTTCCATTCCCAAATTTTGTCGATAAAAGCGTCGCGACCTAAATCGTGGCGTGATTTACCTTCTTCAGCATGCAGTTTACGTTCAACCAACATTTGCGTGGCGATACCTGCGTGGTCAGTACCTACTTGCCATAATGTGTTGTTACCTTGCATACGTTTAAAGCGCGTTAAAGTATCCATAATGGTATCTTGGAAGGCATGGCCCATGTGCAAGCTACCGGTGACATTTGGCGGCGGGATCATAATAGAATAAGGAGTGCCTTGGCCAGATGGCTTAAAGTAGCCTTTTTGTTCCCAGTCTTGGTATAGCGACTGTTCAATATTTTGCGGATTGTAGGTTTTATCCATTACACAGAACCTTAAATAAATACTTAAATTAGTTGGTAAGCTATTGCTAAAGGGCGTTAGCTATTTATATCTTGCGTGGTGATATTGGCACCGAGTTGGCGGAGCTTTTTAAAGCGCTCGCGGGCTGCTTGTTTGGCAGCAGGTTCTACGGGGACAAAATCAAAAACTTGGTTAAAACGGCGAATAAAATCCGGTAAATTATTAGCCAAGTTTATTAAAACTTTACGATTTCCGACCGGCGGCGTGCTACCAATTTCTACCGGTGCTCCGCCTTTGGGGCCTTCGCCTTGTAAGTTATGAGGTACAAAACTGTCGGGATCGAATGCCCACAGAATTTCATCAATGGCATAGGCGCTGGTTTCGCTATCAACAAAAATAAACACGCGCTGGCCGAGACGATACTGCTCGCCGGCAATTTGTGCCGCTAAAGAAAAGTGCGCATCAGCCTTAGCCTGCGACTCATCTTGTTGCTGTAGCACGTAAAATTGGGCGTTCATGCTCATTGTTTCGGGGGTTCCCATGACATTGAATGTAATACGAGTGAGTACACATAATTCAAAGCAGGGATTTTGCCATATAACCGGGTTTGCTTCAATTAATACCCACATAAATAAGGCGCCATACGGCGCCTTATAAAGAGTGCTAAGTTAAATTCAGCGTTTAATCTTGCGCCGCTTCGCTTACACCCGCGCGATTTAATAAATACTGCGTTAGCATAGGCACAGGGCGTCCGGTTGCGCCTTTTTTAGCGCCACTGCGCCACGCGGTACCGGCAATGTCTAAATGCGCCCAATTGTACTTTTTAGTAAATTTAGATAAAAAACATGCCGCGGTAATGGTACCGGCAGCACGGCCACCTAAGTTAGTAAAGTCGGCAAAAGGGCTTTCTAGTTGATCTTGGTAATCATCCCATAATGGCAGCTGCCATGCACGGTCGCCACTTTGCTCCGAGGCTTTTAATAAGTCGTGCGCCAGTGGATTATGGTTTGATAATAAACCACTTGCATGAGCGCCTAACGCGACAATACAGGCACCGGTTAGAGTAGCCACATCAATCACGGTTTCAGGTTCAAAACGCTCCACATAAGTGAGGGCATCACATAACACTAAGCGGCCTTCGGCATCGGTATTTAACACTTCAACGGTTTGTCCCGACATGGTGGTTAAAATATCACCAGGGCGGTAGGCATTTGAGCCAGGCATATTTTCACAACCGGCTAAAATACCAATCACGTTTATAGGCAGCTGCATTTGGGCCAACGCGCGCATGGCGCCAATAACGCCTGCAGCGCCACCCATATCGTATTTCATTTCATCCATGCCTTCGCCTGGTTTAAGTGAAATACCACCAGAATCAAAGGTTAACCCTTTACCAACTAGTACGATAGGCGCTTGATCGGCGCCTGCGCCTTGGTAGTTAATCACAGACATTACCGATTCGTTAGCACTGCCACGGCCCACAGCCAGGTATGAGTTCATTCCCAGCTCTGCCATTTTATCTTCGCCAATAATATCAACGGTGATGTTGTCAAAATTAGTTTCAAGCTCTTTGGCTTGCTCGCCTAAATACACCGGGTTACAAATATTCGGTGGCATATTGGCGACGTCTTTACATAGCTTACTGCCTGCAGCAATGGCCAAGCCATGCTCAATGGCGCTTTCACCAATAG
>NZ_JBFJHD010000071.1:0-14175 GCF_041613455.1 Pseudoalteromonas sp. | reverse complement strand
TGGCCGTTAGGGGATTTTATGATAAACCCGGCATGACCAAGCCAGCGTACGGTAAAGTGTGTGTTTAACTGAGGAGTGGGTTGTGTACCTGTGTACTGGCAGTTTTCGTCTTTTGTTCCGCATACTAGCTGCGCATTACTAGGGTAGCAGTGGCTTTCACAGCTCACAGGATAGCTTTTTTCACCAGGATACAGGTTATGGTAGCGCCCAGCCCGTTCGCCCTGTTGATACTGCGGGATCACTGTATCGGGGCCGGCAATAATTTGCACCTGATTAGCCGCACTACAAGCGACTAAAGTGCTTACAAAGATGAGTAAACTTAGACTACGCAGTTTCATAGTTAACGATTCTTATTGTTCTAATAAGGTAAAAGTGTAGCAAATATGGTTAAATAAAAACGCTTGCAAACAATAATAATTAATCATAAAAAAGCCCATTAAAATCAATGGGCTTAATAATTATTGACACCGTTCCCCAGCAGCTTTTAGCCCGCTTTATTCATTTGCTCAATAAACTTATTTGAATCGGCAATTGATTTATTCATATCGTCCATAAGCACTTGAATATCACGCTTCAGGTTAGTGAACTCACCTTTGATAGCTGATACGGCTTGCGCATTTAAGTTATGTTTTAAATACAGCACATTATCGTTTAATGACGATAATACCGGTTCCATCTTGCTTTCTGCGCTGCGCATTGAACGTAGCAATTGGTTAAATTGACGCTGAGTAGCGTTGAGCTTTTTACTACTAGCGCGCTTTAACGTAGCGCTTTTATACTGCGCTAATTCATCACTCCACTCTGCGAACAAGGCCTCGGCTACCTCTTCCACTTTATTGATATTCGCAGACACTTCATTAGCCGCTGCTAAACTTGACTCATAATCGTCGTTAAGTTGTTCATAGGCAGCTTGAAGCTCGCCGCCTTGGTAGTTTATCAGTGTGGTTAAGCGCTCTAGCGCCGATTGAAATTCTTGCTGCGACTCTTGTTGTGAGTCTTTGGTTTCTTCTACACGGTCAATAAGAATATCGCGCTTGTGTATGCCGACTTTTTCCATTGCCGAGTAATAGGCCGATTGACAGCCCGATAAAGCAACGGTTAATGCCAATAACGAGGCGCTAAGTAATGTTTGCTTTTTCATTTGATTCCCTATTTGCGTGTTAATGCTGTAAATTATGGTACTGGTTGTTATTATGGTCAAAATAATATTAGCACAAGTCAAGGTTATGAACGATAAGCTCTCTCATTATAAACAGCTAGTTGGCTCTTTTTTGCGTCAGCAGCCCGGCTGGTGGATGCAATATATTAACCGCTGTATTGACGACCAAATAACCGTTAATGCAGGCTATTTAGCCTATGTTACGTTACTCTCTCTAGTGCCGTTAATTGCGGTGGGTGTGGCGATTTTTTCGGCTTTTCCGGGGTTTGAATCAACCCGCCTTGCGATTGAGAATTTTTTATTTACTAATTTCGTGCCCACCTCTTCCGATGTCATTAAAGAGCACATTGGTGCATTTGCCGGTAATGCAAATAAAATGACCGCCATTGGCATTGGCTTTTTAGCCGCGATTGCTTTGCTATTGATCCGTAATGTTGACGCGACAATGAACCGTATTTGGCGCATCAAGAAAAAGCGCCCAATGATGATTTCGTTTGCAGTTTATTGGATGGTACTGAGTTTAGGGCCGGTCTTACTAGGCGGCAGCATTGCGGTTACTTCTTATATTGTTTCCTTGGTGTCGTTTGCCGATCAGGGCATTCCAGGCTTTAGTGGCTTGCTATTAAAGCTACTGCCTTATGCGATTTCGATGTTAGGTTTTATTATGCTCTATACCTTAGTGCCTAATACTCGCGTGTCGTTTAAAGCGGCAATCCCAGGCGCGCTATTTGCTGCGTTATTATTTGAGCTCACGAAAAAAGGCTTTGCACTTTATATTAGCCACTTTCCATCCTACGAAGTTATTTATGGTGCGGTTGCCACCATTCCTATTTTATTTGTTTGGATATATTTATCGTGGATAGTGGTGCTACTAGGCGCTGAACTGACGGTATGTATTAGCCCTAACAATATCGCAGATACACCAGAAATAGATTTAGATGAACCAACAAGCAGTAAGGATCACGATTAAATGCAAGGCTTAATACAGCGGGTAAAACATGCCAATGTGGTAATAGATAATCAGGTAGTAGGTAAAATTGAGCAAGGAATTGTATTGCTATTAGGCGTTGAAAAGCATGACGATAAGCAAACTGCCGATAAACTGTTACATAAGGTGAGCAACTACCGTATTTTTAGCGACGCGAACGATAAAATGAATTTGAGCATTAAAGATATCGAGGGTGAATTATTAGTGGTGTCGCAGTTTACCTTAGCGGCAAATACCAAAAAGGGCATGCGACCTAGCTTTTCATCGGCGGCAACCCCAAGCCAAGCTAACGAGTTATACCAGTACTTTGTGGCGCAAGCGAAGGCGTTAAATTTAACCGTTGCCACGGGCGAATTTGCTGCAGATATGCAACTGAGTTTGTGTAACGATGGGCCCGTCACGTTTAATTTAGCTGTTTAGGCGCTTGCTTAGTGATCATCACAATATGATTCATATAGCCTGCTATTTTTTGCGGGCTAATTTTATAACCAAACACCTGCAATAATAACTGTTGCAGCTGCTTTAATTGTGACTCATGCTGGGCTAAAAAATTAATAAACAAGGTGCCGTTGTTATTTAGAGCTGCGTGTATTTTTTCATAAAAAGCCTGCTCAAATAAAAACCGTGGCGCATCTACCTGACTAAATAAATCCAATACAATCCAATCTATAGCGTGTGCGCTATTAAGTACTTGTTGTGCACTGTTACATATTAACGGTTGTTGCCTATCGTGCGCGAAAAAGGTGGTGTAACAACTAATAATGGCGCTATTTATTTCCACCGATGTGATCTCAGCTTCAGGATAACGTTGCACTAAATAATTGCGAATTGCGCCGCCCCCAAGCCCCAATTCAAGTACTTTAATAGGCGCTGTATGCGCTTGCCAATGTTGCGCTAAGCATTGTAAATGAGGCAGTAATAATTGCTCTGGTTGGTGTTGCAGTACCACAGATTGTAGTGTGTCGTTTATAAGTAACCAACGCAATTGTTGATACTGACGCACTTGAATGCGTGCCCCCTTATGGTTATGCCAATAAAGTAGCTGCCCAGCCTGTTGGCTATATTCGATAAAATGGCGACTAATTACCCCAGTTGTAGGGTTTATAAACTTGTTCATGTTAAACAGCATAAACCAGCGTAGTTAAAGCGCAATGCGTTTGTCACTAATTTTTTACACACTGGCCTGACATCACCAAAGTCGTATTGGCAGTTTTATCAACATGGAGTATGGTATTTAGCATAATTAACAAATGTAGCCTTTTATTTTAATTTATGGAGTATGTATGTTTCAGGTAAGCACCCCGCAAAGTAGTGAAGATTGGCAAGCTTATTACCAATTACGCTGGCAAGTTTTACGTGCGCCTTGGGGGGAGCCGCGTGGTTCTGAACAAGATGACTTAGAACAAGAGTCCGAGCATAGATTTATTAAAAATAAAGCAGGTAAAGTACTCGGCGTCGCTCGACTACATTTTAATAATCAGCAGCAGGCTCAAGTGCGCTACATGGCGGTAGATGAAACAAGTCGCAACCAACACATTGGCAGCCGCTTATTACATGAGCTCGAAAAAATAGCGTGGACGCAAAATGCTAATGAACTAGTATTATTTGCGCGTGAACGTGCTTTAGAGTTTTATAAGCGCCATGGCTATGAAACACTAGAAAAAGCGCATTTAGCGTACGACGATGTGCAGCACTATAAAATGGTGAAACAAAAGCCATCAGAGCCGGGTTGGTTCCGTCACCCTAACTGGACTCAAGTGTTGCAAAACACCTGGCGAGAGTCTATTCCCATTAGTGATGCGATGGGCATTAAGGTAGAAAGCTACACCGATTGGCAATTTACTACACGCGCCGATTTAGATGCCAATTTAAATTTGCATAATACGATGTTTGCCGGCTCTATTTATAGCCTAGCGACATTAACAGGATGGGGAGCCACCTACTTAGCGCTAAAAGAAGCCGGACTCGAAGGTAATATCGTGCTGGCCGATGCAACTATTAAATACTTAAAGCCATTGAATAGCGACCCCCGTGGCTGTGTTGATATACATACCTGTAAAGGAAAGCTGAGCGACTTAGCAACCGAAGGTAAAGCGAGTTACTTAGTGCCGGTAATTATATATGACGGTGACAAGGTAGTGGCTGAGTTTGAAGGGCAGTTCGTGGTAAAAAAATAATGTAACTGAGGGCATAACATCAACAGGCAATGCGTGTTGATGTTATGCATTCGCCATTAAAGTAAATCGGTGAGCAGTATACCAACTCCAATGCGCTCAATATCAGCGTTATAATCAATTAAGCTTTCGCCATAGCCGTTAAAATATTGCGCATAGCCACGTACTCGGCCCCACAATGGAAATGACCAATCTAGCTGAATAGCGCCGCGGTTATCGGAATTTAAATTGTTACGCGTCATAAAACTAAATTCATGATCATGGAAGCGGTAGGCTCCACTAAACTCAAAATAGCCCATGTATTTGTAGATATCGGGGTTATCGTCACCACGAGCATCTAAAGGCGCTGGCTTCTTGTTTTCGGGAATGCGGTACCAAGGTTTAAAGCTAAACACAAAGCCTCTATTTTCCCAAATAAAGTCAGCATAGATACGGTTCCAAGAACGGGAATTTGGCTGGCTGCGGCCATTCGATTGGTGTGAAATACCTAATGCTATTGCCATTTCATCACCCCATAAAACGTTTTCTGGATCTAAATAGTTAATCCAAAAAACCTCTGGTTCGTAATTAGTTTCACGAAAGGGAGAAGAGATATCATCGTTATAAAGCTGCCAATAAGACTGTAAGGTAAAACCAAAAAAGATAGCTTGATCAGGGTCAGAAAAATCATCGAACAAGGGGACTTTTATAGATAACTGGTATTTAGCCTCGATGTTGTCAAGTGGATCGCCATCGTTTTCATCGGTTAATTGTGCAAAACCATCAAACGGGCGTGTATTTGGGTTTGATATATGAGAAATAGGCAGGATGTAATTGCGCTTATGTGGCGTAATAACATTACGGTTCTTTTTGCCTACAGCTTCACGTGCTTGGCGTTTGTCAATCGCTGTTAGTTGTTTGCTTTCTTCTAAGGCGGAACACTTATTACGAAGTTGGTTGAGCGTTTGTTTGCCATCACCGCCAATCACTTCGTTTAATATACATTGCTTAACCAGTTCGAGCTCATTATTTTGCTCGTTTTTTTTTGTCTCTTGTGCATATATAGCCGTGCTAAATAAGGCTGAAAGTAATATCCAGTAGCGCCAGATCATTATGATTCCTTTGTCAGTGATGCAGTGAGGTTATTTATTGCTCATTATAGCGCTTTTTTAACATATTAATGGTGAATTTTTCCTGAATTATTATTTACCTAAGCAATAAAAAAGCGACCTAGGTCGCTTTTTGTTTAGCACTAGTAATACTCAACTAGTCGACTCTCACGCAATGAGAAGGGGGAGCTTAAAGCTCAAATACATTGGTAAAAAATTTATATAGCTCAGTACCTTGATTTACACTCGCTGAGGCAAAGTGCAATATGGCAATGGCATCGCTATCAAGGGTTAGGGTTTGCAGTGGTTGTTCACTTAAGTAGCGCTCCATGCGAAGAATTTTTGCAATCGGCGCTCCAGCTTTAATGTGCTCGCCTAGTGGGGCAAGATATTCCACCATGCCGCCCATTGGGGCGTAATAGACCAAGTAATCTTTAAGGTAGCACGCGTAGCGGGTAATGTTAGCCGGAACATGCACAGCATCGTGTAATACGCCTTTATGATTCAAATAACTTAAAATGCTGTTAGCATCGTTAAGTGCTTCATCTAAATCTATTTTTTCTTGGCTACCAAGCTCCACGGTAAACGCTTCAACGGGGATGGCTAACTCACGTCCTTGCGCACTCAATGCATCGCTGAGATGCCACCATGGGCAAAAGTTGGCTTCGTCCATGGCACCATCGAAGTCACTGGGGATCAGCAGCACATGCTCTATATTAAAGTAACGCGCGCTGTCGGTGGCATAACTTGGGCAATATAAATGCTTGCTCGAAATGGGACCGGTGTGTAAATCAAGTACAATATCGGCTTGATGGGCGAGCTTTTGCAGATTAAGTGCAATGCGCTTGCCTGTATTAAGTAAATACGCTGGGCCATTGAGCTTGCGGTCAACTTCGGCAATAAGTGCGCGTTTGAAGGCGCTGCGTAACATGGCGTCGTCGTAGTGTGTGTGCTCATTGGCAAACTGGGTGACTAAATCTGCATTGTAATGATACATTCGGTTCCAGTTAGTGCCGGTAATAGGATCGAAGCGGCCTAAGGTAAACTCGCCCGACTTTTGATTACAGCCAATCGGGTTAGCATAAGGGACTAGAGTAATATCCCCCTTGAGCTTTAAATGTTTTAATTGCTCTAGCAGCTGAAAAATAACCGCATTGCCTTGTACTTCTGCACCATGCATATTGGCCTGAATATACACGCTAGGGGCGCTGCCATCGCCTTTTAAACGATACACAGGAATGGTAAGAGGTAACCCATTGGCAACTTCACCAACGACAATGTTTTCTTGGCTAATAACTGTTGTAATACTCATAGGTGTTTACCTTAAATAATCGCTGGCATCTTGTGCTTGACGTACACACGTGAGTTGACCCTGTTGTAGAGTGTATTCAGCAGCAAGCTCGTGGCATAAAAAGTATGGCATGCTTTCGGTAAAACCATACGCGCCGCACTGGCTAAAGACCAGCCAGTCCTGTTCATTTAAATCGCCCGGTAATGAATGTTCACCTAAGCAATCGAGCGCAGTACAAAGCGGCCCGTAGAGGCTCATTGCTTGCATCGGAGCCGTTGATTCGCGCAGCAAGGCTGCTGGGAAATCTTGGCTGGTAACGGCGGGGCGTAATAAGTGGTTAATACCGCCAGTTAAAATAACTTGCTGTTGGTCGTAATTTTGTTTGCGCTCAACCACGGGGTTGGCGTAATGGCCACATTCACCCACAGCGTAACGACCTAACTCCATCCATAACTGCTCAACACCAGCCTCGCGTTTAATGTTAGCAAGCGCGGCGATAAGCTCATCCCATTCAAGGGTGGCGTCGTTGGCGCTGTAAGGAATACCCAGTCCGCCGCCTAAATCTAAAATTTTAAGATTAATATTTAAGTTACTGGCAAGGTTTGCAAGTGGCGCTATCATTTGTGACCACAGCGCGCTTAGTTTTTGCGTGCTAAGCATGTTGCCCCACTGAAAAATATGCAGGCCATCAAAGCTAAGCGCCGGGTAATCAGCGGTGTTTAATGCTTGCCATTCATTGCAGCCAAGCCCAAATGGGGTCAGGCTGTCGCCACCAAGTGGGTTTTTCTCGCCTGCAGGCCAGCGTAATTGCACACGAAGTAACACTTGCAGTTGCGTATTTTGCAGCTGTGCTTGTTGGTTTAACCAACGCACTTGATTAAGGCTTTCGGCAACAAATATGCGTACGCCGCGGGCAATAAAGTGTTTAATTTGTTGCGGGCTTTTAGCTGGCCCAGTGTTGAGCACGCGGTCGCTATTAATACCTTGGGCGAGTACCTGTTCAAGTTCACCCTTACTGGCTACGTCAAAGTTAAAGCCGGCGCTGTCTAGGCTATGGATGATCTTAGACAGCGGATTAGCTTTTACTGCATACCAAAGCTTTACCTCAGTTTGCGCAACTAAACGCGTAAGGTGTGCATTTAGTGTATCTAAGTCATAAACAAAAAACGGGCTGTCAAGTTGCTGTGAAAGCGTGTTAATGGCGGTTTTAACCGGCGTGCTCAAAAAGCGCATTATCGTAAAACCTCTTCGAGCAATAATGATGCATCACTTTGTTCGTCGCGGTATTTAACAATGAGCGCGCAGGACATACTTAATCCTTGTGCGCGGGCCCACTCGTTTGACGCAGGGCGAGAGCCTGGTATCACAATGGCGTATTCTGGAATGGGTTCGCCTTTCGCAAGTTGTCGCTCGTTTACGCAATCGTACACTGGAATCGTGGCTGATAAACGCACGCCGGGTGCCAGTACCGCACCTTTTTTTACCACGACGCCTTCAACAATCACGCAGCCGGCGCCAATAAAAGCATCGTCTTCTACCACAACAGGGCTTGCGCCAATAGGCTCCAGTACCCCTCCCAATTGTACAGCGGCACTTAAATGCACGTTTTTACCCACTTGCGCACACGAGCCCACTAATGCATGGCTATCGACCATAGTGCCTTCGTCAATGTATGCGCCAATATTTACATACGCTGGTGGCATAATAATGGTGCCTTTAGCGACATAAGCACCGCGGCGTACACTTGAGCCACCCGGTACCATACGTACACCATCTTCAGCACTAAACTGCTGGGGGGCTAAATTATGTTTATCAACAAAACCACCGTTAAATTCGGTGTTAGTGCCATTTTTAAAGGCTGCTAAAATGCCTTGTTTTACTGCAACGTTAGCTTGCCATTGGCCGCTGTCGTTTTGTGATGCTGCGCGAACCGCGCCCGACTCTAAATTATTTAATAGTTCTAACCAGCTCATTATAAAAACCTGTATTTAATGCCAAGATAAAATGGTGTTGTTTGCCGTGGTAATGCAATCGGTTTGCGGTAACTCAAGGTGGGTTAAAGGCGGTCGCAATTGCGGGCTGCTTAAGCGCCCTTGTAAATGCATCAGCACTTTCACCGGAATGGGGTTCGCTACGGTGAACAAGCTGCTTATAGCGCTGGACCATTGCGTAAATAAATTGGGGTGTTGACCACTGAGACTGCGTTGTACAAATTCGTGAGTTTGTTGCGGCCATGCATTTGCTGCAACTGATACTAAGCCTTTGGCACCCGCTTGTGCAAAGTACGGCATGAGCGCATCGTCACCACTAAAAATAGCTAAGTTTGGCGCCGCTTGGCGATAGGCTTCAAACTGAGCGATATCGCCACTGGCCTCTTTCAGTGCCCATAGGTTGTGATGCTGTTGTAGGTTTTCTACTGTCGCAACGGGAATGTCTACTGCGCTGCGCCCAGGGACGTTGTACAGCATGCACGGGTGTTTACTGGTGTCGAGTAGGCTTTTAAACCAATGGGTTTGGCCAATGACACCTGGTTTTGCATATAATGGCGAGCCTAGTAAAAAGCTGTGAATGGGTAAGTGATTGCAGTATTCAACCCAAGCGATTTGTTGCTTTAGGTTCATACCACCGACAGCGACCATTAATGGCACGCTTGGTGCTAATTGGCACACATGCTCAACAATGGCTTGTTGTTCTTTAAGGGTTAAAGCCAGTCCTTCACCTGTGCTACCGAGTAATAAAATAGCATTGTTTGCAGCGGCTTGCTCGCTAACCAGGGTCGTTAAAGTGGTATAGTCAATGGCGCCATTTTGCGTAAATGGGGTTACCAGTGCTGTCCACACTGAGTAGTCATTCAAATTAAAATTGTTGATCATCTCTCGCGAACTTATAGAGTGTTCGGTGAGTTAAAGCGTGTATGGCAAGGAGCCGCATTAACGTCATTCGAACAAATACCCAATATTGTGGGTACGTTATAATTCGAAGAGCGAATGGGCTTAAATAATAGGGCGCACGGCCTCATTATACTAAGACCAGAAGCTCTCCACCAAACTAATAATCCGCTATGAATACGGAAATTGGTGACAGTCGCTAGGATTCAACCTAGTCGCCCGAAATAACCAATACACAAATAGGGTTATTTCTCGGCGTTAATTCCCCTCACGTATGCTCATTGGAGTTTGTGCTCCTAACATACGCTACCTGAATAACGCACCTCTTCTAGCCCTTTATCTTGGTTGAGTGTAAAACTAACCAAGATAATTAAATAGGGTAAGTGCGGGGATTAAATCATTTTAGCCATCTGGGTGTCAAGCAGCAGCACACAGATAGTGTCATCGATTTTGTTAGCAGTTACGTATCAAGCTGTTTTCCCTTAAACTAAGGGGCAATACGCTACGAGATTTATCACGGCGAAATGAGGTATCGAGCAGATGGAAAAGTTTACTGATATTTACCAACGCGCGGTAGCGCGCAAAGGGTCCGCTGCGATGTTGCAGCAATTACTTGCTAAACCAGCAACACCGCAGCAATTAGCTGCTTTAAATGATGATTGTTGGTTAGAAGAGTTTACTCGCAAGGTGTTTCAAAGTGGTTTTTATTGGTCGGTCATTAACAGTAAATGGGCTGGCTTTAGAGAGGTTTTTTGGCAATTTAGCGTAGAAAAACTAGTGATGATGCCGCCCGACATGCTAGAGCAAAAAGCCAGTGATGAACGTATTGTGCGTAATTATAAAAAAGTAACCACAATTGTACAAAATGCTTTGATGATCCATGAGGCTGCTGAGCAGCATGGTAGTTTTAGTCAATTTATTGCTAATTGGCCAAGCGAAGATATTATTGGCTTATGGGCATATTTAAAACAACATGGTGCGCGTTTAGGGGGGAATACGGGACCCTATGCGTTACGCGCTTTGGGGAAAGACACCTTTTTGTTATCGCGTGACGTAGAAAGCTATTTACGTGCTCATAAAATAATAGATGGCGGCTTACACACTAAAAAGTCGTTAACCGCAGCGCAAGCGTTTTTTAATCAATTACAACAGCAAAGTGGCTTATCGATGCAGGAACTTAGTTTAATAATCGCTTATAGTGTTGGTGATAATCGTGTCGGTATTAGCCCACAACAATAGAGAGTTATAATGAATTTAGTGCCAAGGTACACACAGATAGCCGATAACTTTGCGATACAAGATCAGCCAACCAGTGTTGCTAACCCGCAGCTGTTATTATGGAACGCCAGTTTAGCGCAACAGTTTAATATTGATATTGCAGCCACTGCACGTGCGAATGTTTTTAGCGGTAACGACAAACAGACAATTGCTGCGGTGGCGCTGGGTTATTCGGGACATCAGTTTGGCCACTTTTCGCCACGTTTAGGTGACGGAAGAGCGCATTTACTCGGCGCGGTGGCTGATGCCGAGCAGCAATTATGGGACATTCAATTAAAAGGCTCTGGCGCTACCCCTTTTTCGCGCGGGGGTGATGGACGGTGTGCGCTTGGACCAGCTATTCGAGAATATGTCATGAGCGAGGCGATGCATGCGCTTGGCATTAAAACCACCCGCTGTTTAGCGGTGGTGGGCAGTGGCGAAACTGTGTACCGCAATCCACCGCAGCCGGGCGCTATTGTCACGCGTATAGCGAGCAGTCACATTCGAGTAGGATCATTTCAATACTTAGCCACACAAGGGGATACCGAAGGGCTAAAAAACTTGGCCGATTTAGCTATTGCACGTCATTACCCCGATATTACCGCGACGGGTGCTGAGCGTTATTTAGCCTTGCTGGCTGCGGTGATAAAAAACCAAGTTGAGTTAGTGGTTAGTTGGATGCGTGTGGGGTTTATTCATGGCGTGATGAATACCGATAACACTTTGATCAGTGGGGAAACCCTTGATTATGGCCCATGTGCAATGATGAACCGCTTTGATTTTGATACTGTATTTAGTTCAATAGATAAACAAGGGCGTTATGCTTTTGGTAATCAACCAAACATTGCTAATTGGAACTGCGCGCGTTTAGCCGAGAGTTTAATACCCCTGATTTGTGATGACGACGATCACGCGGTGGCATTGCTAACACCGATTATTAATGACTTTGCAGAGCAGTTTAATCGCCAATTCAGTGCTATGTGGGCGAGTAAATTGGGTTTGGTGGCTGAAAGTGCCGTAGATAAAGAGCTGATTGCTGCGTTATTAACATTGTTAAAAGAGCACCAGTTAGATTATACCAATACCTTTGATGCACTCACTGAGTCATTAATCGGGCAAGCAAGGGTTCCTGAAGCATTAACGCAGTGGGCTGTTAATTGGCGTAAGCGTACTAATGAGCAGAGCTATAAAATAATGCGTGCGGTTAATCCGCGGGTAATTCCGCGTAATCATGTGATCGAAAAAATACTCAGTGAGTATAATGATACAGGCTCTAGTACCTTGTTAAATGACTTTAACACCGTGATGGCTAATCCTTATGCCGATAGTAAGTTGCTCGCCGCATTTCAGCTAGTATCTGAGGATGATAAAGAGTATCGTACATTTTGCGGTACTTAATTATTAGTTTATAGATGTAAATCGCTTTTACAGCGGTTTACATCTATATACTATGATTAAATACTAAGCGGATTAAACTGTTGTGTGGTCAATTCAGTATTATTTATTATGTTAGGCTTGTTGTTTAAAAAAGCGGCGTTACTGCTATATTATTACTTAGATATTTGGTTTATAAAGTTGACTCCACCTGCCATAACACAGTGTGTAGATAAATAAAAGTGTGTTAAAAGATTGAAAGAATACTAAAGTGATTCTTCGTTAAGTATTGATTAATAAAGGATCAGCTACTATTTATAAAACTGGTTGAGCTAGAAGTAATTAGCTATATTTTTAAGTTGTTAAAATGGGAAGAAAACAATGAAATTAAAATCACTTACAATCGCAATCGCGCTAGCTGCAACTAGCGTATCAGCATTCGCTGCAGAAAAAAATGAAGGCTTTTACATTGGTGTATTCGGTGAGTACTACGATGCATCGTGGAAAGACCTAAACATGCACAGAAATCTTGAAGTTAATGAATCTGCAAGCTGGGGTGCTGAAGTAGGTTACCGCTTCAGTGACTACTGGAGTGCTCGCTTAGAATATGCAGATATGGACTTTAATGCATTTTTAGCGAATCCATTTCCAAATGGAAATCGCAATGACGTAGAAGGTGAGCGTTACGGTATTGATGCGCTTTACCACTTTGATGGCGGTCCTTTCTACGGCTTGTTTGGTGTTAAAGAAATGAAAGTAGCCACTGACAACACGTTTTTAAATGCGGGTTTAGGTTACCAACATTTTCTTACTGATGGCTTATTCGTAAACGCAGAAACATCAGTTTACCAAGGTCTTGACCGTGGCTACACAGACGTAAACGCTAAATTAGGTATCAACTACTTATTTAACCAAAGCAGTGCACCTGTAGTACCAGTGAAACCAGCACCAGCACCAGTTGTTGTGCCAGTAGATAGCGATAACGACGGTGTTGTTGACGCAAAAGATAAATGCCCTAACACCCCTATGGTCGATGCAGTAGATGCTAATGGTTGTACACTTTATGAAGACCGTAAAGTAACTACAAGCTTATTAGTAACGTTCCCGCATGACTCTGCTGTGGTTAAGCAACAATATTTTGATAATGTTGCAGCAGTAGCTAAGTTCTTAAAAGAGCATAAAGGCACCACAGTAGTGTTAGAAGGTCACGCATCTGCAATTGGTGATGCGCGCTACAATAAAATCTTATCTAAAAAACGTGCAGACGATGTAGCACAAGAGCTGATTAAAGATGGTATCGCAAAAGATCGTATTACCACGGTAGGCTATGGTGAAGAACGCCTTAAAAACCCAGCGAATACTAAAGCTGCACACGCCGAAAACCGTCGTGTTGAAGCTCATATTACAGCTGTTGAGCGTGTAAAAGTTAAGCGTAAATAACTTAAAATACACTAGTAAAAACCCAGCTTAGCGCTGGGTTTTTTTATGGCTGAAGCTAAAGTTATGAATAAGTAATCACAAACAAATACTAATGATTCTTAATTAATGAATATTCATGGAAATTGATTTTCTAATATCTACTATTCATAATGCTTATAGTCGGTATAATCAGTTGCCGAACTGGATAGATTTTCATCTAACCATAAAAGCTTTATAATCATGAGCTAGAATACTATAAGTATTGGGTTATATGTTGCGCATTAAGCGCCACCGAATACTTTCACGTCACCAAGAGGGCAATATTGTGCTACAAGAATATCGTAAACACGTAGAAGAACGTGCCGCGTTAGGTATCGTACCAGCGCCATTAGATGCTCAGCAAACGGCTGATCTTATTGAATTAATTAAAACTCCACCGGCGGGTGAAGAAGAGTTCATTTTAGACTTATTAACCAATCGCGTACCAGCGGGTGTTGATGATGCAGCTTATATCAAAGCAGGCTTTTTAGCTGC
>NZ_JBFJHD010000070.1:0-14271 GCF_041613455.1 Pseudoalteromonas sp. | reverse complement strand
GTTGAATGGGCTCACCACTAATAATAGTGCGAGTACATACCTAGCAGGTAGTGAGGATAGAATTATGGCTTACAGTGATAAAGTAATCGACCACGTAGAAAACCCACGTAACGTAGGTGTTTTAGACAAAAATGATCCGTCAGTGGCAACGGGTATGGTAGGCGCACCAGCATGTGGTGACGTAATGAAGTTACAAATTAAAGTATCTGCCGATGGTATTATCGAAGATGCTAAATTTAAAACGTATGGTTGTGGTAGTGCAATTGCTTCATCTTCACTGGTAACAGAGTGGGTTAAAGGCAAAACACTAGAGCAAGCAGCGACTATTAAAAATACTGATATAAGTGCAGAGCTAGAGTTACCACCAGTGAAAATTCACTGTTCAATTTTAGCCGAAGATGCAATTCAAGCAGCAATTGCAGACTACAAAAGTAAACAAGCTAAGTAAGAGAGTACCATGGCAGTGACATTGACAGATGCGGCAGCAAACCGCGTACAATCATTTTTAGCAAACCGCGGTAAAGGTTTAGGCCTACGCGTTGGCATTAAAACGACGGGCTGTTCAGGTCTTGCTTATGTACTAGAGTTTGTTGACGAGCTAAACGAAGACGACGAAACGTTTGCTGATAAAGGCGTGACGCTCATTGTTGACGCTAAAAGCTTAGTCTATATAGACGGCACTGAGCTCGATTACACCAAAGAAGGCTTGAACGAAGGGTTTAAATTTACTAACCCTAATCAAGCCGATGAGTGTGGTTGTGGCGAAAGTTTTACCGTTTAAAACAAAACCTTTCTCGAATGCCTAAGTTACTTGGGTACAAAGAAGCCCTGCCAGTAATTGTAGGGCTTTGTTATTTTTGAAATTAATATTCTGAATATAATTGGTTGAAGTTATGCGTTACTTTGAGTTATTTGCAATACCGGTTGATTACAATATTGATTTAGCCACGATCAATAAGCACTACCTAGAATTACAGCGTACAGTGCACCCCGATCGTCATGCTAATGCGAGCAGCCGCGATAAGCTTATGGCGGTACAAAGTGCCGCAGAAATTAACGACGCATTGCAAGTGTTAAAACACCCTGTTAAGCGTGCCGAATACATGCTTAGCGAGCTCGGTGTAGACATTCGCGCAGAACAGCAAACCTTGCAAGATCCTACATTTTTAATGCAACAAATGGAGCTGCGTGAAGAACTGGAAGAGCTAACATCGGCCAGCGATCCCGATGCCGCCATTGCCAGTTTTGAGCAACAAATTAAGCAGCTCAATCAACAGTATAGTGCCCAACTGGCAGAGCAACTCGCCAGTAACGACGAACACCAATATCAACTAGCTGCTGATAACGTACGCAAATTAAAGTTTGTATATAAATTACGTGATGAACTTGAACGCATTGAAGACAGTTTATTCGACGACTAATAATCTACTTGCTGCAAAGCGAGCAACACGAGTTTAAAGAGCATTATGGCATTATTGCAAATTGCTGAGCCGGGGCAGAGCGCGGCACCACATGAACATAAACTAGCAATTGGTATTGACCTTGGTACAACTAACTCATTAGTGGCGACGGTACAAAGCGGTGAAGCACGTACCCTAAGCAATGAATTAGGCGAAGCGATGCTACCGTCAGTGGTACGCTATCAGGCCGGTGGCATTACTGTTGGCAGCGAAGCTGCTCAAGCAGCCACGCAAGATCCCGCTAATACGCTAATTTCGGTGAAGCGATTTTTAGGTAAAACCCAAGCTGAAATAGAGCAAAGCTATGGCCAGTTGCCGTATCAATTTTGCCAACACGATGGCGCACTGGCGATTGAAACCGCAGCCGGAAAAATTAGCCCAGTAAAAGCATCAAGCCATATTTTAGCAGCCTTAAAAGCCCGTGCTGAGCAAAGCTTTGGTAACCAAGAGATTTTAGGTGCGGTAATTACGGTACCGGCTTATTTTGATGATGCCCAGCGCCAAAGCACCAAAGACGCCGCAGAGCTTGCCGGTATCAATGTACTGCGCTTGTTAAATGAGCCAACGGCGGCTGCGGTTGCTTATGGCTTAGATTCAGGCCAAGAAGGGATTATTGCTGTATATGACTTAGGCGGTGGCACCTTTGATATTTCTATTTTACGTTTGCACCAAGGTGTATTTGAAGTAATGGCAACCGGTGGTGATTCTAGCCTAGGTGGCGATGACTTTGACTCACTATTAGTTGATTACCTAAAACAGCAAACCGGTGTGACCACGTTATCTTCTTCAAACTTACGCTTGTTTATTAATAAAGCAAAAGCGTGTAAAGAAGCATTAAGCCAATACGCTAAAGTAAACGTGGGCCTTGAGTTTGACGGTGAAACACACACGGTAGAAGTTAGCCGTGAAAAATTTGACGAACTGGCGATGCCGTTAGTTAAAAAAACGCTACGCTCGTGTCGTCGCGCAGTAAAAGATGCCGGTATTGAAAACCAAGAAGTATTGCAAGTGGTGATGGTAGGCGGTTCGACCCGGATGCCGCTTGTGCGCACTCAAGTCAGTGAATTTTTTAATCGCGAAGCACTAACATCAATCGACCCCGATCGTGTGGTTGCGTTAGGTGCAGCACTGCAAGCTGATGTGTTAATTGGTAATAAGCCCGATTCAGACATGCTATTGCTTGATGTATTACCGCTGTCGCTAGGACTTGAAACCATGGGTGGCTTAGTGGAGAAAATCATTCCGCGTAACACCACTATTCCGGTAGCGCGTGCTCAAGAGTTTACCACTTTTAAAGACGGGCAAACGGCAATGTCGTTGCACGTGTTACAAGGTGAGCGAGAGTTGGTTAGCGATTGCCGTTCACTGGCTAAGTTTAGCTTAAAAGGTATTCCGCCAATGACCGCGGGAGCTGCGCATATTCGCGTTACGTTTAAAGTGGATGCGGATGGCTTATTAAGTGTATCAGCGATGGAAAAATCTACCGGTGTGCAAGCTGAAATTCAAGTGAAGCCGTCGTTTGGCTTATCTGACGACCAAGTAGCTAACATGCTAAAAGAATCGATGAGTAATGCAAAAGAGGATATGCAAGCGCGTATGCTTAAAGAGCAGCAGGTAGAAGCGCTACGTGTGATAGAAGCGCTAGAGGCTTCACTTGCTAGCGACAGCGGCTTACTCAATGAAGCAGAATTAAGCGCTTTAACCGCTGAAATCGCCGCCTTAGCAAAAGTGCGCGAAACGGCACAACAGCCCAGCGAAATTAAAGCCGCGATTGAAAAAATGGATAACGCCAGCAGCGATTTTGCCGCACGCAGAATGGATGCATCAATTAAAAAAGTCCTTACTGGACAGTCAGTAGACAACATTTAAGAGAGATTATAATGCCACAAATTGTTTTTCTTCCCCATCCTGAATTGTGTCCTGACGGTGCAGCAATAGACGCACCAAGTGGCCAAACGGTCCTTGATGCGGCACTTAAAAATGGTATCAGTATTCCCCATGCCTGTGAAAAGTCATGTGCGTGTACTACCTGTCACTTAGTGATCCGTGAAGGATTTGATTCACTCGATGAAAGTGATGACCTAGAAGATGACATGTTAGATAAAGCGTGGGGTTTAGAGCCTGAATCACGCTTAGGTTGCCAAGCGGTGATTCGCGACGAAGACCTGATTGTTGAAATACCTAAATACAATCTCAATATCGTTAACGAAGAGCACTAATAAGCAGTTGTTAGGCACTAGTATTAAGCAAACACCGTGTTCAATTTGACCACGGTGTTTTTGTTTATAGCGCTTTCCCTCAGCATTAATGACTGTGACTACTGGCGTTAAAATGACTAAACAGCACAAGGCATTATACTTACAGGCAGCACCTGAAGATGCGTTTACTTGCCTTGGTGAAACATAGAATATATGTAATTATGACAACACAGCATGCGTACAAATAAACCGCTTAGCGAAGTGTTTTGTTGTGCTAATCATGGGGGCTTGGTTGCTGATGCAAAAACGTGACAGCACGCCAACCGCTAATCACTGCACGCGGTATTAGGAGAGCTATTATGGATAACTTACTTTTTTCTGACTCGTTTATTAATGGTGAATTTTACGCGACAGACAGTCGCTTTAGTGTTACTGATCCGGCCACAGAAAAGTGCATTATTGCGGTCAGTGATATTGATGAGCAGGGCGTTAATAATGCCATAGATGCCGCGCACGGCGCATTTGTGAAGTTAAAAGCCACGAATGCGACTACTCGCAGTGATACGCTAATGCGGTGGTATGAGTTAGTCATGCAGCATAAGCAAACACTGGCAGCGCTGATGACTCAAGAGCAAGGTAAACCACTACACGAAGCGTTAGGCGAAATTGATTATGGCGCAGGGTTTATTAAATGGTTTGCTGAAGAGGCAAAACGCAGTTACGGCGATGTTATTCCGGCCACCGATGATACGCATCGATTAACCAGCTTTAAACAACCTATTGGGGTGGTTGCTGGGATCACGCCATGGAATTTTCCGGTGGCGATGGTAACCCGTAAAGTTGCTCCGGCTTATGCCGCGGGTTGTAGCTTTATCCTCAAGCCTTCGGAGCATACTCCACTGTGTGCAATTGCTTTGGCTTACTTGGCCGACCAAGCGGGCTTTGTTAAAGGAGCGTTTAATGTTTTGGTATCGCAACGAGCGAAGCAAGTAGGCAAAATGTTGACCGACTCAGCACAGGTACGTAAATTCACTTTTACCGGCTCAACCGGAGTCGGTAAGCAGTTACTAGCACAATGTGCAGGCACGATTAAACGTACCTCTATGGAGCTGGGTGGCAATGCCCCGTTCATTATCTTTGATAACGCAAATTTAGATGACGCTGTGGCGGGACTGATGGCCGCTAAGTTTAGAAATAGTGGCCAAGCGTGTGTTGCTGCTAATCGCATTTTTATTCAGCGTAATGTATTGGATACCGTGCTTAATAAGCTGGCCGCTAAGGTTGCTGCTTTAAAGGTCGACAATGGCTTTGCGGCAAACGTTGACATTGGCCCACTTATTTACCCTCAGGCGAAGCAGAAGATACAACAACTGCTACAAGACGCACTGGATAAAGGAGCCACCCTCATTGGTGATAATAGTGATTTAGGCGGCAGCTTTCAAAACCCGTTGATTGTCAATAATGTCACTCCCGCGATGGATATTTACCATCAAGAAGTGTTTGGCCCGGTGTTATCGGTGATCCCGTTTGACGATGAGCGTGAGGTACTGGCCTTGGCCAACGATGTGCCATACGGCTTAGCGGCTTATTTTTATAGTCAAAATATTCAACAAGTGTATCGCATTAGTGAAGGACTTGAATTTGGTATGGTTGGCGTTAATGAAGGGGTTATTTCAAACCCTGTGGCGCCCTTTGGTGGGGTTAAGCAGTCGGGGCTAGGTCGCGAAGGTGGGCATCAAGGGTTAAATGAATACTTGGAAGAAAAGTACCTGTGCATTAAAGTTTAACTACGAATTTAACTACGAAGCTGTTGCTTGAAGTTGTTTATTCAAGCGACTTTACTCGCCGTTTTATTTTAGACAAAGAAAAGCGCGCTCTATCTCTAGGCGCGCTTGCGGAATCTTCTAATTTTCTGCATCCTGCAATTGAACTTAATCATCTCCAAATTTTTACTCGTCCTTGTTCTTACAATATTACTTTTTAGTTCTATGTAATATAGGCGATCCTGCCTGTATCCTAATACTCCTACTACATCCTGTAGCACAACATGTATCCTTTGTTGCTATCCATTACGCATCATCCTGATGCTATCCTTTTACTAACACTCCATTGTGTTGCTCTGGCTGAGCCTGTCCTTAATGTCCGTATTTTTGTAACCTAAATCACTGGTTGGTCGAGTAAGTTGTCCGTTTCCTTTTACTCGCTAAGCATCATTGCTTGGTTGATGGGTTAAGTATAGATATTGCAGTCGTTAAAAGAAGGGATATATACAGATTAGTTCGTGTATATATCATAGTTAAAACAATAAAAGCCTTTAAATACATGGTGTTAAATTGCTCCCTCTGTTTTAACGTGTAGCCTTTTAATCATTTGCTGCCACGATTGTGAGATATATCTTACAGTGAGTTTCTTTTTAGGCGTTTTTCTTGCTATCACACCATATAAAGTGTGCACTCTGGCGCTGATCACGGTAGAATTATTGATAATAGTTATTATTCAGGTGGAACAATATGAAAAAAGTACTCGCGATTGTTATTGGTTTAGTGGCAGCGGCTCCCGCCTTTGCCAGTGAGGTCGTTAATATTTATTCTTTTCGACAACCTTTTTTAATAAAACCAATCTTAGATGACTTTACCAAACAAACCGGTATTAAAACCAATGTGGTGTTTGCCAATAAAGGCTTAATAGAGCGTGTTAAACGCGAAGGTAAGCACAGTAAAGCCGATATTGTATTAACGTCAAACTTTAGTGCATTAATTCAACTAGAAGAGTTAAAGTTAACGCAAACGATAAACAGCGAAAAAATTAATAACAATGTGCCAGCGGCATTTCGTGATGGTGATGGACAATGGATAGCGCTGACTAAACGCGTGCGTAGCGTATACTCAGCAAAAGATCGTTTAGGTGCACTGCCTGAGCTGAGCTATGAAGATTTAGCGGATGTTAAATACCAAGGGAAGATCTGTACTCGTTCTGGTAAACACCCCTATAACTTAGGCCTAGTGGCGTCAATGATAGCGCATCATGGCGAAGCGCAAACAAAAACTTGGCTTGAAGGTGTGAAAGCGAACTTAGCCCGTAAGCCGCAGGGTAATGACCGTGCACAAGTTAAAGCGGTAAAAGAAGGGTTATGCGATTTAGCCTTAGGTAATAGCTATTACCTAGGTAAAATGTTGCAAGACGAGAGCCAAAAAGCATGGGCCGATGCAGTGCATATTAACTTTCCTAACCAAACAAACCGTGGTTCGCACATTAACGTTTCCGGCGCGGTTATGACTAAGTATGCTAAAAACCCAGAAAATGCCTTGAAACTACTAGAGTATATGACCGACAATAAGGCGCAAAATATGTATGCCTCGGTTAATATGGAATACCCCGTTAAGCCTGGTGTTGAATTATCAACTTTAGTTGCATCTTGGGGCCGCTTTAAAGAAGACAGCCTACCACTCGATGAAATTAGTAAATATCGTCCGTTAGCACTCAAGCTAATAGATGAGGTAAAATTCGATCTTTAAATGACTGATAAATTTCAGCTGTCTAAATGGCAGCTTATTGCATGGTCGACAGGCTTATTACTGTCGGCCCCGTTGTTTTTTTTGCTGTTTGAATCCTTACAAGGTGACTCAGAGGTATTTTCGCACCTGTGGGACACGGTACTATGGGATTATATTGCTAATACCGTCTTACTGGTTTTAGGCGTATGTGTACTCAGCTGCGCCATTGCATTACCACTTGGCTGGTTAACAGCTTACTGTAGCTTTCCCGGAAAAAAACACTTTGAATGGGCATTAATGCTGCCGCTGGCAATGCCCACTTATATTATTGCCTATGTGTATACCGATTTACTTGATTACGCGGGGCCGCTACAAATTGCACTAAGGGACTGGTTTGGTTGGCAGTCGCCTGACGATTACTGGTTTTTTGATATTCGCACCTTACCCGGCGCCATTGTCATGATAGCGCTAGTGTTATACCCCTATTTATACCTGATTTTTAAAACCGCCTTACGAGAGCAGTCGTTTAAATTAGTGCAGGCCAGCCAGCTGATGGGCTTGTCGTCGTGGCAAAGTTTTTTTCGTGTTAGTTTAGTGTTGTCGCGTGGCGCCATCGTTGCGGCCCTTGCGCTGATCAGCATGGAAACCATGGCCGACTTTGCCACCGTTAGTTATTTTGCGGTGAGCACCTTAACAACCGCAGTGTATGATACTTGGTTTGGCTATTACTCGTTAACCGCAGCGGCAAAAATTTCTGGCGTGATGTTGTTACTTTTGTTTTTAGCCTTAATGGCTGAGCGATTCAGTCGCCGTAATCAAGCGGTATTTGAGCGCCAGTCTAGTGTAAATAGCGAAGCGCTGTATATATTAAAAGGCAAGTCGGCGTGGCTGGCTAGCGCTTTTTGTAGTGCTATTTTAATAATTGCTTTTGTTATTCCCATGGTGGTGCTTATTAAGTACGCCATTATGTACTTTGAGCAGGCGTGGAGTAGTGAATTTTTTAGTTATGCATGGCAAAGCTTAAAAGTGGCGCTGGTGGTCAGTGTGATCACCTTGTTATTGAGTGTGCTGGTGGTATTTTATCAACGTATTGCCAAGCAAAATTATCCCCTGGTGCCTGGGCGATTAGCGAGTACCGGTTATGCGTTACCGGGTACGGTACTGGCCATTGCGGTATTATTACCACTAACATTAGTAGAAACGACCGTGAACCAGCTGTTAGAGCCGTACAATTTAGATATTGGTTTATTGCTAACGGGCAGTGTGCTTACCATTATTTTTGCTTATATTGTGCGTTTTTATGCTGTTGCCCATGGCGCGATAGAATCGAGCTTTTCGCGTATTAGCCCTTCGCTCGATATGGCGAGTCAGTCAATGGGAAAAAGCCCAGGGCACACGCTACGTTTAGTGCATTTACCGTTATTACGCAGAGGGTTACTCACCGCGGCACTGTTAGTGTTTATTGAGTGTATGAAAGAGCTGCCAGCGGCTTTATTGCTTAGGCCATTTAATTTTGAAAGTTTAGCGACCCATGTGTTTCAATATGTCAGTGATGAGCAATTAGAGCTGGCGTCTATTTCGGCATTATTTATTGTGCTGGTGGGCTTTATTCCTTTGTATTTTATTAACCGTTCGATGGAGCAGCGTAGTTAAATGAGTAGTTTGATTTTACAAGGCGTGAGCTATCAGTATAACGGCACTAAGGTCATTCACGAGCTAGATTTAACCATAGGCAACAACGAAATTGTCTGCTTATTAGGTGCCAGTGGTTGTGGTAAAACAACCACTTTAAAAGCCATTGGCGGGTTAATTGAAGCAAAACAAGGGCGTATTTTTATTGATGGTAAACTGATGAGTGATGCCTCTACGTTTGTCTTACCTGAGTACCGTAATATTGGTATGATGTTTCAAGATTACGCCTTATTTCCGCACTTAACGGTGGCGAATAACATTGCCTTTGGCTTGCGTAAAATGAGTAAAGCCGCAAAGCAGCAACGTGTTGCTGAAATGCTTAAGCTAGTGCACTTAGTTGGCTGTGCCGATAGGTACCCACATCAGCTATCGGGCGGGCAACAACAGCGCGTAGCGATTGCCAGAGCGCTTGCTTATAAGCCGAGTTTATTATTACTCGATGAGCCATTTTCAAATATAGACACCCAAGTACGCTTTGAGCTAATTGCCGATATTCGGCGCATAATAAAAGCCCAGCAAGTGTCGGCGGTGTTTGTTACTCACTCTAAAGAAGAAGCCTTTGCGTTTTCAGACAGCTTAGCCATTATGCATCAGGGTAAAATTGCTCAGCAAGGCACGCCAGAGCAGCTTTTTGCTGCTCCCCGCTCAAAGGAGGTTGCAGAGTTTCTCGGTCAGGGCATATACTTAGACGCAGAAGTGTTAACGGCAACTGAATATAAAACCGCGTTTGGCGTGGTTGAATCACTAACAACGGCTACTGCGCTGGCACACACAGGACAAATATATGTGCGTCCGCATCAAATAGAGCTAATGCGCGACGATAATAGCAACCAGCACAGTGAACGCGCGACCATATTAAGCCGTCGTTTTATTGGTTCGGCATTCGTTTACACTGTGGTGATTGCTAAGCAAACTATTGAAGTTGCAGCACAAGACGGCCAGTCATTTGAGCAAAATGAACAGGTTATAATAAAAATAAAACCGCACACGGTGAATTTTTTCAAGCAATAGGCTGACGTGTTATTCACTGTGTTTTTATCTGTTAAAACTAAGGAATAACAATGGCGCAAGCGCAGTCAGGGATTTGTGCTGAGGCAAACCTACATGGTTTGCATTTATTTTTTAATGTATTTGATGGCCAAGATGAGTCGTTGCGCGCGAAGCTCAAAACTATCAGCGTGATTGAAGAAGAGTTTAGTGAGCAGTTTTCGGAGTCGATGCTTTCTTGTATGGTAGCCATTGGCGCACAATATTGGCCGCACATCCTGCCCGAATATATGCCTTGTGAATTACAAAGCTTTCCAAATATAAATCATAGTGATCATGTTATGAGCGCACAGCCGTGTGATTTATTAGTACAGATCCGCTCCGATCGTGAAGACGTAAACCACTTATTTGCGTTGCAAATTTTAAAGCTGTTTGCCCCCGATGTTGAGTTAGTGGAGCAAATTCGCAACTTCCGCTTTTTAGATGGTCGTGATTTTAACGGCTTTATTTATGGCGGTAATACCCCGCATGGGCGACAAAAGCGCGCCACCGCATTAATTAATAAACCGGGTAGCTTTGAAGATCAAGGCAGTTATATTCATGTGCAACGCTTCAAGCACGATTTAAGCCAGTGGCAGCATTTATCGTTACATGAACAAGAGCAAATAATGGGCCGTACCCGGCTAGATAACGTATTAATTACTCCGCCAGTGGCAACAAGCCATGCACAGCGTAGTGAGTTGAACAATGAGCAGGGGCAACCTCTGTTACTTAATCAAGGGATGCCCTTTGGCGATGTGTACGAACAAGGTATGTTGTCGATTACCTGCTCAGCAACGGGGAATGCGTTTGAACAGTTGCTTAAAAGCCGCTTGGGGGAAGGGGAGTGTTATGATCATTGGCTTGATTTTACTCAAGCCGACATGGGATCTGCATTTTTTGCCCCCTCAGTTAGCTTTTTAAAGCAGCTGTAACAGGGTTTAATCGCGGGTTATTGCGAGTCTATACCGTATCAAATAAAATACGCACACGTTCTAAGGTTAAGTCGATTTCAGAGACTTTCGCCGGGGCAATAAAAATAGTGTCATCACCAGCAATAGTGCCTAACACACCATCAGCTTTACCTAATGAATCAAGTAAGCGCGCAATCAGCTGAGCAGCCCCTGGGCTGGTACGAATAATGATCATCATTTCGTTGTGCATAATATCAATAACAAGCTGGCGCAACGGGCTTTTAGCGGTTGGCACGCCCATTTCGGCTGGTAAACAATAAACCATTTCTTGTTTAGCGTTGCGAGTACGTACCGCACCAAACTTACTAAGCATTCGCGATACTTTGCTTTGGCTAATATTATCAAAGCCTTGCTCTTTTAACGCCTCAACTATTTCGCCTTGCGAACCAAAGTTTTCTTCTTTTAATAGCGCTTTAAATGCCTTTATTAAGGCTTCTTGTTTGTCTTGTGGTTGCATCATTTTAACTTGCTTATTGTTATCCATACTTTAAATTCTACACAAAAATGAATAATTATGCAGCAGTTGTTTATTTAACTTGCCATTTTGATAGATTTACGCAATAAATTTTTACAACTATAGTCGAAAAGAGTGAAAAAATAGCCAGGATAAATTTGTTTTTAGTCGTTATTTTCTTTATCTTAGAGCCACAAATATTTCCTACCTCAAATCACGGAGAATTCCAATGAAAGTTGCTGTATTAGGTGCTGCAGGCGGTATCGGTCAAGCGTTGTCTTTACTTTTAAAAACAGGCTTACCAGCTGGTTCTGAATTATCACTATATGATGTTGCGCCAGTAGTTCCAGGTGTTGCGGTTGATCTATCTCATATCCCTACAGCGGTTAAAGTTGCTGGTTTTGGCGCTGATGCGTTAAATGAAGCGCTTGCAGGTGCTGATATCGTACTTATTCCTGCCGGCATGCCACGTAAGCCAGGTATGGACCGTGCTGATTTATTTAATGTGAATGCGGGCATCATCAAAACATTAGCAGAAGGCATTGTTGCTAACTGTCCTAAAGCACTTGTGGGTATTATCACTAACCCAGTCAATGGCACTGTACCCATTGTTGCTGAAGTATTTAAAAAAGCGGGTACTTACGACGCTAAGCGCGTATTTGGTATCACTACACTAGACGTTATTCGTTCAGAAGCGTTTGTTGCTGAACTGAAAGGTGTTGACGTAGCAAGCGTTAAAGTACCGGTAATTGGTGGCCATTCAGGTACCACTATTTTACCACTACTTTCTCAAGTTGAAGGCGTGAGCTTTACCGATGAAGAAGTGGCTGCATTGACTCCACGTATCCAAAATGCGGGTACTGAAGTAGTAAACGCTAAAGCGGGCGGCGGTTCAGCGACCTTATCTATGGGCGCAGCGGCAGCACGTTTCTGTATGTCTTTAGTGAAAGGTCTTCAAGGTGAAGACGTTGTAGATTACGCATACGTTGCGGTTGAAAATGGCGATGCTGCTTACTTTGCACACCCAGTACGTTTAGGCAAAAACGGCGTAGAAGAAATTCTTTCTTACGGTGAACTAAGCGCATTTGAAGAAAAAGCAAAAAATGACATGCTTGAAACACTGAAAAAAGACATTCAAGAAGGTGTTGATTTTATGGCGTAATAGCCAAATCAACAATTTTCGATTCAGCCTAGTTGTTATTTTGGCTGAATTGATAATAAAAAGCCTGCAGTTGCAGGCTTTTTTATTGCTCAAACTTAATTCACACTATAGCTGTTAACTGCTAGTGATCGCGGTCAACGGCGATGCGGGCCAGGCTCACTAATGCCGTTTTATAATCAGACTCGGCTAAAAAGTCTAAGCAGGCAATGGCTTTATCGGCCTCTAGCTCGGCTTTTTTCATGGTAAATTCTAACGCATTGGTTTGTGCTAATGCAGCTAAAATTTCTTCTAGGTGCTCCATGCCATTACAGTGCTCTATGGCATCACGGATCAGTTGTGTTTGCTGTGCGTTACCATGTTGCATAGCATAAATAAGCGGCAGCGTCGGCTTGCCCTCGGCTAAATCATCACCAATGTTTTTCCCTAACTGATCGGCATCGGCATTGTAATCAAGTACATCATCCACAAGTTGAAAGGCGGTGCCTAAATGCATACCGTATAAATTAAGTGCGTCTAGCACGCTTTGCTCTTGCTCGGTAATAATAGCAGCAAGCCCGGTAGCCGCTTCAAACAGCTTAGCGGTTTTAGAGTAAATAACCTGCATATAGCTGGCTTCAGTGGTGTCGGGGTCGTTACAATTCATTAGCTGTAACACTTCACCTTCGGCAATCACATTGGTGGCGTCGGCAAGTACTTGCATTACTTGCATTTTGCCAAGACCAACCATCAACTGGAATGAACGTGTATAAATAAAATCGCCAACAAGTACGCTTGCGGCATTACCAAACTCAGCATTTGCGGTGGGGGTGCCGCGGCGTAAATTTGATTCATCAACAACATCATCATGCAACAGCGTGGCGGTATGAATAAACTCAACAATGGTTGCCAAGGTGATGTGATCTTTACCCTGATAACCCAACGCTCTGGCTGCTAATATTGCTAGCATAGGGCGCACGCGTTTGCCGCCACTGTTAACAATATACAAGCCGAGTTGGTTAACTAACGCCACATCTGAACGCATTTGCGCATGTATAAGTTGATTGACGTCATTCATATCGCTTTCGATTAACGCCTGGATAGCTTTTATATCCATTGATCTCCGAGCCAATTTTTATGTGTGAACGGCGCAGATTGTACAACAAAAAATGCGTTAGCTCGATATTTTGTGACGATTCCCTAAAAAAACACGCTTAAGCTCGTTAATTAGCAGTTAAACCTAGGTAATTGCTGTCTAGCAACTGCGCAAAGTGCGCGCGATTAATGTTTATTTATTATACGCCATAATATTATGAGACTTAGCGCAAATTATTTTCATTAATAGTTAAAAAGCGCTTGGCAAAAGAGCTATTTGATATAAAATGAGGGAAATATTGAATTGCTCTCAATGCAGCTACTTTTTATTCATTTTAATTACAAAATAGGCTTGCTAGTTTTTATGCGTTAGCGTAAACTTCGCGCCCTATCGAAGAATATTTTAGTTGCGTCGATTTGAGGGCGCACAGACGGAGTTAATTATGTACGCGGTTTTCCAAAGTGGTGGTAAACAGCATCGTGTGACTGAAGGTCAAACGATTCGTCTTGAAAAATTAGACGTTGAAACTGGTGCAGCAGTAGAATTTGATTCAGTACTTTTAGTTGCTGATGGTGAGAAAATCGAGATTGGTGTACCGTTCGTAAACGGTGGTAAGATAACAGCTGAGGTTGTTTCACATGGTCGCGGTGAGAAGATTAAGGTTGTTAAATTTAGACGCCGTAAG
The DNA here is from genome assembly GCF_041613455.1 of Pseudoalteromonas sp. Lineage (GTDB taxonomy): Bacteria > Pseudomonadota > Gammaproteobacteria > Enterobacterales > Alteromonadaceae > Pseudoalteromonas. The sequence goes on along the minus strand of NZ_JBFJHD010000070.1, from coordinate 54 downwards.
CATTCTCGTAAGCAAATGGGCCATCGTCAATGGTTCACTGAAGTTAAAATCACT
>NZ_JBFJHD010000069.1:0-14312 GCF_041613455.1 Pseudoalteromonas sp. | reverse complement strand
TAAAAACATCACCTAATTGCTGAGCTAAATCGCCGCCATGGCGCTGCGCCGCGCGCAATTGCAATTCATTGTGTTGCAGTTGCTGCGTTTTCATTGCCAGCTCATCCGTTAACTTAACTATTTGCTGGGTATAATGCTGCTCATTCACACCCGCTAACGGTCGCTGGGCTTGGTTATTAACGGCGCTTGGTGCGCTAACCACCGTATTATTATAGGCGCTAGGTGTTGGCGCTGAGAGGTGACTGCTTGCTGGGTTAGCGGTGTTTACCTCAGCCTGCACTATGGGTGCTGATGCACCGATAAATAAAAAGTAACTACTCGCCAGCGCTGCCCCTAATACAAAGCACAATAGCATCGCTAAGGCGTTACTTTTAATCAACATGGTTCAGCACTAGCGCTCACAGCATAGAGCTGGTATGCGAGTCATTTTCAGGCTCAGAAGGGGTTAAAAAGTTTTGGTTCATACTCTTTGCAGGACATTTACAACCCGGGCGACCTATAATTTTTGCCGGGATCCCCACCGCGGTGGTATGCGCCGGCACGGCACTTAACACCACTGAACCGGCGCCAATTCGTGCGCCTTCACCCACTTCAATATTACCCAGAATTTTAGCACCGGCACCGATCAGTACCCCTGCTCTAATTTTAGGATGGCGATCGCCCTGCTCGTTACCGGTTCCCCCTAGGGTTACCGACTGCAGTATTGAAACGTTATCTTCAATAACCGCGGTTTCACCAATTACAATGCCGGTGGCGTGGTCAAACATAATTCCTTGACCCACCTGACAAGCCGGGTGTATGTCTACACCAAACACTTCAGAGGTGCGACTTTGAATAAAACGCGCCAGTTCTTTACGGTTTTGCTGCCACAAACAATGCGCTAAACGGTGCGCCTGAATTGCATGAAAACCTTTTAAGTTTAAAATAACTGTTAGGTAACTGCCTGCTGCAGGATCGCGATCTTTCACCGCTTTAATATCGTGCGCGACATGAGTCAACATACGATCACATTTAACAAAGGCTTGATCAAATAATTCGCGAATGGTAAATGCCGACACCACTGCATCTGCCAATTTATTAGCAACAATAAAACTCAGCGCCGAGCCTAAACAATCATGATTCAAAATACATGAATACACATGACTGGCTAAAAGCGGTTCACGTTTTACTACATCGTTTGCTTCGATACGAAGCTGTTGCCAAATTTGGTGGCGCATAGATACTGCCTTGATTTATCGATAAGAGCTTAATACTCAGTTTAACGGATTTAGCCATGAAGGTGTTAATCCCTTCTTTATTTAATCTGGTTATTAGATATAACCGCTATTAGCAGCATTGTGCAAATAAAGCGCTATTTTTGCGCCAATTCGTCACTGGTAAACTATTTCACCAGGGGCACCGCTAAAGTAATTAAAAGCAAATACCTAGTTAAAAACACCCAGGCTTTTACTAGATGCTCTTCACGTTATTATCTCACTGTATTGGCGGTTATTAATAACGCACAATACGCGTTTTATCTAGCAAAAAAATACCTCGCGTATGCGAGGTATTTACTGAGATTAATTTTATCGTTGCATTGATTGGTTACTGAAACACTTTATCGACCGCCAGTAGGGTTATATTTTTTGCCGGAATTGCCAATTTGTAGTTAGCAATTACTTTATCTTCAGCCACTAGTTCTAGTGGTTTTTCGGTGTTATACACCATAGGTGACGTTTGCTCCGTCGCAAGGCGCTGTTGCATGTCTTTGCCATCACCGGTAACAAACACATAGTGAATATTCTCGGTTTGTAGGTTTTCGGTGATCACCCGGTTTACCTCCTCTAGCGTCAGCGCTTGCAGTTTTTGTGTCACATAACTGACAAAGCTGTCGGTGTTGTAAAACGCGCTATCGAGGGCATAACCTAATTGACGATGCTGACTGGCCACCATTTGCGGTACAAAGTTAATTAAAAAGTTACGGGTGGCTGTAAAGTCTTTTTTGCTCATGCCGTTTTTAATCAGCTTATCGAGCTCAAATAATGCAACACGGGTGGCAAAATGCGCATCGTTGTTAGAACGCAGCGGACGCAGCCACACTTGAAATATTTGCTCAGAACGCCCTAAATTAGCATCGGGTTTAGTTTGAAACATGCCGCGCGGGAAATATTCAATGTAGGCGTAATCACCATAGTTCATACCACGCGTTTCTCGAATTCGCTCATACAAGTAACTGTTTGAGCTGCGATGCTCACCAAAGTACGAACGCACTAACCACAGCGCAGTCCAATCCTCACTGCTTCTGATGGTATCAATAGGGAAACCAAACGACACTGCGGTCGACTGCGCTGGTTTTTCAACGATGGTGGCATGATGACCCTTGAGCGCTGGCGCATCGGGTATAATTAAACGCGCTTGCTCGCCGAGGGGGAGCTTAGCTAAATCAGCCAGCATGGTTGTTTTTAGTGCTTCGGGTAGCGCACCAATTAACCCTAAGGTTAATTTCGCTTGTGTCAGCTCGCGGTGATAAAACGCTTTCACGTCATCTAGGGTCAATGCCTCAAGATCTGAGATATCACCGTAGTTATAGCTTGCATACGGGTGACCTTGATACAGCACACTGTATAGCACTTCCTTGCCTAACTCCTCATCGTTAGACGCCTTTAAGCCCGATTTAATGCTGTCTATTAATTCTTTTTTCAGGCGCTTAAAGTCATCGGCTCTAAAGCCTGGGTTAAGTAGTTGTTGTTTCACTATGCTATACCACTGAGCGGCGTTATCTTTATGAATACGCCCTTGAAACGACAGCATTTCTTTATCTATTTGATAACCAAAGTTACCGGCAAGTGGGTACAGCGCTTGTTGAATATCTTTATAGCTCATTTGCTCTGAGCCGCCTTGTGCCAGCATCGCCGCGGTTAATGCCGCAAGACCCTTTTTACCTTGTGGATCGGCCGCAGCGCCGGTGTTAAATAAAAAATTAACGTCTATTAACGGTGAGTTATTGCGCTTATCGAGCACCTTAAACGCACCCTCGCTAGGCGCTTGCTCAAGCTTAGCCACCAATGCATTTAACTCAACTTCTTGCTCAAATCCTGGCGCTTTATCGAGTGCCGACATTGTCACCGTGGTACGAGCGTTATCAACAAAGTACTTGTTTGCTATCGCTTTAATATCGGTAGCTGTAATATTGTCAGCCGATTTGTAAAGCTGATTTATCACCTCGGGATCGCGCTCAAAATGCATATAGCTTGCAAGCGTAGCCGCTATCGACTGCGACGAATCTAAACCATTAATAAAGCTGTATTTAAGGTTTGATTTTAAGTCACTGAGCTTTTGACTATCGACCAGCTCAGTACGCGCTTTAGCGTAAGTGCGATTAATCGCATCACGCACTGTGGCTAAGTCTGCTGCTTTTTCTACTTTTACAAAGACATGCAATAAACCCGGATCTTTCGTTTCAGGGTTATAGCTAAACATTTGACTCGCTATTTGCTTGTCTACGACGAGCTCTTGATACAACTCTGAATTATTTGAAAAATACAACTGTGACAGTAAATCCAGCGCCGCTCTATCTTTTTGCTGTGGTTGCCAAGCAGTCCCCTTATACGACACTAACAGCCAATGCCCCGGTAATGATTCATCTTGTTGATGAATATATTTTGCCGCCTGTTGCACCGGCTCCGCTTGAATATCGGCAACATAGTCGCCTTTTTTCCACCCACCCCAGTGTTTTTTCACCATGGCCATGGTCGCTTGTGGATCAACATCACCCACTATCACCAGCGACACATACTCAGGTTTATAAAACTTGGCAAAAAACTCTTTACCGTAAGCCATTTGATCGGGCATCGCTTCTATGTCGGCAAAAAAGCCCATCGTGGTATGTTTATAGGTGTGTTTATCAAACGCCTCATTACGCACTGCGCTGAGTAATTTACGGATTGGGCTGGCATTATTTTTTAAATACTCCCCCTTCACCGTTTGCGCTTCGGTTCTAAATTGCTCTTCGCTATAAGTTAGGTTTTGAAAAATATCGGCTTCCAGCTCAAGCACGGTATCGAGGTGCTGCTTAGAGAAATTTAAATGGTAATTGGTGTAATCGTTTGTCGTGTAAGCACGGTTATCGACCCCAGCATTTTTTAAAATATTAGAATAAACTGCTTCGGGGTATTTTTCAGAGCCTTTAAACATCATGTGTTCAAAAAAGTGCGCAAAGCCGGTTTTACCTGCTTCAACTTCATTACGAGAGCCTACCGACACCGGTATCTGTAGTGATACCACATCTGGGTAATCGGTTTTAACCACCAACACCCGTAATCCGTTTTCAAGTTCTTCAAGTACATAAGGCTGTGAAAACACACCTTCTTCTGCGTTTTTCGTTTGCTGTACGATCGGTTGAGTATCTTTATTATTGTTATTTTGCTGCACAGTACAGCCTGTAAGTGCAAGCGAAACCGCAAGGCTGCTAACTAATAATTTAAATTTCATGGTTTTTCCTTTTCAGCGATTAATGTTAATCGCTACATATTGAGAAAATTATCCCTGTGATTATGCCGTAAAGCCGCCATAAATAAGAGCTTAAACGTTACTGTTATGTAAACAACTGTATAAAATTAACAACCCTGTATGAAAAAAACTCAACTTCTATGAGTAACTTTCATTGAAATAAAGCTATCTAGCCATCTAAATGGCTGCTATATTAATTCCATCGCAACACATTAGGCTGGAATGAGGATTATGGCTTTATCACTTCAAGAAAAAATCGAAGATAGCAATCAAGGTGTTTACCTTATTGGTACTACGCCACCAAAAATTGGCACCGATAAAGCGCAATTAAACACCATTGCAGAAAAGCTATTGGGGCGCTTACACGAAATTGAATACGACGGTGTCATTATTTACGACATTCAAGATGAAAGTAGCCGCACTGCCCAAGCGCGTCCATTTCCCTTTAAACAAACCGTTGATCCGCGTGAATACAGCCGCCTACTGCGCGGTTTATCGCATCTTGATGTGATTACTTATAAAAGCGTGGCACAACGTGGCGTGGATGAATTTAAAGACTGGCTAGATGAAACCAAAAACGATTATGGTTTAAACAATATCGTGCTAGTGGGCAGCCCTTCATCGGCCGGAGATATAAAGCTAAGCCTGCCAGATGCATATAACACATTAAGTGAGCAAGCAGATGAGTTCTTTTTAGGCGGCGTTACCATCGCAGAGCGCCATGCCAATAAACGTAATGAGCACGCACGCCTCATAGACAAAACAACCCAAGGCTGCCAGTTTTTTATTTCTCAAGCGGTTTATGATGCACAAGCCACAATCGAGCTAATTACTAGTTATGCACGCAGTTGTAAAGCACAAGGTCTAGAGCCTAAACGGCTGATTTTAACCTTTACGCCGTGCGGCGGCGAAAAAACATTAGAGTTTATGCAATGGCTGGGTATCTCAGTGCCGGAGGCCACTAAGTGGCGCATGCTTGATGCAGAGAATACACTAAGCGAATCGGTGCGTATTTGTCGCGAAAACCTCGACTTAATCCTGAAAAGCTGTGCGCACTTAGATGTGCCACTGGGACTAAACATTGAAAGCTTAACCAACCGTAAAGCAGAGATTGACGCCTCAATTAACCTTTACCGTTTGTTAAAAGCAACCATGGAATTAAACCTCGCTGAAAAACAACTCGCTGAAAGGCAGATAGCTTAGGTTCGAGGTTCGAGGTTCGAGGTTCGAGGTTCGAGTAATCATGATCAGTCACTAACACTCTTTGGCAAGCCCTATGGCTTGCCTTTTTTTGCCATATTATTTAGCGCACTGTGTTTGAGTGTTTTATGTAGCGTATCCGCTTTTACCAAAACCACGGCGCTAACTTTAACGCCGTGTTAGGCTTTTTTCTGACAACTGAAAGCTATTATTTACGTCTTCTGCTGGGTGCGCGTTGCCCGGTAATACGCTTTTTATCGCGTTCTTTGCGCGCTTTGTTACTATTTTTGCGGTTATCTTTAGGCGGCTTATTTAAATCAGGCTCGTAGCCTTCAAGCCATTGCGGCGCTAAACGCGTATCGAGTAACAGTTCAATTTCTTCTAATAGCCATTGTTCATCTAAGCTCACTAAAGACATAGCAAGCCCTTGCTCGCCTGCGCGCCCAGTACGCCCTATACGATGCACATAATCCTCTGCTATGTATGGCAGCTCAAAGTTTATTACGTATTTAAGTGCGGGTATGTCTAGGCCGCGGGCGGCTACATCGGTGGCAACTAATACCCGTGTAGTGCCCTCTTTAAAGTTCTGCAATGCACGGTCACGCGCGCCTTGTGATTTATCGCCATGAATAGACTCGGTTTTTAAACCGTCTTTACACATTTCTTTGGCGAGTTTATCGGCCATTTGTTTGGTGCGGGTAAATATGAGGACTTGGCGCCAGTTTTTCATGCCGATCATATGCGATACCAATTCGCGCTTTCTGTCTTCGTCTACCGCGTAAATTACTTGCTCTACCTCTACGGCGGCAGAATTGCGTTTATCAACCTCAACCAGATCTGGATTTTTAAGGAGTTTTTTACTGAGCGCAAAAACGCTGTCATCAAAGGTGGCTGAAAATAACAACGTTTGACGATCGCCGGGGATATGGCGCAAAATACGTTTAATTTCGTCAATAAAGCCCATATCTAGCATACGATCGGCTTCGTCAAACACCAACGAATCAACACTTGAGAGTACCACACTGCCTTTCACAATATGATCCAGTAACCGTCCTGGGGTGGCCACAATCACTTGCGCTGTTTTGAGCGCTTTTATTTGTGGGCCTATGCTTGCGCCGCCATACGCTAATGCACCTTTAATATTGGTGCCTTGGGCGTATTTTTCAAAGCTGGCAAATACTTGCTGAGCAAGCTCGCGAGTTGGCGTTAAAATTACCACGCGAGCTAGGCCTGGCTCATCTTTTTTAGGGGTGTTTAAAAGCTTGTGTAGTAGTGGTAGTACAAACGCTGCGGTTTTACCTGTGCCAGTTTGCGCACTGCCCATGACATCACTGCCCGCCAAAATAGCCGGAATGGTTTTAATCTGAATTGCGGTAGGTTGAGTATAGTTATTTTGCTCAATCGCAGTTAATAATAGCGGGTCGAGATCAAGTGATGAAAATGAGTTTACAGACATAGGCTTAGCTTTAAATGACAAAGAGCACTATTGTACGCAGATTAACGCAGCAGGTAAATTAGCGTGTAAACCAATAAAAAAGGCGCTAACCAGAAGCGCCTTTAAAATGCATTACCTTTAAGCGGGCTTTAAAGTGGCTTTGCGCTCATTGTAAAACGCGATTAAATCGTCAACCGTGGCTTGGCAGTATTCACGAATACCCGACACCACCATGTGCTTTTCACCAAAGCCCACTTTTTTGCCGTTTTCAAGTAGGTTAAAGCGCAAGGTAATTTTGCCGCGTTTGCCTGCATATTCAAAGCTTGGCTCTGCAAACTCAAGCGTTGGCGCCACAATATCAAGGGTATCAAGGTTGATGATCATCGACTCATAGATCACCATAGGGCGAGCAGGGTTGATCATCACCTGTTGCTTACCCATTAACGGAATAATCACATGCGGAAACGCCGCCCCGGAAAACTCCACATAATTTTTTATTAAACTGTTAGTAAGCGTTGCGCAGTTGCTGATTTTACCGTCGCGTTTGACGTTTAAAATCACTTTATCGCCATGTGTCACCGCGAACTCTTCAGCAGGGTCTGCTGGGAAGTTAAGTTTTGTGTTTTCGTCAACCATGCCCGCAAAGGTAAATTCCATGCGCTCACTAATACCGTAACGGTCGAGCACTAATGAAAAGAGTAAGTCTCCAGGAGCACAAAATTTCTTTGCATCTTTATCGTGAAGTGGATTGTAATCATCAGCAACGCATTTGGCGAAACGACAGCCTTGCTCACGAGAGATTGAAACATAATCAGCATGTTGCTGGTAAAAAGGACTTAACATAGAGTGTTCACTACTTAAACGGCTTATAACCTGGCTATACTAACAGAAAAAAAAAATTGAGAGGTCGAATCTGTTTACTATTTACTGCAAACGCACTTTGGCCTGCCGGAATTAAGCAAATAAAAAGCCGAGCTTATTGCTAAGCTCGGCTTTTTATACGGGCTAACTACAATCGTTAGCTCAGCTTATTATCGGCCATTAAGCACTGGGGTATTCACGGTACGCACGCTCTATTTTTTTAGCCTGCTTTTTAGAAATCCCTAAATGTGCCAGTGCGACACGTAAACGTGCACGCGACAGATCAGAGCCTAAAATTTCCATGGCATCTAATACCGATGTTGACGATGTTTTGCCGGTAATAGCCACAAAGATTGGCTCTAAGAAGTCTTTAATTTTAAGCTCATGAAATGTGGCTACTTCTTTTGCTATGGCAAAAATAGCTGGTTTTTCAAAGCTGCGTAACCCTTCAAGCTGCCAAACAAAAAATTGCAGTGCTTGGCGAATAACATCGTCGTCGGCTTTACCGGCGGTTAATAATGTTGGATCGTAAGTCGGTATACCACCGACAAAGTGCCCAGCAAGTTCAACCATATCCGACAGCGTATTAATACGGGTTTTTGCTTCAGGTAATACTTTTGCAAGCATCTCGCCGTTAAACTTCCAGTCAACAAAGCGCTGCATTAGTTCTGCGTCAGTGAGGTTTTCACGGATCCACATCCCGTTTAACCAGCTTAACTTGTCTACATCAAATACTGGGCCACCTAGCGATACGCGCTTCATATCAAAGTGTTCAATCATCTCATTGAGAGTGAACTTTTCACGCTCATCTGGCATTGACCAGCCCATGCGGCCCAAGTAATTAAGTACCGCTTCTGGTAGATAACCCATTTCTTTATAGTAATTAATAGAGGTGGGGTTTTTACGCTTAGACAGCTTTGACTTATCTGGATTACGCAGTAAGGGTAAGTGACCCAATACCGGTGCTTGCCAACCAAAATCGTCGTAAAGCTTTAATAGCTTAGGTGCTGAGTTGATCCACTCTTCGCCACGGAAAATATGGCTAATTTGCATGTGGTGATCATCCACCACGTTAGCTAAAAAGTAGGTGGGGAAGCCATCCGCTTTTAATAGCACTTGCATGTCGACATTTTCCCACGGGATCTCAATCTCGCCGCGCAGGTAGTCGTTAAACTTAAACGTGCCTTCGCTAGGGATTTTCATGCGAATAACGTAAGGCTTGCCCGCCGCTAAGTTTGCTTTAATTTCTTCATCTGTATGCTTTAAGCCACGACCGTCGTATTTAGGACGCAGTCCTTCGGCCATTTGCTGTTCACGCATTTCGTCCAGCTCTTCACTGGTGGCAAAGCAGTAAAACGCCTTACCTTGCTCAACCAGCTGGTGGGCGTATTTTTTATATAAATCACTACGCTCAGACTGACGGTAGGGGCCAAACTCGCCGCCGACATCGGGGCCATGATCCCATTCAAGACCTAACCAGCGTAAGCTATCCATGATTGCTTGTTCAGATTCTGGTGTGCTGCGAACTTGGTCGGTATCTTCAATACGAAGTACAAACTCACCGCCTTGCTGTTTAGCAAAACAGTAGTTAAATAAGGCAATATAAGCGGTGCCAAGATGCGGGTCACCGGTTGGTGACGGGGCAACACGGGTGCGAATTGTCATGGTAATGTCTCTTTTAATTAGTGAGATTAGGTATAGTGTTTATGCTGCTACTTTGTGTAAGTAAGCAATAATATCGTTTGACTCATACAGCCATTCTACTTGGCCATTTTGCTCGATGCGCAAACAAGGTACTTTAATTTTACCACCTTGCTCTAGTAGTTCTTGACGATATTGCTGATTATTTTTTGCATCACGCGTTGCTATTTTAAGGCCTTCACGCTTAATAGCACGGCGCACTTTTACACAAAACGGGCAGGCTTTAAATTGATAAAGCTTAAACTGGGCGGTTTGCTGATCAAGTTGCTGTTGCACTTCTGGCGCACGTTTTTTACTGCGGGGCGTAAATACAAAATTAAAGAATAAAATTATACTGCCTAATAACCAACGAACTAATTTCATTAACTGCACTCTTTTACAACAAATTTAAGGTGGCAGATTTTACCACAAAACTAGCAGCAAAAAAGCTCAACTGAGGATAAACTTAGTTATTCACTCAGTTGCAATATAAGTCGATTTAATTACTGTTGGCCGTTACGCCATTATAATAAAATTAAGTCGTCGCGGTGCAGTACCTCTGCCCCGCCATCGTAATTAAGTAACCCGGCTATTTGCTTAGAGTGGGCACCTTTTATTTTCTTTACTTCAGCGCTGCTAAAGCGGGTTAAGCCACGCGCAATAAGTTGCTTGTCGCTATTAATAACGCTAATTAAATCACCTCGTGCAAACGTTCCCAGTGCATCGGTTACGCCTTTGGCGAGTAAACTGGCGCCATTGCTTTGCAACGCGGTAATTGCGCCGCTATCAATCACAATTTGCCCGCTACTTTTGGGCCCCGCAAGTAACCACTTTTTACGCCCTTCTTTGGGTGCAGTCAGTTTTAAAAAGCGCGTACCGGGTAGTTGCTCGCTCATGCATTTTAAAATGACATTATTTCCCGAACCTTTGGCAATAATCACCTCAACCCCAGCGCGGCGTGCAATATCGGCGGCTTGTAGTTTGGTTGCCATGCCCCCCGTGCCGAGGCTAGTGCCACTGCCCCCCGCGAGTAAACGTAGTTCATCGTTGATATGAGACACTTCACCAATCAGTGTGGCATCAGCATTAGTACGCGGATCGCTGGTAAACAAGCCGTCTTGATCGGTCAGTAACAAGAGCTTGTTGGCATTAGCTAAAATAGCCACCAGCGCCGATAAATTGTCGTTATCACCGACTTTAATTTCGCTGGTTGCCACGGCGTCATTTTCGTTGATAATTGGCACTACATCGTAATTTAATAAAGCATTTAAGGTATCGCGGGCATTTAAATAACGCGCGCGATCGTTAACGTCGGCGCGGGTGAGCAACATTTGCCCCACATTCACACCGTATAACGCAAACAAACTTTGCCAAATATGAATGAGCTGGCCTTGGCCAACCGCAGCAAGCATTTGTTTATCGATTACGCTGCGCCCACAGGGTTTTAATAATTGCTCACGCCCTGCAGCCACAGCACCACTGGATACTAAAATAACCTGATGACCGCGCTTCTTCAGCTCACAACATTGGCGCACCAACTCAACCATATGCGCTTTATCTAGCTTATCGGTGCCGCCGGTTAGTACGCTGGTACCTAGCTTTACAACAATTACCTGTTCCGTTTGCATCTATTTTTACTACTGAATAATTTATGATGAATTTATTTATACCAGCTGGGTATTTTTCAACAAGCAAAATATATTCAAGCTAGGATGTGATTTTAATTAATGATGTAAATTGTCGGTTATGCTTGGTGAAGCCCTCACGATGTGGCAAGGGTTAAGTAACCTGAGGCTAAGTGCGCAAACAGTCAAGCAAACAGCGTCAGGCAGTTAAATCCCCCTTAATAATAGCCAAGGTAAACACGGTCGCTTTGATTGCCATTTAAGCAAATAACATGGTCATCATTCACGGTTAATTCATTACCCTTCCCTTACTCTAGGGCTAAATACACGACTGTAAGGGGAAGTGATGGATAAATTATTAAACCGAGAAGAGCTAGAGTTTATATTTGCACTATATCAACCAGCGAAACACACAGCATCGGACGCTCAGCAGGCTAAAAAATGCACCCATAACAAACTAAAAAGTTACCCACGCTCGACCAACTAAAACTAGTTAATTTAATTACTTTTACCGCTACTGCGCTGCTTGTTCACGGGCTAAAAACGCTGTTACACAGTTTATTTCTGCCAACGTCACCGCTTTGTCTATTGCAGGGCCTTTTTTTCCGCTACTGAGTGCCTCTTGCACCACTTGTTTTTTATCCAACTTTAATAACTCAGCATGAATGGCGCGCAATTTAGCGGCTTGTGGGTAGGGCTTGTTAACCAAGGTTTCGCCTCGCCCCTGTGCATCACATTGGCATGCTTGCGTAAACGCCACAATCCGTTGGGGATGCACCAAGGCGTTTAAATTAGTGACGATTAATTTATGAATCGTTGCGGGTCGTAGTTGCTCAAGCGTATGGCAAAGCGTGTGATTGTCACTGGTAAGCACACCAATATCACGAAACCGATTAGGAATTTTTAAGCGCTGGCAAAATACCTCTATCACGGCGCCCCCTTCGCGTTCATGGCCGCGTAAATTGCCGCGTTTTTTAAAGCTAAGCGCTTTACCAAAGTCATGCGTTAATGCCGCAAAGCGCGTTTCTAAATCAAAGTTTAAATCAGCGGCGCGCCTAAGTACTAACATAGTATGTACAAACACATCGCCTTCGGGATGATGCTGCTGCGGTTGTGGCACGTTAACCATTTGCTCTAGCTCAGGAAAAATACCTAATCCCTGCAACGCTTGAAAATAAAGTTCAGGGTGGGGTTCGCCAAGTGCTTTTTCGGTTTCTAACCAAACGCGTTCGGGAACTAAATGGTCAAGTTCGCCCTGTTGTTTAAGCTCGCGTATTAACGCATAGGTGCTGGGGTGGATGCGCCATTCGCTGCCGTAACGCGCTAAAAAGCGGGCTATGCGTAACACCCGTACAGGGTCTTCTACAAAGGCCTCGGTGGTATGACGCAATACTTTATCTTTTAGATCTTGTTGGCCATTAAATGGGTCTATAATAGTGCCGTTTGCATCCAGTGCCATCGAGTTAATGGTTAAATCGCGTCGTGCTAAATCTTGCTCTAAGGTCACATTAGGGCTGGCATCAACCACAAAGCCGGTATAGCCTTTGCCACTTTTCCGCTCGGTGCGCCCCAGTGCGTACTCTTCTTTGGTTTTTGGGTGTAAGTAAACCGGAAAATCACTGCCTATGGGCACAAAGCCTAACGCTTCCATGGTTTGTGGTGTTTCGCCAATGACCACGTAATCGTTATCTTGCGATGCTATATTTAGCAATAAATCACGCACTGCACCACCCACTAGGTAAACCTGCTTTAATGCTTTATTCACTTAACCCCCAACACTGATTGCCATACACCATACATATAGTGCTAATTATACCCAAAATAGCATAAAAAGTCTGAGCAGTTTGACCTAGCACTGAGTTGCTCATTACAATGGCGTTTTATGATTACGTGTAAGCTCTTAGCGCAATGAAAAACCATTCTTCAAAGAAAGAACTGATGTTACTGCCTATTTTATTGGTGGTTATTTTAATGTGTGTGGTAGGTCACTTTTTTATGCAGGCCGATTACCAAGACAGTAATATGATTGAATATATGTTGGCCGCACTGCCATTTGCGATGTTTGCTTTAGTGATTTTAGCGTTCAAAATAGCGGCTAACAGTGAGCAAAAAGAACGTGAGCAAGATTAACATGCCCACGTGCGCCTGTGGGGTTATAAAATATGGTAACCAAACCAATCGGGCTTTATAGCTTGAGACTGGCCACTGGGGGTTAGCTTAATACTTAATTGGCTGTCGAGTAGGTCAACAGCAAAACAGTCATCAACATCATGTAAATCATCTTTATGAATATGGCTCAGCCCCGCGAGTAAATCGCTTTTAGCGCGCTGCTTTGCCTCTGCGGCACTGCCTGCCACGTACAAGGCAAAGTCGTGTTGCTCAGCCAATGAATCGGCTCTGTAAGCACCTAAGTTGACAAAATACAGCTGTTTATTTTGTTTCACTGTGCTATCCGTAACAGCAACTTGATAGCCATCAATATGCTTGATGGTCATGTAGCTATCCATGTGCACATTGCTTTTGTCGCCCACCCATTGGCTTTTTAATTTTGTATAGCATTGCTCGATAGCTTGTCCTGCCACAAAGCGAATATCGTGCATTTCTATATGACAGCCTCGAATACGTCCGCCTAAGTACACCATAAATAACTGCATGCCCGCTTTACCTTTTTATTATTGAGTTAAACTAAGTTATCAACATCAATGTTATGTTTTTTAATTAATTTATAAAAGTCTGAGCGGTTACGTTTAGCCAGTTTTGCTCCTTCGGCGACATTGCCGCCCACCATTTTTAAGGTATTAATAACATAGTCGCGTTCAAACTCCTTTTTTGCATCGTTTAGCGATAACGGCGCAACATTATTTTCGTTACTGTTAAGTGCGCTCAGCACTAACTGTTCCGATATTACCTCGCCAGGGGTTAAAGCGACGACTTGCTCCACCACGTTTTGTAATTGGCGAATATTACCCGGCCAGTCATAACGCACCAGCGCATGCATTGCCTCGTTAGCAAAATGTTTTTCG
>NZ_JBFJHD010000068.1:0-14503 GCF_041613455.1 Pseudoalteromonas sp. | reverse complement strand
CCGACCGCTCGGTTCGTAGCCGAGTACTCTATCCAGCTGAGCTATGCGCCCATACTTTAACTATTACAAGACTTGCCATTAAAAGAAATGGTGGAGAGGGAGGGATTCGAACCCTCGATAGAGCTACAAACTCTATACTCCCTTAGCAGGGGAGCTCCTTCGGCCACTCGGACACCTCTCCGTCTTGTGTGGCGTATAATAAAGACTTCAGAAAATATGTCAAACACTTTTCTAGCAAAAGTGTTTATGTGGTTACAGATTGCTCACCTAGCGGGTTTTAATATGAAATAAGTTTAAAAATCAAACAATTTATCTATTATGCTCTTCGGGAGCAACTCCCATTACCGGGACTAAATCATCACTTAATTCTGCAAGATACTCTTCTTGATAACCTAGCATTTGAAACTCTGCAATACAGGCTCGATAATACTCTTGTCGTTGTTGTTCTTTTGTACAGTCAATCGCTGTATCTTCAACGCGGTTATTTTTCATATTATTATTCATAAGTCCATTTGAGAATTTTTTAGAGCCAGCGCTGCTATAGCGCCCCTAAATTTATTTAATAGTGTAACGAAAAACATTACATTTGTGCAACATAATGTTTAAAAAACCAGCTTGTCATAGCGTGAGCCGTTCATTCTGAACATTTAACGATATTACTGCGCTGACAAAAGATTACTAGCGTTACCGTGTTAATTACGCGATCTCGCACAACATAATGTGCTTTTTTAACTATGTTGGCAATTCGAGCATAGTCGTAGAATCATGCTAAATTAACAGCAGACACAAAAACGCCGCTATAACAGCGGCGTTTTAATGTAATACACTTTGCAGCTAAGCTTAGTCAGCTTGAGGGCGCATGTGCGGGAACAAAATAACATCTTTGATCGTGGGTGAGTCAGTAAATAACATCACTAAACGGTCAATACCTATGCCTTCACCCGCTGTAGGCGGTAAGCCATATTCTAGCGCACGAATATAATCTTCATCGTAATGCATCGCTTCGTCATCGCCAGCGTCTTTTTCTTCCACTTGACGAGTAAAGCGCTCTGCTTGGTCTTGTGCATCGTTAAGCTCAGAGAAACCATTAGCCAACTCACGACCGCCAACGAAAAACTCAAAACGGTCAGTGACAAATGGGTTTTCGTCGTTACGACGTGCCAGTGGCGATACTTCCCACGGGTAACCGGTAATAAACGTTGGTTGAATAAGCATGTGCTCAGCAGTTTCTTCAAATATTTCACACAAGAACTTACCTGGGCCCCATACACAATTTTCTGGAATTTTAACGTGTACTTGCTTAGCGTACGCTTTTAATTGTTCAAAATGGTTTTCTGGGTCGTTAAATACCGCCGCATCAAACTCTGGGTTATATTTTAAAATCGCGTCGGCCATGCTTAAGCGCGTAAACGGTTGACCAAAATCGTACTCTACTGAATCGATTACTTCGCCGTTTTCGTCTTTGGTGGTATTAACCACAATTGGGCTACCCAATACGTTAGTTGCTACGGTACGTAACATCTCTTCGGTGATATTCATCAGGTCGATGTAATCAGCGTACGCTTGGTAGAATTCAATCATAGTGAATTCTGGGTTGTGGCGCGTCGATAACCCTTCGTTACGGAAGTTACGGTTAATTTCAAATACGCGGTCAAAGCCACCCACTACTAAGCGCTTTAAGTACAGCTCAGGTGCAATACGTAAGTACATGTCGATATCAAGCGCATTATGATGCGTTACAAACGGACGTGCCGACGCACCACCCGGAATCACCTGTATCATCGGTGTTTCAACTTCCATAAAGTCGCGTTCTGCTAAAAAGCGACGAATACCTTCAACTACCTGCGAGCGAATGCGGAATGTTTCACGCGTGGCTTCGTTAGTAATTAAATCAACATAACGTTGACGGTATTTCGTTTCTTGATCAGATAAACCATGGAATTTTTCTGGTAGTGGTCGTAGTGACTTAGTAAGCAATTGATACTCAGTCATTTCTACGTATAAGTCGCCTTTACCTGATTTATTAAGTGCACCTTTAACACCAATAATATCGCCAATATCAAGCTGGCCATATTTTGCTTTAAGGTCTTTTTGTACGTCTTTAGAGGCGTAAACTTGCACACGGCCTTTCATATCTTGAATAGACATAAAAGGACCACGCTTCGCCAAAATACGTCCCGCAATCGACACTACTTGTTGTAGTTCGACTAACTCTTCTTTGCTTTTATCACCAAACTGGGCTTGCAAATCGGCCGTGTAATGCTCACGACGGAATTGGTTTGGATGACCGTTGGCTGGGCAATTTTCGCGTATCGCATCTAATTTGCCACGACGCTCAGCGATTAACTTGTTTTCGTCTTGGATTTGATCAGTCATTTTTTAGCTCTTTATTAGCTTGGTGGTTATAAACCAGATTTTAAGCTGGCTTCAATAAATTTGTCTAAGTTACCGTCAAGTACCGATTGGGTATTACGGTTTTCAACGCCGGTGCGTAAATCTTTTATGCGGGCATCGTCGAGTACGTATGAACGAATTTGACTACCCCAACCAATATCTGACTTGTTGTCTTCTTGGTTTTGTTTTTCAGCATTTTGCTGCTGTAGCTCAAGCTCAAATAACTTTGCTTTTAGCTGCTTCATGGCTTGGGCTTTATTTTTATGCTGCGAACGCTCGTTTTGACACTGCACCACAGTATTGGTGGGCACGTGTGTAATACGTACCGCAGATTCGGTGGTATTTACGTGCTGACCACCAGCACCCGATGCACGGTATACGTCGATACGTAAATCCGCTGGATTGATATCGATTTCAATATTATCGTCTATTTCTGGGTACACAAACGCAGATGCAAACGAGGTATGACGACGGCCACTTGAATCAAATGGGCTTTTACGCACTAAACGATGCACGCCAGTTTCGGTACGTAACCACCCATAGGCATACTCGCCAACAAAGCGCACAGTGGCTCCTTTAATACCGGCAACGTCGCCATCGGTGGCTTCTACCAGTTCAACTTTAAAGCCTTTCGCTTCACCCCAGCGTAAATACATACGCAATAAAATATTACACCAATCTTGTGCTTCAGTGCCGCCTGAGCCTGATTGTAAATCAAGGTACGCATCATTTGCATCGTGAGCACCTGAAAACATGCGGCGGAACTCTAAGCCTTCTAGCTGCTCGTTTAAATCGTTAAGTTCGCTTTTTGCTTCTTCAAACGTATCTAAGTCTTCGGCTTCTACCGCTAGCTCAACTAAGCCTTCGACGTCATCGGTACCGCTCACTAAGGTGTCGATTGTTTCAACAACCGCCTCTAGGGCTGACTTTTCACGACCAAGAGCTTGTGCGCGCTCAGGTTCATTCCACACGGCTGAATCTTCAAGCTCGGCGTTAACCTCTTCTAAACGCTCTTGTTTATGAGCATAGTCAAAGGTACCCCCGAAGCAGTTCAGTACGTTCGCGAATTTCCTTGATTTGATTAATCACAGGATTCACTTCAAACATGTACATTACTCCAAAATGGTTATTGCGCACTAAAAAAGCAGCTTGGTGCAGCAAAAAATCGTCAAATATTAAAAACGCCCGATTTTAACAAAAAACCGTGCGTTTTATTAGCACTTTATGCATTCTATTATCGATATTTTTTAAGCGACTTTTTCCAATTCTCGAACAATTAATTGTAAGCTGAATTTGCCTCTAAATTCGTTAATATCGAGCTGGTAGGCTGCTTTAACAAATTGCGCGTTATTATCGGGCCATTGCTTGACATCGATACCAAATGCGATGCCATCTACTAAGCGTCCCGATTGATGCTTTAATACCAATTTTAAATGTTTTTCACCAACAATACGCTGCTGGATTAACTCAAAGGTGTGTTCAAATACCGGCTCCGGAAATTGCTGTCCCCATGGTCCGGCTTGTTTAATTAACTGCGCAAATTCCATGGTAAAACAGTCGCTAGGCAGCTCACCATCGGTAAGTACAATGCAGCGCTTACTTTCTTCGCTAAGCTGCGCGCTAACCGCGCTATCAAACGCACGTTTAAATTCATTAAAGTGCTGTTCGTTAATGCTCAGCCCAGCTGCCATGGCATGACCACCAAATTTGCTGATTAACGCAGGGTTGGCGGTATTTAACCCTTCAAGTAAGTCGCGTATATGCAGCCCTTCAATTGAGCGACACGAGCCTTTTATTTCACCGTTTTCGCCACCGGCAAAAATCACCGTGGGGCGGTGATATTTTTCTTTTAAGCGTCCCGCTAAAATGCCGATCACGCCTTGGTGCCAGTCATCTTGGTATAAGCAAATAGCATCGGGTACGTTGTCATCGTTAAATGCCAGTTTATCGAGTACCGCTTGTGCTTCAGCTTGCATGCCCTGCTCTATTTCGCGCCGCGCAAAGTTTAAACTATCGAGTTCGCTGGCAATGCGCCTTGCTTGATTTATATCGTTACTGAGTAAACAAGCAATGCCTAAACTCATGTCCTCTAATCGTCCTGCGGCATTTAACCGCGGTGCCAGTGAAAAACCAAAGTCGCTGGCACTTAAACGCGCCGCATTTCGGTTCGCCACTTCAATAAGTGCCGTAATACCCGGGCGGGTTTTGCCACTGCGAATACGCGCTAACCCTTGGTGTACTAAAGTGCGATTATTTGCATCCAATGCCACCACATCGGCCACCGTACCCAGCGCTACTATATCAAGTAAATCGGCTAAGTTTGGCATTGGCTGCTGAGTAAAGTAGCCTTGCTCACGCAGTACGCTGCGCAGTGCTATCAGTAAGTAAAATGCCACACCCACACCGGCAATCGATTTAGATGGGAAGTCGCAATCGTGCCTATTTGGGTTAACAATTGCATCGGCATTAGGCAGCTGCTCACCTTGTAAATGGTGATCGGTAACTAACACTTTAATACCCGCCGCTTTTACAATGTCGATCCCCGCAATACAGGATATACCATTATCTACGGTGATCACTAAATCCGGCTTAAGCTGCACTATTTGCGCGGCTAAGGCAGGGCTTAAGCCATAACCTAGACTAAATCGATCGGGCACCAAATAATCGACGTGCTGAAAGCCAAACATGGCTAAGCCTTGCATTAGCGTCGCGGTACTGGTTGCGCCATCGGCATCAAAGTCGCCAACAATTAAAATATGGCTTTGAGCGTGCAGTGCGCTAATTAATAACTCGCAGGCTTTATCTATGTCTTTAAACAACTTAAAGTCGTGTAGCGTAGCCGCACTATTATTAAGCTCCTCGGCATGGGAAACATTACGCGTGGCATAAATTTGCTTAATTACCGGATGCAAATGGCTCGGTAAATGGGAGTCATCAACATGCTCTCGCGCTTGGATCATTTTTTTCATGCGGGGGGTAACTTCTCTGGTTGATCATAAAAATACAAAAAAAGGCCTTACGGCCTTTTTACGCGCTAAATTGCAGCGCTTATTAAGGGGCTTTACTCGCATTGAGTGCCGCACTTAATGCCGCAGCTGGCTGGTAGCCTGGGATCATGGTGCCATCTTCTAATACGATAGCTGGAGTACCGGTAACACCGAAACTTTGCCCTAGCTGGTAATGCTCTGCAACAGGTGCATTACACCCTTTAACGTTAGTGGTACTGGCACCCGCTTTGGCGCTAGTGAGTGCTTCTTGCTGATCTTTAGCACACCACACATTCATGAGGTCGGTATAACCTGAACCTTGCAAGCCGCCACGTGGAAACGCTAAATATTTAACGGTAATACCCGCTTCCAGTAAATCGTCTAATTCACGGTGTAATTTACGACAGTAACCACAGCTAATATCGGTAAATACGCTAATGCTGTGTTTTTCGTTAGGCGCTTTATACACTATCATTGAATCTTCGTATTCACTTAATCCCGCTTTGCGTACCCCATTAAGCGCTTGCTCGGTGAGATTGCTGCGGTTATCAAGGTCGATAAGCGTGCCTTGCATTAAAAACTGACCATCTGGGCTGGCATACAATACCCCTTTATTGGTGATCAGTTCTTTTAAACCGGCTACTGGGCTGGGGTTTATTTGCTTAACGGTCACACCAAGCGCGGCAAATTTAGTAACAATAGGATCATTAGCGTTAGGAGTGACAACCACACCATCCGCAATAGCACTTATACTCGTGCATAACATGGCACTGGCTAACATTAATTTTTTCATAATTCTCTCTATTTTTATAACTAACGATTAATTGACCGGCTGAGTAGCCATTAATATTCATTTAAGCACGTGGATGATGCTGCGCATGCACTGATTTTAAGCGCTCATTGGCAACATGCGTATAAATTTGTGTAGTCGACAAATCACTGTGACCTAACATCATTTGTACCACTCGCAGGTCTGCCCCATGATTTAATAAGTGGGTAGCAAACGCATGACGCAGTGTATGTGGTGACAAAGGCGATTCTATGGCAGCCAAAATAGCATAGTGTTTAATACGATGCCAAAAAGTTTGTCGGGTCATCCCCACACCGCGCTTGGACGGAAAAACAAAGTCGGTGGCATGTTTTATCATTTGTCCGCGGCCTACTTTTAAAAACTGCTCTAGCCAGTACATGGCTTCTTCACCAAGTGGCACTAAGCGTTCTTTATTGCCTTTGCCTTTAACAAACACCACAGCTTGGCGCAGGTTTATTTGCTCAATCCGTAACCCCACCAATTCACTTACTCGTAGACCCGTGGCATACAGCAACTCCAGCATGGCTTTGTCGCGCATGCCCATTGGCTCTTCAACATTAGGCGCATTCAATAACGCTTCCACCTCGGCTTCCGACAAAGTTTTAGGTAACGACTGCCCCGCTTTAGGTTGGGCAATATTAAGCAGCGGTGAGTCACTAATTAACTTTTCACGCACAAAGTACTGATAAAAACGTTTTAGTGCACTGATGCTGCGCGCCGTACTGCGCGGTTTTAAGCCTAAGTCAACGCGGTGTGCTAAGTAGCTTTCAATATCAACACCGCTCACGTCCAGCAAGCTTTTGTGTTTAATAAACAAGCAAAACTTATCTAAATCACTGCGATACGCCGACAAGGTATTTTCACTCACCCCTTGCTCTAAATATAAGTTATCTAAAAAAGTTTCTAGGTAATCGCGATTGCTATTGGCGTCAGTATTTGTTTCGGGAAACTCATCAGCTAGCGTTGTCACTATAGTGTTCTCATTTGGGTTATAGCCAGGCTCTAAGGTATCAATTAAACACACCTTACGGTAGAATTGAGTTTATCATATCAAGCAATTACACAGTGATAAATACAATGCAGATTGGTTTATTTTTTGGCTCTACAACCTGCTACACCGAAATGGCGGCAGAAAAAATTCGCGACATTATTGGTGCCGATATCGTGAGCTTGCACAACATTAAAGACGAACCCCTTAAAAATGCAGAGCAATACGACTTTGTTATTTTTGGTATTTCAACTTGGGATTTTGGTGAAATACAAGAAGATTGGGAGTCGAAATGGGACGACATAAAAGACGTA
Organism: Pseudoalteromonas sp.; assembly: GCF_041613455.1. GTDB lineage: Bacteria > Pseudomonadota > Gammaproteobacteria > Enterobacterales > Alteromonadaceae > Pseudoalteromonas. Next base: position 7,009 of record NZ_JBFJHD010000068.1, on the reverse strand, counting down.
AACTTAACCGGTAAAACCATTGCGCTATTTGGCATGGGCGATCAACAAGGTTACGGCCAGTGGTTCCAAGATGCACTGGGTATGCTGCACGATGAAATAAACACACAACACTTTACCCAGCTGGGTTTTTGGCCAAACGACAGCAGCTATGAATTTGAAGCCTCTAAAGCACTCACCCAAGATGGGACACATTTTGTTGGCTTAGCACTGGATGAAGACAGCCAATACGAGTTAAGTGACGAGCGTATCGCTAGCTGGGTTGAACAAATCATGACTGAGTACAGCGAATCGCTTTAACTCCCTGCGTTTTACCTATTTGGTTGCAATTAAAGCGCCGTAACGCTGCGCTTTAATTGTATTCACTCCGCTATTTGTTAGCAGTATTGATTGCGATAAAACGCCAATATAACCCCACTATGCTCAACAACCCGCATTTTACATCTTCAAATAAAACGCTTTACATAAGGCAATGTAAGCTGCGCTATAGTGATTGTTTGCATCGCGGATGCACAGGGTTGACTGCTCAATCGCTGTTTTTATATAACTAAAGCTCATTAAACTGCGGCTAAACGCTTTATCTGGCGTGCTGTTTACTTGGCAGTGTGTATTTAAATACAGCCCAAGTTGCTCAGCGTATTCAATAAATAATAGCGCCTCGGTGGTTGGCAAAATTAAACTCAGCCGCGACTTGGCATGACTCAAACGTTTAAACGCCTCTATTAGCTCAGCAAAACTTAAGCCATCGGTATGGCGCGCTGCATTACGCGCTGCATTTTCACCTTTTAAACTGTGATTAAAATACGGTGGATTAGCTATCACTAAATCAAACGCGTGTGTGCTGTAAAATGTTTGAATACTTTGCTGGTATAGCGCGATATCGGGCCAAGGACTCGCAGCAATATTTTGACATGCTTGGCGATACGCATTTGGATCGATTTCCACCGCAGAGACCACTAAGTCGGGGCGGCGTTGTTTACACATTAATGCCAGTAATCCCGTGCCGGTGCCTATATCTAATAGATTATTGCCATTCGTTAAGTTAGCCCAAGCACCGAGTAAAATGCCATCCGTAGATACCTTCATTGCGCACTGATCGTGGGCGATATTAAATTGCTTAAATGCAAAACCAGACATTTTTTCACCTTTTCATTCACCAAGTAGGCGTAACCGAGTATAATTAGTGCCATTGTCCTTTATTTTTGACACTCTATGCAATTTTCTGAATTTGATCTTGATAACAAGCTACTCGACGCAATTAATAAAATGGGTTACGAAACCCCCACCAGCATTCAACAACAAGCTATCCCTGAAGCTCTGCAGGGGCGTGATATTTTAGCATCTGCGCCTACTGGCACCGGCAAAACTGCGGCATTTTTAATTCCGGCCATTCAATATTTACTCGACTTTCCACGTCGTGAACCTGGCTTTGCGCGGGTATTGATCATGACCCCGACGCGTGAGCTGGCATATCAAATTCATGAGCAATGTGAACTACTTGCCAAGCGCACCCAATTAAAAATAGGGGTGGTTACCGGCGGTATTAATTACGGCACGCATAAAGATATTTTTGAAAAAAATAACGACATTTTAATCGCCACCCCTGGGCGTTTAATGGAATATTTAGAAACCGAAAACTTTCATGCCGAACACGTCGAAATGCTTATTATTGATGAAGCCGACCGTATGCTAGATATGGGCTTTAAAAAAGAAATGAGCCGCATTTGTGATGAAGCTAAAAACCGTCGTCAGTGCTTTTTATTCTCCGCAACGCTTGAAGGCGACAGCGTAGAACGCTTTGCCGAAAAAACCTTGAACGATCCAGCACTGCTTGAAGCGGAGTCGTCGCGTAAAGAAAAAGCTAAAATTCACCAGTGGGTGCATTTAGCCGACGATTATCACCATAAATTAGAGCTATTAGTTAATACGCTAAACGACCCAGACGTAACAAAAGCGATTGTGTTTGTTAAAACCCGCGAACGTTTAGAAACGCTGATTGGCGAGCTGACCACCAATGGCGTCAAAGCAGCTTGGTTACGCGGCGAAATGCCACAAGATAAACGCATGAAAGCAATGGAAAACTTCCACAGCGGCAAAACGCGTATTTTAGTGGCCACCGACGTCGCGGCGCGCGGTATTGACGTGTCGGATATTAGCCATGTTATTAACTTTGATTTACCACGCACTGCCGATGTATATGTACACCGTATTGGCCGTACTGGTCGTGCTGGTAAAAAAGGCATTGCAATTTCGCTGGTCGAAGCACACGACATTGGTATTTTATATAAGATTGAACGCTATATAGAGCAGAAACTAAAACGTCGTATTTTTAAAGGATTAGAGCCTAAGCATAAAGAAGCTAAGCCACCGGCAAAAAAGCGTAAAGATCCAGTAAAAATGAAAGCTAAGAAAAAAGCCAAGGTTAAAAAGAAAAAATAACCTGCATTTTAAAGTTACTGAGCCGACGACTGTCGGCTTTTTTATCGCTTTAAATAATGTAACTCATACTCACTTTTAGTGTAAAAGTTGCTTAGCTGAATTGCCACTTAATAAAAATCACTTATATTTCAGCGCGTTAAAAATGGCACTAAACTTGTAGTTAGATGAATAACTAAGTCAATTTGGCTTCCTATTCACTGTAACGCAAGGATTAAGTTATGAACCGCTTCAAGTTAACGATTTCTTTTGTTTCATTTTGTTGTTTATTTTTATTAGCTTGCGCAACTAAAGTGAGTGCAGCAACCAACCTCGCCGTAGTCAGCAGTGTCGCTACTCAAGCTAACTTACAGCAAGCCATTACACATACTCTGCGCACTAACCCTAACTTAACGCTAAACAATATTCGCGTGCAGGTTAAAAACGGTGAAGTGGATTTATTCGGTAACGCCCCCACCGGTTTTCAACGTGCCTTAGCACAAAAGTTTTTAGAAAATATTGAGGGCATCACCGTGATCCGCAATAAAATTAGTATTCAATAACGCCCCTAATAACTACAAAAAAAGCGCAGCGGGTAAATAACACGCTGCGCTTTTTTTTGAGCGGTTGAGTGGTATTTAATTTGCTCTTTGGCGGTTACCCGCTACCTTTGGCTTGGTATTGGCTTTTTTAAATTGACTAAACCCCGTGTGACGCGTTAATGCTGGACGCCCGCCTCTGTTATTGCCGCCTTTGCTTACACGTTCATCGCGCCCTTCTTCTGGTACTAAGCAATGAGGCGCTTTACCAATTAAGTTTGCTTTGCCCATTTTGCGTAATGCTTCACGGATCATCGGCCAGCCCGCCGGATCATGGTAACGCAAAATCGCTTTATGTAAGCGACGTTGACGCGCCCCTTTTGGTACCGGCACCACTTCGGTATTATTTTTAATATTGCGCAGTGAATTCATTTCGGTATGGTAAATCGTGGTGGCATTGGCCATCGGCGAAGGGTAAAAGTTTTGCACCTGATCGAGCTTAAAGTCGTTCGATTTAAGCCACAACGCCATGTTAACCATGTCTTCGTCTTCCGTGCCTGGATGCGCCGAAATAAAGTACGGAATTAAATACTGCTTTTTGCCCGCTTCTTTTGAGTACTTCTCAAACAGCGCTTTAAACTGATCGTATGCGCCCATACCCGGCTTCATCATTTTTGACAACGGCCCTTCTTCGGTATGCTCCGGTGCTATTTTTAAGTAGCCACCCACATGGTGAGTAACTAACTCTTTTACGTAGCGTGGATCTTGCACTGCTAAGTCATAACGTACGCCCGAGGCGACTAAGATTTTTTTAATCCCTTTTACTTCACGCGCTTTGCGATATAACTCTATGGTAGGCGTATGATCGGTATCCATATGGTTACAAATATCAGGAAACACGCAGGATAAACGCCGACAAGTGCTCTCGGCTTTTTTACTGGTACAGCCTAGCTTGTACATGTTAGCCGTGGGCCCGCCTAAGTCAGAAATAACCCCAGTAAAGCCCGGCACTTTATCTCTAATTTGTTCAATTTCTTCAATAATCGACTCTTGTGAGCGGCTTTGAATAATACGTCCTTCATGCTCGGTAATAGAACAGAACGAACACCCACCAAAACAGCCACGCATAATATTCACCGAGGTTTTTATCATGTCGTAAGCAGGAATTTTCGCATCACCATAACTCGGGTGCGGTACCCGTTGATATGGTAAACCAAACACCGCATCCATTTCATGAGTTTCCAGTGGAAATGCTGGCGGGTTGACCCAAATAGAACGATCGCCATGGCGCTGATAAATAGCACGTGCGCAACCAGGGTTGGTTTCTTGGTGCACAATACGCGAGGCATGTGCATACAAAGGTTTATTAACGCTTACTTGCTCAAAGGCCGGTAATTTAACGTAGGTTTTTTCCCACGGTTTTTGTCGTGCGGGCTGAATAGTGATAACTTGCGCTTCACGGGTTACATCAACACCGGCTTGTTTAAACTCAGATTTACTACAACCGACATCATCGGCACCGTATGGATTTGGAATAGGGTCGATTTTACCAATTTTATCAATGGCGGTAGAGTCACTGCCGCGCCAACCGGGTAACGGCTCTTTACGAATAACCGCCGTGCCTCGCACATCTTGAATGGTATCGGTGCTTTCGCCTGCCGCGATACGGTGAGCCACTTCAATCAGTGGCCGTTCGGCATTGCCGTATATCAAAATATCGGCTTTTGCATCAAATAATACACTGCGGCGTACTTTTTCTTGCCAGTAATCGTAATGTGCTACACGGCGTAAGCTTGCTTCAATACCCCCTAAGATTAATGGCACATCTTTATACGCTTCGCGGCAACGCTGCGAGTAAATTATGACTGCTCGATCGGGGCGCTTGCCGCCCACATTGCCAGGAGTATAGGCATCGTCGTGACGCATGCGTTTTTCGGCGGTATAACGGTTGATCATCGAATCCATGTTACCGGCGGTGATACCAAAAAATAAGTTAGGCTTACCCAGCGCCATAAACGCATCTTTAGAGCTCCAATCTGGCTGAGCAATAATACCCACTCTAAAACCTTGCGCTTCAAGTACACGGCCAATCACCGCCATGCCAAAACTCGGGTGGTCAACATAAGCATCACCACTAATAATTATGATATCGCAGCTATCCCAGCCAAGTGCATCCATTTCTTCGCGCGTAGTAGGTAAAAATGGAGCAGTGCCATAACACTCAGCCCAATACTTAGGGTAAGAGAATAAGGCGCGCTTAGCTTTCAGTGAGCTCATTAAAGTGACCATCCGTTTAGTAACAAAAGGCGCAAATTATACCCTATAGCCACCCACCTTGATATAACATTAAGCTGAGCTAGCTATGCAACCTTGTTGCGCCAGTATTTATTTATATAATAGCGCTTTAAATATAAGCAGTTATATAACTTATAGCATTAACCGCAAGCGGTAAAATAGATCACTAAAGGTAACTGCTACTAGGTTATTATGCTAAATTAATAATACGTTATACTGAGGTAACGTTATCTAAAAGATAAAACGAGGTAGGCTTATTAAAATATTAACAGCGTTAATAAAATTTTTAGTGGTGTTAGTCTTATTGGTTGTGGTGATTGGTTTATTGCTACCACAAAGCTACAGCGTTAGTAAAAGCATTAACATAACTGCGCGCGCTGCGAGTGTAAAGCCACTCATAAGCGATTTTTCACAGTGGCATAAATGGTCACCGTGGAAAAAAATAGACCCCACCATTGAGTTTCAGCTGGGTGAGCCAAGTGCCGGTGTGGGTGCGCATCAGTCATGGCACAGCAAATGGGGCACGGGTGAAATGACGCTAAGCACACTAACCGACTCCACTATAGTGATTAATATTTTATTTGCTGACGAACATATTATTACCGGTGATATTTTATTTGTTGAGCACGCCAATAGCGTTACTGTTACCTTTAATGTGCAAGGCCAAGCCACACTACCACTGCTTTCAGGCTATATTGCGCTACTCAGTGAGTGGCTATTAAAAAACGCCCTCGCACAAGGGCTGAATAACTTAAAAACAGTAGCCCAGCTTAATGATGCGCAAACTATAATAGATAACCATCAATCCCAGCAGGTTCAATAGTATTACCAGGATAGTGAACACGCTGTTTTTGAGCTCAGTAAAAAACCTACCTACAGTGTGGTAATAGCAAATATAAAACAATTCACTTTAGGCAATTCGCATCAGTACGTAAGTTATTTTGAGGCAATAAAATCGAGGGGCTAAAATAGCAAGAAAGCGTAGCGTGGCATACAAAGAAGGGGAATACCACGCTACAAAGGTTTAATTAGTCATAAAACACGACTAACTTAAAAGTGTACTTGAATACCCGCAAACGGGCCCGATGCATCAATATCAGTAGTAATATCATCAACGTCATCTAGCTCGATGACCATAGAGCGGTAACCCGCTTTAACCGCCACATCTATTGCTAGGTTATCAATAAACTCCCAGGCAATACCCATTTGGTAATCGTGTAATTTACTGTCATCTATGGCTAAGAAGCTGCCCTCAAAAAACACACTTAAGCCGGTAAATGGTAAACCAGCTTCGGCACGACCATAAGCCAGTGGCACAAAACCAGAAAACTCAACCGTTTCGGTGTGATTTACATCACCTTGTAAGGTGGTACCGGTCACGGTAACTGCGCCGTCAAATTGCTTAGCGTTAATACCTAAATCGATAGAGATTAAATCGTTGTCAAAAATCTCGTAATATAAGGTGTAGTCAATATGGTTAAAATCGCTGACTGAATTTATATTCGTTTGCGTAACATAGTCTTTGCCGTTAAAGGTAAAGTTTTGATCAAGGCGCGTCGAGCCCGTTAACTCAAGCTCGGTGTACCTTAATTTAATGTTAGGTACTAACGGCACGGGGTGCTCTAGTGCAGCGTAATAGCTCACGAAAGTTTCATCTTCAAAATTAAAATTTTGCGCGGCATTATCTTGATAAGAGAAGCTACCCTCATTATCAGATTTCCAACCATCAACCCCCACATACAAACCTAATAAGGTGTCGGCGT
>NZ_JBFJHD010000067.1:0-14661 GCF_041613455.1 Pseudoalteromonas sp. | reverse complement strand
TCACGTATCATTTTAAGGCCAGTAAATTAAAAGGAGCCTTCTTGTTTAATCTTCCTCCCACTACCATTGCCCTTATTATCATTTGCAGCGGATCTATTATAGGGCCGCTTGGCATGGCAGGCGTTAACATCGCGATCCCAAATCTTGCTGAAGATTTAAACGCAAGCGCAAAAATGATCGCGTGGATGCCCACGTTGTATTTACTCAGTAGCGTTATATTTATGCTTCCGTGCGGCAAAATTGCAGACAACTATGGTCGTAAACGTGTGTATGCTTTTGGTTTAGGCTTAAATGCGCTGGCCTCGCTGATGTGTGCGCTAGCAACATCGATTGAATGGGTACTTTTTTGGCGCTTTATGCAAGGCGCGGCAGGCGCGATGATTTTTGGTATTGGCGTTGCCATCATTACCTCTGTCACGCCTGATAATAAACGCGGCATGGCACTAGGCACCTCGGCGGCGTGTGTATACATAGGGCTGAGTGCTGCGCCCGCAGTCGGTGGCTGGCTTACTGAAATATGGGGGTGGCGCGCCGTGTTTTACTCGCAAATCCCCTTAGTACTTATGCTATTAGTCGCCATTAAACTGTTTTTACATGGCGAATGGAAAAACGATAAAAAATCGCCGTTTGATTGGTGGGGTACCGCTATTTTCTCACTCTTTGCACTGTGCTTGGTATTAGGGTTAAGTGATTTACCAAATATAACAGGCTGGCTTTTAACGTTATTTTCAATCATCTGTTTAATGTTATTTGTTGTGCATCAAAGTAGGAGTCGGCGACCACTCATTAGGGTACAAATGTTTTTAGAAAGTCGTGTGTTCAGCCTCTCGCTGTCGACTTCATTTCTAATGTATGCCAGTAACTTTTCACTGGCCTTTTTGTTAAGTTTGTATCTGCAATATATTAAAGGGTTAAATCCTGCACATGCTGGGCAAATAGTATTACTGCAAGCCGTATCAATGGCCATCATGGCGCCACTGGCAGGTAAATTTGCCGATAAAATACAACCACGGTTACTTGCTACACTGGGCTGTGTGATTGTGATGGTTGGCTTTTTTCTACTATCCCAACTGTCGGTTAGCTCAAGCACAGCCTATATTAGCGGCTCACTGTTATTATTAGGTATTGGCTTTGGCTTATTTTCCACCCCAAACAACAATGCCATTATGGGCGCAGTCGATAAAAGTGAGTTAGGTGTCGCCTCTTCCTCCATGAACTTATCACGCACAATTGGTAACTTATTTGGCATGAGCTTAATCAACTTAATAGTGCATTATTACCTTGGTGACAGTACTTTTTCAGCGCAAAATAGCCATGCACTAATGAGTACCATTTCACTGGCGTTTAAGATGTCTTTAGGGTTTGTAATTCTGGCGAGTTGTATTTCTGCACTGCGTGGCAGAGCTTAAAAGGGACACTGTCCTAGGTACTAGGCTCTAGGCCCGCAACTCGCTACCCGTTGCCCATTGATGGCAGCTTATTGTCTATTTTTTAATGTTATTTATTCTGCTAATCAGTAAAAAGGCCAATAAATTGGCCTTTTACTAATTAATGTATTGTTTACCACCAAGTGGTATATAAAGCCGTAAGAATTACTATCACACCTGCAGCTGCAATATTAAATGGCTTGGTTGTGACAAAGCTCACCTGATCTAAACTAACACTGTTATCAGTCGAGTTCGGTTTGCCCATCATTGATACGACGAAACACAGCACTAAGCATAATAAGAATACTAAGCCGACACGGTCCATAAATGGCAACTCAGGCCAAGCAAGTTTAAGTATTAATGAAAATACAGCTGATCCCAATGCGGCTGATAATGCGCCCATTGACGTTGCTCTCTTCCAGAACATCCCCATGACAAAGATAACCACAATACCGGGAGTAAAGAAACCAGTAAACTCTTGGATATATTGGAACGCTTGATCAAACTTGCCTAGCAATGGTTGAGCGACAGCTAAGGCAATACACAATGAAACTAGCGAGGCAATTCGGCCAATACCTACGTAATGACGTTGAGTCTCATTCGGTTTAAAGCGGGTATAAAGATCCATAGTGAAAATAGTAGAAATACTGTTTGTCATAGAAGCGAGAGATGACACTATAGCAGCAACTAATGCAGCAAAAACTAAGCCTTTTAATCCAGCAGGCATTAATGCCATCATAGAAGGATAAGCTTGGTCTGGAGAAGTTAATGTTGGATAGAGAATAACGGCTGCAATGCCCGGTAATACAACAATAAGTGGCATTAACAGCTTAAGATAAGCAGCAAAAGCGATGCCTTTTTGTGCTTCTTTAAGATTTTTTGCAGCTAAAGCACGCTGAATTATATATTGATTGAATCCCCAATAACTAAAATTCATCACCCACATGCCACCAATTAACACTGAAATACCTGGTAAGCTCATATAGTTTTCATTGTCAGGGCTTAATATCATGTCAAAGTGCCCAGGCATTTGTTCGGTCAAAATACCGAAGCCGGTTAAAACGCCTTGACCATCAGCAACAGCATCTAACGCTAAATAGCTAAGTAACAGCCCACCAAAAACTAACAGTACTACTTGTAAAATATCAGTAAAAGCAACCGCCTTCAAACCACCATAAAGCGAGTAAGCAACAGAGAACACGGCTAAAAATATCATGCCGAACATCCAATCAACTCCTGCAACTGTTTCAATCGCCATACCGCCTAGCCATAACACGGCAGTTAAGTTAACAAAGGTATAAACTGCCAACCAAAAAATTGACATAGTTATTTTCACTTTACTGTCAAAGCGTTGCTCAAGATATTGCGGCATGGTAAATATTTTATTTTCTAAAAAAATAGGTAACATATATTTACCCACTAACACTAAAGTAATCGCTGCCATCCACTCATAAGACGCAATAGCTAAACCAATCGCATAACCAGAGCCTGACATTCCAATAATTTGTTCAGCGGAAATATTTGCAGCGATTAAAGAGGCACCAATCGCCCACCAAGGGAGTGCCTTACTTGCTAGAAAGTAATCTTCGGTATTTGTCCCTTCTTGTTTTTCATTTCGGGAGAGCCACCAAGCAAGGCATAACAAGCCTATAACGTAGACAATAAAAATTGTGCTATCGAGCGTCCCCAGTTTTGTCGTAAAATCCATCATTTATTCGCCTTTGATTTTTTAGTTTTAATTCTCTGTTTTAATTATTTTTTGTTTTGTAATGTTCTGAGTATGCAACTACCTGAATGCACCTTGAGCTGCAGTGCATTGGTAAATACTCGGTTTTATGCCGAATAACCTCTCGTAATTGCCATTTACTGCATTCTTGACGTGGATCACCATAGCTGAAGGAACTAAAGCAACGATACAGCCGCCAAAGCCGCCACCTGTCATGCGAACTCCACCATTAACACCTAACACTCCATCTATAATTTCAACTAGGCCATCCATTTCTTTGGTAGTCACTTCAAAATCATCTCGCAAAGATGCATGAGACTCTTTCATTGCGATGCTAATCGCTGCCATATCATTATTTTTTAGAGCATCTAATGTCGCAACAGCACGACTATTTTCAGTGATCACATGACGGGCACGCTTAAATAATAAAGGGTCTATTTGCTCTTGCACTGAGTTCAACTGTTCTAAAGAAACATCTCGTAGAGTAGAAACATCAAAATATTTAGCGACTTGCTCGCACTGCCGACGCCTTAAATTATATTCACTATCAACCAAACCTCGTTTAACATTTGAATTAACAATAAACAGCGTTAAATCATCAGGAATAAGTGCCTCTTCAAAGGACAAATCTTTGCAGTCTAACAACATGGCGTGATTTTGCAGCCCCATTGCTGAGATTAGCTGATCCATAATGCCGCAATTGCAACCAACAAAATCATTCTCAGCTTGCTGCCCCATTAACGCCGCACTAATGCCATCTAAATCTAATTGATACAGTTGAGAAAATGCTTTGAGAATAGCTATTTCAAAGCTAGCAGAAGAGCTTAAACCAGCGCCTTGAGGCACATTACCTACAACAACTAAGTTTGCTCCATTAATATCTGGATACTTCCGCATTAATGCTTGTAGCGTACCTTTAACATAATTACTCCACATTACCTGCTTATCAAACACTATATTATTGAGAGAAAATATATCCTTTTGTGAATCACAGTCATATGCATAAACTTCAACTTCCTTATCCTGCCTTGCTGAAACGGCAATTGTAGTGCCATAGTTGATAGCCGCAGGGAGCACAAATCCATTATTATAATCGGTATGATCACCAATAATATTTACTCTACCGGGTGCATGGCAAACGAACTCTGCTGGACTGTTAAATTGTTGAGCAAATAAGTCTTTTACTAGCGCTTTTTGAGTCATTTACTTCTCCTTATAATGAAAATCTGATAAATCACGTAACCTTTGCGCAGCTTGCTCTGCGGTCAAATCTCGCTGGGCTTCAGCCATCATTTCATAGCCCACCATAAATTTACGGATCGTGGCAGAGCGTAATAAGGGAGGGAAAAAACTAGCATGCAAAGTCCATTCATCATGTTGCATTCCATCAAAAGGAGCGCTATGCCAGCCCATTGAGTAAGGAAAAGAGCATTTGAATAAATTGTCATATTTGATTGTTATTTGTTTAAGAATAGCCGCAAGAGATTGTTTTTGTTGTTCATTCAAGTCTGTAAGACGAGTTACTGTAAACCTTGGAAGTAATAATGTTTCAAAAGGCCAAGCAGCCCAATATGGCACGACAACCAACCAATCATCATTTATAACCACAATGCGCTCTTTATTTTCAATCTCTCTGGCAACATAGTCTTGCAATAAATTACTGTTATATAAGCTGAAGTAAGTCTGTTGCGCTTTTTGTTTTTTCACAACTAAAGTAGGTAATTGCTGTTGTGCCCAAATTTGGCCATGAGGGTGTGGGTTAGAACACCCCATCACACTGCCTTTATTTTCAAAAATTTGCACTGATGTATAGGTTCGCCCTAATTCATCACACTGCTTTTGCCAAGTATCAACAACATTATAAAGTTCATTTACTGAAAGCTCAGGTAAGCTTTTACTATGATCAGGGGAGAAACAAATTACTCGAGCCTCACCTTGCTCCGTTGCCATTGAAAATAGTGGATCATCACACTTTACAACGGGAGTATTTTGCTTAATTGCAGAAAAATCATTCTTAAAAACATAAGTTTGTTTATATTCATCGTTTACTTCACCATTAATTCGTGAGTTTCCGGAACATAAAAAACAACTTTTATCATGGGCGGGAGTTTGTTGCTCATCAAGCCTTTCTACTTGCCCCTGCCAAGGTCGCTTTGCTCGGTGAGGTGAAACTAATACCCACTCATCAGTTAATGGGTTATATCTTCGATGCGGATGCTCAGTCGGATCAAATTTGATAGTCATAATATTTAAAAAGTATTAATTATTGTAAAGATTAAACCAAGGGTAATCGTTTACCCCAAGCTGAGCAAGCACTAATTTTAAACAAGCTGTTTATTGTTATTTAACATCTTTTCAATGTATATTAACCAAACTTAATCAAATTATATAATGAAAACAATTACCCAATGGCAACAATAAAAGACGTAGCCCGTATCGCAGGGGTTTCTGTGGCATCCGTATCTCGTGTATTAAATAACGGCCCAAAAGTCAGTAAAAAAACCATTGAAAATGTGCTTAAGGCAATGAAAGACTTGAACTACACACCTAATGCGAATGCTCGAGCCTTAGTCACTCAGAGAAGCACTACAATAGGTGTAGTGATTCCAGACCTTGTTGATCCCTTTTTTGCCTCTTTAGCAAATGGTGTAGAGCAAGTTGCACGACAAAACAATATGCAATTGCTTTTAAGTACGGGATTAGTCTCTGCCGAGTCTGAAATGCAGGCCATCAACTTACTAATAGAAAGACGATGCGATGTAATGGTGGTACATAGTAAAAAATTATCTGATGAGGCATTGATTGCATTAGCAAAAAAAACATCAGGTTTAGTGCTGATCGATCGCTACATTGAAGAGATAGCAGAACGTTGTGTTTGGCTAGATAATCTCGAAGGTGGGAAGATTGCAGCTCGTCATTTATTGTCATTGAATCATAAAAGCTTTGCCTGCATCTCAAGTAAACATCAAATAGATGATCCGCTACTCAGATTACAAGGATTTCAACATGAACTAAAGTTAGTAGGAGCAGATATTGCCCCTGATCTTATTGAGTACGGCCCTCCCACACTTCAAGGAGGAGAAATTGCCACTCAAAAGCTACTCGCTTCAGGAAAGAGCTTTTCTGCACTATTTGTTTATAACGATGCAATGGCAATCGGTGCTATTTCTACATTAGAAGATAACGGATTCAAAGTACCGTCTGACATCTCAGTACTCGGTTTCGATGACGTGTTACTCTCTAGGTATTCAAGGCCAAAGTTGAGTACACTCAACTACCCAATTGAAAAAATGGCAATACAAGCAACTAATATAGCGCTTGAACTATCAACTAAAAACACAGTAATTGATGACCGAAAAAATTATAAACATATTCCCAGGATTATTAAGCGAGAGTCAACTAGTTTTAAATCAGGTTAATCATAAGATTAAATAAGCTAATCAACTAGCGGCTATTTATATAATTTCAACTAGAAAGACCTTAGGTCTAAGAAATGTGTCGATTTTCGGTGGTCCACTATATGAAAATAAAGAGAAGTGGTTTGTCATCAATAATTAAATAAATGTATTTAATTATTATGGCCATAAACTACTTTAACTAATACATATAAAAGCTAAAGAAAACCTGTGACTCCATGAAATGCTGTGGCACCAAGTTCATAAAGTGCCCCCTTTAACTTTGTAAATTTTTCGGTGTATGCTCTCACCGGCTCCACGGGTAAATAAGATTGATCACCAGAAATAATATACTCTGCAGCAGCTCTACCAAATACGCTTCCAGGGCTGATCCCTCTTCCGCTGTAACCAAAAAGGTTTATTGCATTTGGCCCAAATTCAACTATGTGAGGTAAATGGTCACTTGTGCATGCAATACGACCATGCCACGCATGCTCAAAGCCCACATCACCTAAGTAAGGGTAGAGCTTTTTTAGTCTATGTTGGGCCCAATTATAATGGATATACCTTGATGGTAAATCAAGTGACCCAACAGCTCCGAGTATCAGCCTGCCAGCTTGGTCACGACGTATTGAAGACATTATCATAGCAGTGTCCCAACACCCTTGCTGCTCAGGTAAGATTCTTTTTAGTAACGCCTCATCTAGAGGTCTAGTTGCCGCTTGAAAGTAATGCACTGGGGTGTAAGTTGGAGCCGCACTTATATTTGCATGCTGATGGTAAGCATTAGTTGCTAATATGACAGCTTCAGTTTTAATGTTGTAAGCAGATGTGCTGATTTCCCAAGATGCATTTTTTCGCTCGATTGCAGTTACTGGAGTGCTTTGATGAATAGATGCGCCAGCCTGTATAGCAGCACAAGCTAAGCCTTGTAAGTACGCAAGCGGTTGAATTGTACCTGCCTCTCGTACATGCAGAGCACCATGATAAATTGGTGTGCCTAACTTATCTTCTGTATTTGATTTTGAAAGAAAATCAACTTTCACCCCCCTATTTCGGTATTGTTTTAATCTCTCCTCCAAGTTAGCTAGGCCAGCCTTTGAGTGAGCACAATGCAGGGTGCCAGTTTGAGTTAATTCACAGTCTATGTTGTATTTAGCGATATTGGAAAAAACTAATTCTGGACCGCGAAAGAGCATCTCGTTAAGTTTAATTCCAGCCGTTTGCCCTAACAATTTCTCTACTTTTTCGGGTTCCATCCAAAGCCCTGGATTGACTAACCCTACGTTCCTCCCTGAACCGCCGTAACCGATATATTGAGACTCTAAAAGAACAACCTTTTTACCTTGCTCTGCAAGTCTTAATGCACAAGAAACACCTGTATAACCACCACCGATGACAACAGCATCAACAGATTTATCTTTATTGAGTTGATTAGTTTTTAATAAGTTTTTTGAAGTAACATGCCACAAATTACTTCCAATGATTTCACTAGGCATTGCATTACTCCCTTCAGTCACCATTACATTAATAATTAAAGCTGTTTCGCACGGTATAACACAGATCTTTTCTGCATTGAGGAAAGTATATCGAGTTAAGTTTCTCTTTTGTTTAGTGAATGCAGGAATATTATTTATAACAAATTATTTTAACGAAAAAAAAGCTAGACTATCAGCGCGTTAACACTAAAAAAATAAGTGACTAGTCATTAGTGTCGCATTGGCTGAATTAAGTTGTATGGCTTTCTTGCTCCTCAATTTGCTTATTAACGATCGCTAAGGTTGCTCGTTGTGTGATCATGGCAGCATCAAAAGCAGCTTGAGGGTTTTTATTTTTAATGTATTCAAAAATATCACAGTGCGCCTGATACTCTTCTACCGTAACCGCAATCATACGGTTAGTAAAACGCAAGTTCACTTTCAATGCAGTAGTAATGAAGTTCTTTAATTGAATAAAGAAAGGGTTATTACTTGCTGACAATACACTATGGTGAAAATCAATATCAGCTTCATGGGTGTCATCCATACCATTTGTAGCATCTTTCATCCGCACTAAAGAGCTCTCTATCGCTTTTAAATCAGCCTCAGTGGCATATAACGCAGCTAAATAGGCAGCTTCTGCCTCAAGGGCTAATCGCAACTGTAAAAAATACCTTAGTAAGTATAAGTCGGGCTTACCTAATAACACCCATTCCAAAACATCAACATCAAACAAATTCCAATGTTTTGACTCAACAACGGTAATACCTTGTCTGGGTCTAGAACTAATTAACCCTTTGGCTGTTAACATTTTTACTGCTTCGCGAGTAGCGGTGCGACTAATATTAAATTGTGTGCATAAGTCAGCTTCAGAAGGGAGTCGGTCACCTACTTTATAACTACCATTTAAGATCTTTTTCCCCAACTCATGAACAACTTGCTGGGTTAGATTACGATGTGATGATTCCATGTACTAATTTACTCTAAGTTATTTTGCATTATGTCTGCCCATCTTTATTTGTATGATAAATGAGTTTATATAAATACACTAGCTTAATTTAAAACTGTATAGATCATCTCTTTTTAAAGAAGATTGAGCACGATAATGCAATTAAGCACAAATTTTAGGTTTTTTTTCCATCTAAAATACAGCGCTGTAATCAATGAAAATAATTTTCTATTCGTTGGTTATGGTTATTCATCTCACTGGAGTAGCCACTTAAATCATTTAATATAGAAAGTACTTGCTTAAATAAACTTTATTTGTATTATAAATAATATTGTTAAATTTAATTAAGATATTTGTTTCATGATAAAGTCACTTAGCCCCATTGCGTTAACCTTGCTGTTACTTGTTAACAGCAACGCTAATAGCCAACCCCGTGAACCCTGGGAAAATAATGAAGTATTTGCCATTAATAAAGAAGCGCCACGTGCCTCATTTTTTCCATTTCAATCTCGTGACGCTGCACTGATCAATAATAAAGAACAAAACAATAATTTTTTATTGCTTAATGGATTGTGGAAATTTGACTGGCAACGCTCACCAAAGAATAAACCAGAAAACTTTCAAGCTGATAATTTTGATGATAGCAACTGGCAGCAAATCCCGGTACCGGGCAATTGGGAAACCAAAGGGTTTGGTTACCCAATTTATTTAGATGAACGCTTCCCGTTTAGCACCACGTGGCCCGATGTACCAAAAGACTACAACCCAATTGGCTCTTATCGTAAGCCTTTCACGCTGCCAAGCTCATGGAAAAACAAACAAGTATTTCTTCATGTTGGTGCGGCTAAATCTTCTTTAGATGTCTGGTTAAACGGCAACAAAGTCGGCTTTAGTCAAGGCGCCAAAACCCCTGCAGAATTTGACATTACCTCTTACCTTAATGAAGGGGATAATTTATTAGCTTTTCAAATTAGACGTTGGACCGATGCCAGCTATCTAGAAAGCCAAGATATGCTACGTATTTCTGGCATTGAACGCGATGTTTATCTTTACGCTACCCCTAAGCAGCGTATTTTTGATTTTCACGCTAAACCCACTTTAGATAAGAGCTTTAGCCAAGGTAAGCTTGCTCTTGATGTTACCTTAAAGAACTTTGCTGATAAAAAATCACGACAAAACCTCCAAGTACAACTCCTAGATCCACGTAATAATATGAAGGTATTAGTGGATCAAGAAGTTAAAGTAAACGTCGCCGCTAACGGTAGTACAGAAGTATCGCTTGAGAGTAAGTTAAATCAACCGGCATTATGGTCAGCAGAAACACCTAATTTATATACCCTTTTGATCAGCTTAAAAGACCGTAACGGCAACACCATTGAGACCGTACGCAATGATATTGGCTTTAGACATTTAGCAGTAGTGGACGGCCAACTCACCATTAACGGTAAAGCGATCACCATTCGCGGTGTTGACCGCCATGAAACGGATCCTCTGCACGGTCATGTTGTAACGAGAGCATCAATGGAACAAGATATTAAACTGATGAAAGAGTTTAATATTAACGCTGTTCGTGCAAGTCATTACCCTAACGACCCTTATTGGTACGAGTTAACCGATAAATACGGTATGTATGTGGTTGATGAAGCCAATATCGAATCGCACCCGTTAGCGATTAATAAAGACACCCAATTAGGCGATGAAATGAGCTGGTTGCCAGCCCATTTAGATCGCACACAACGTATGTTTGAGCGCGACAAAAATCACCCGTCTATCATCATCTGGTCATTAGGTAATGAAGCAGGTAAAGGCAAGATTTTTGAAACCACTTATCAATGGCTCAAAGACAATGATAGCAGCCGTTTAGTGCAATATGAGCCAGCTGGAGAAGAGCATTACACCGATGTATTCGCGCCAATGTACCCGTCAATCGAGCGTTTAGTCGAATATGCGGAATCTAAACCAAGCCGCCCTGGCATTATGATTGAATATGCGCATGCTATGGGTAACTCAGTAGGTAACTTAGCCGACTATTGGCAAGCGATTGAAAAATACGACGTACTACAAGGTGGTTTTATTTGGGATTGGGTTGATCAGTCACTTGAATACACCAATGAAAATGGCGTTAAGTACTGGGCATACGGCAAAGACTTTCACCCTGATTTGCCGAGTGATGGTAATTTCTTAAATAACGGCTTAATGTCAGCGGATCGTCAACCTCATCCGCACGCTTATGAAGTAAAGAAGGTTTACCAAGCGATTCGCTTTTCTGAAGCGAACAGCAGCAAAGGCGAATTTATTGTAGAAAACCGCTATGACTTCATCGATTTAGCCATGTTTGATTTACAGTGGCGCATTGAAGCTGACGGTGAGGTGGTTGCACACGGCCACCAAGCACTCCCTAAGGTATTACCTAGTCAGAAAGCACAGTTCAAGCTAGCATTGCCGTCATTACCACAAGTTGATAGCAAAGAATACTTCATCACCCTAAGCGCAGTGGTTCGCCAGCCATACGGTTTGCTAACAAGCGGACATGAACTGGCATTTGAACAATTTAAATTACCGGTACAGTTAGTGGCTAATCAAGCGCCAAAAACGTCAGCCGCTATGGTAATTAAGCAAGATAATAAAAACGTTTTAAGCTTTAGTAATAACAGCAGCACAGCCACTTTTGATAAAAACACCGGTTGGTTAAGCCAATATAGTTATAACAACAATGACTTACTTAAATCATCGTTACGCGCAAACTTCTGGCGTGCCCCCACGGATAACGATTTAGGTAATGGCATGCAAAATTGGGCGGCGTTATGGCAAACAGCCAGTGATAAATTAGTGTTATCTTCACTGAAAAAGCAAAAAACAGCACAGGGTTATCAAGTTACTAGCAAGTATAAAGTCGCCGACTTTATCGGTGATTATCAAGTGCAATATAACATTCACAATAATGGCCAAATCCATGTGCAAAGCCAATTAAATATTGCCCCAGGCCAAGAGCTTCCAAACTTACCGCGTTTAGGTATGCAACTCACTATGCCAGGACAATTCCAACAATTATCTTGGTTTGGCCGTGGGCCGCATGAAAGCTATGCTGATAGAAAAACATCAGCACCCATTTCATTATATAAAAGCTTAGTTAAGGACCAAATACATCACTATGTTCGTCCACAAGAAAATGGCAATAAAACCGATGTTCGTTGGATGGCGTTAAAAGCTGACCATGGATTAGGGCTTTTAGTCGTTGGCGATCAAGTACTAAACACCAGTGCATGGCCTTATAAGCAAAGTGATATCGACTTTATTGCTGGTAAAGACGGTGAAGAGTCAGCCTCAGGGTTAGTACCGGTAACCAGTAAGCATGGTGCAGAAGTACCGATGCGCGATTTAGTTACCGTCAATATCGACCACAAACAAATGGGTGTAGGAGGTGATACGTCTTGGGGTCGCTTAGTACATGCACAATATACCATCCCAGCACAAAGCTATCAGTACGGTTTTACCTTAGTGCCTTTTAGTGCTACCAAGGTAAATCCTGCGGCACTTGCTCGTACCGTTGCGTCAAATAGCAAGTAAGTAACCACCTATTCAAGCCACCTCAAGATGCAGCCCTAATTGGGCTAGCATTTTGAAGTGGCGAGAGTATGCAACAATACCTAGCTATAAGCTTTGAAGAGGCAACAATGAGTACAGAGCAAACACCGTCGTTTTCTGACATTGCAATTAATCAATTATTAACTCAGCAATACCAATTGTCTGGGCAGTTGAAAAGCCTAATGGGCTATTGTGATCAAAACTTATTATTAACCACGGCAAGTAACGCGCAATATATTGTTAAAATTGCTAACTCAGCAGAGCCAAAACTCGAGCTAGACATGCAAAATGCGGCTATGGCACATTTAACTGCCGAACAATGTGCTGTACCTCATGCTTTGAGTAATATAAATGGCGAAACCATTACCCCTATCACTAATGCTGAACAACAAAGGTTTTATTTACGGGTATTAACCTTTTTACCGGGCAAGTTCTATGCTGAAGCCGACAGCCTGACGCACAATGAGTCGCTTTGGTCTGATTTAGGCCAGTTTATTGCTAACATTGATTTAGCGTTAGCGGATTTTCAACATCCTGGTGCGTTTCGTTATTTAGATTGGGATTTAGCCCAAGGCTATCGTGTTTGCATGAGTAAAAAGCATCTTCTGCATGCTGACCAAGCGCCTTTGGTAGAAAAATTTCTTACGCTTTATCAAACGCAAACCATGCCTGTACTAGCGCAATTACCGCAAGGCGTAATTCATAACGATGCCAACGATTACAACTTGTTAGTGAATGATGTAAGCGCGCCAACCAGAATAACCGGTTTGATCGATTTTGGTGATATGGTACACAGCCATATTGTTAATGAATTAGCCGTTGCCTGTGCGTATGCCCTAATGGGTGAAAAATCCACACAAGATGGCGTACTGAATGCCTTTAAAACCATAGTGGCTGGCTACCATCAGGTGCGACCATTATCTGACAGCGAACTCGAAGTCTTATATTCATTAGTCGCCTTGCGTTTATGTACTACAGTTTGTAATTCCGCCTTGGCTATTTCGCAGCAACCAGACAATGAGTATTTGTTAGTGTCGGTAAAACCGGCCTGGGCACTACTTGAACAACTAAGCGCATTAAATCCCTTCGCCGTGCTATGCCAATTACGCCAAGCATGTCAGCTGCCCTTAGACAGCGGCAAAGCACCTGCTGATATTATCCGTTACCGTAAGCAACACTTAGGAAAAACCTTAAGTTTAAGCTACCAAGAGCCATTAAAAATGGTGCGTGGCCAAGGCGCTTATTTATTTACGGAGCAAGGCGTGCCCTACTTAGATATGGTCAACAATGTTTGTCATGTTGGTCATTGCCATCCAAGAGTGGTCGCGGCAGGACAAGCGCAACTAGCCAAGCTAAACACCAACACCCGTTATTTACATGACAATATCGTTAACTACACAGATAAACTATTGGCAACCATGCCAGAAAAATTATCTGTTTGTATGTTAGTCAACTCTGGCAGTGAAGCGAATGAACTCGCATTTAGATTAGCGCGTTGTTTCACTAAATCAAAAGAGCTACTGGTGGTTGACGGCGCTTATCATGGCAATACCAATGCCTGTATCGAAGCCAGCCCTTATAAATTTGACGGCCCGGGCGGCGAAGGTGCACCACCTTATGTACATAAGGTTACCCTGCCCGATCCTTACCGAGGTGAATTTCAAGGCACAGGCAGCGAAACCGCTGAGCTATATGCCAATAGTGTAAAAGCAACCCTAGCCGAGTTAGCGCAAGCAGGTAAAAAACCTAGCGCTTTTATTTGTGAATCATTACAGGGCGTTGCTGGCCAAATTATTATGCCTGACGGTTATCTAGCTATGGTGTACGAACAAGTACGTGCTGCTGGCGGTGTTTGTATTGCTGATGAAGTACAAGTCGGCTTTGGCCGAGTCGGTAGTCATATGTGGGCATTTGAAACACAAAATGTGGTGCCAGATATTGTCACCTTAGGTAAGCCAATTGGTAATGGTCACCCTATGGCTGCCGTGATCACCACACAAGAAATTGCCGACGCCTTTGTCACCGGTATGGAATACTTTAATACCTTTGGCGGTAATCCAGTGTCGTGTGCCATTGGTATGGCGGTACTTGATGTGATTGA
>NZ_JBFJHD010000066.1:0-14695 GCF_041613455.1 Pseudoalteromonas sp. | reverse complement strand
CATCGGCTTAATGTATGCGTTCGGGGTCGTACGTGTTATCGATAATAACAAACTCGCCTGCAGCGCCACTAAACAGGCCCGTTTCTAATCCCATTTCACGCTCATCATGCCATTGAAAAGGCTTAAGACTACTACCACCAGTAAGCATAATAAGGCCAAGGAGTAAGGGAAGTTGCCGCGTTTTTTTAGCTAATATAGCCATTAAAACTTCACTCTCGCCCCAACAGATAACACCTGTATGTCGTTAACGTCGTTGCCAACTGCTAAGTCTAATGAGTAGATGCGGTATGAGGCATATACTTCAGTACCCCAATCATTGAGTTGCTGCACAGCGCTTAAACCATACGCGGTACTTTTACTTGCTTCATTTGGCAAATTTTTAGAGCGCGTGTAATCTAGCGAAAATGCGGTTTGGCCGACGCGGGTATAATTTTTAATTAAGCCAAACTTAGCAAATAGGTTGCTAGGGTTATCTTGATCATCTTGTTCTAACATACCAGCAGCCAGCGTTAAGTTTAAGCCTGTTGCTTCGTGCAGCATTGACACAGAGCCGTCATATTGTAACCCCGCATTGGCTAAATTAGGTTCTGCAATCGCTGCTGCGCCAAGCACCTTTAGCCCATAGCCTTGCCCTTGGTATGAGAGCGTTGCATCGTAGCGACTATCACTAACAAGAGAAGTGGCCAAACTAAAGCCATTAAATGTAGGCGTATCGTAACGCAGGCGATTACGTCGATTGAGGCCATCAAAACTATTAAAGCCATCCAAGATGCGAATGTCGGTTAAGGCGTTATTATCACGCTCGCGAAAAAATAATCCGCCAGCTTGATCCGTTATGTTTGCACTAGCAACAATGGCTGTGCCCGATAAATCCCGTAATGCGCTTGAATGTGATGGGGTAAAACCTTTACCCAAAGATAATTTACCCCAGCGCTCGCTTTGCAGGAATACCTCGGTGTAGCGTTGATCGAAAATATTATTGATATCTTGGTTTGTTTGGCTAACGTTGCCTGATTTATTAGGTGCAATAGTGAGCTCTATTTTTGCCCCGATTGTCAGATCTTCACTGGCAGCAACAGTGCCTAAAAACTTAATTCTACTTTCCGCAAAGTCATTATCTACAATGTAAGCGTCAACGCCTTCACCATCATCAACCACAGATAACATTTGGTTTACCCAGCCAGATACGACAAGTTTAGTTTTTGCTTTAGGGTCGCCATGCACTATTTTGCTGACTGCGGTAGGTGTTTGCATAGTAACATCTACGGGAGCGCTACTGTTACTTTTTAGCTGATCAACTTGTTGTTTTAAAACTTCTAATTGCTGTTGTTGTTTGGTAATAAGTTGTTCGAGTCTGGCAGTGTTACTAGCGCTATTTTCTTCTGCTGCAACGCTATGTATACAGCCAAGTTGACCTGCTAGTAACACGCCGGTAAGTAATTTTTTATTGAAGGGGATCTGCTTGTTCATGTGCTTTCCTTTATTAAGATATTGCTCAATATGTTAAGACTCGTTAATTGTTGTGACTATATGTTTGAATTGTAGGGTCGTCAAGCAGTTTATTCACATAACTTACCATTTAATAACATTTAAACAGACAAGGAGTAGCCAGGAACATACATATCGGGATGAAATTGCAGGGAAATAAAGTTATTTAACAATAACAAGCATAACTTCACAGTTGCAGATTGAGTTGCTAAGATAGTGACAAAATAATAACTAATATTAGCCATTATGATCCCAGCAGAGCGCCATAAAATAATTTTATCTCTACTTTCACAGCAAGATGTTATTAGTATCAATGAGTTAGTTGATAACCTTGCGGTATCTCACATGACTATTCGCCGTGATATTGCCAAGCTAGAGAAAGATGGCAAGGTGTTGTCGGTATCGGGAGGCGTGCAACTGACGACAATATTGCACAATGAACCATCCCATGACGCGAAAGCGCAGCAAAATGCCGCAGAAAAAGCCGTTATAGGCAAACTAGCGAGCCAATTTGTCCCTAACAATGCATCGGTATACCTTGATGCCGGTACGACGTCACTGGAAATAGCGCGACAGTTAGCACATAGAGATGATTTACTCTTTATCACTAACGACTTTATGATTGCCATGTATTTGATGAAACATAGTAGCTGCGAACTTTACCACACTGGTGGGCGCGTCGATCGTGACAACCAATCGAGTGTCGGTAGTAAGGTGGCAGACTTTTTAGCCGGAATGAACATAGATGTGGCGTTTGTATCAACCTCGTCTTGGAACCTACGCGGACTGTCTACGCCAAGTGAGCCTAAAGTGATTATTAAAAAAGCGGTGGCTAAGGCGGCGCAAAAAACCATTCTAATTTCAGATTCATCAAAATATGGCAAAGTGGGCACTTTCCACGCGTTAGATATTGAATGTTTTGACATAATAATTACCGACAGCGCTTTTCCAGACAGTGTTCGTCATGAACTTGAAGAAAAAGGCATTCAAGTAGCGCTAAGCTGAGTAATAAATAATCGCAGCGCAGTCACTCGCTGCTAGAGCAAAGTACTCTATGTACTGTTTGCTCAGTAGTGTGCGTCGCGGTTACCCGTCGCTTGTTTGTTCGACAGGCAACGATTTCCCCCTTGATCAGAGTTAAGTGAAGCGGCTACGAATGAGCAGTGCCGTGGCGATTAAAAGTCGCTTTTTTTATTGGTGTTTTTACTCTAGGCAGTTTTAGTTACTATGTAGTTTCGTACATCATTTGCATAACTACTCAAATTGATTGGGTAATTATTTATGCGTGTTCACTCTGTTGCACATTCGTTAGCTATAGCCTCAGCACTTGCTGGTAAAGCTACATAATAAAAAAGGAAAATCGATGAAACGTTCATTAATCTCACTCGCTCTAGGCGTGGTAAGTTGCGGCGTATTTAATGCTAATGCCACTATTAATATCGATAAACAGCTCAATCAGGTTGAAGATAAGGTGGTTGAGTGGCGTCGCGATTTTCATCAGCACCCCGAATTAAGTAACCGCGAAACACGCACCGCGGCGATTGTGGCGCGTCATTTAAAAGCCTTGGGGATGCAGGTTGAAACTGACATTGCCTACACCGGCGTGGTGGGGATGTTAAAAGGAGCTAAACCTGGGCCTACCGTGATGCTACGTGCCGATATGGATGCCTTGCCGGTCACCGAAAAAGCCGACGTGCCGTTTAAATCATTAGTGACCACCCATTATAATGGCGTTGATGTAGGGGTGATGCATGCCTGTGGACACGACACCCATGTGGCGATGTTAATGGGCGCCGCTGAAGTATTGTCGGCGGTAAAAAGTGAGCTCCACGGTAATATTATGTTTGTATTTCAGCCGGCAGAAGAGGGGGCGCCACAAGGCGAAGAAGGCGGCGCGGAGTTAATGCTTAAAGAAGGTATATTTAAAAAATACCAACCCGATGTGGCGTTTGGTATTCATGTGATGGCGGGATTAAACAGCGGTCAAATTGGCTACCGTAGTGGCCCGATTATGGCTAGTGCCGATCGCTTTGAAATAACAGTAAAAGGCAAGCAAACTCATGGATCATCACCTTGGGGTGGCGTAGATCCAATCTCAGTTGCTGCGCAAATTGTCTCTGGGGTTAATCATATTGTTAGTCGGCAAATAAATATCACTAAAGAGCCGGCTATTATTTCGTTTGGTAAAATAGCCGGCGGTGTACGTAATAATATCATTCCAGACACGGTTGAAATGGTGGGCACTATTCGTAATTTTGATATGGATAATCGCCAGCAAATTTTTGAAAAAATAACCACCACCGCCACGCATATTGCGAAAGCGTCGGGGGCCGAAGCCGAGGTAACTATTTTTAAAGGTTACCCCGTTACGGTAAACAACCCTGCTCTTACCGCGCAAATGTTACCCACACTTGAAAAGGTAGTAGGAAAAAACAATCTGTTTGATGTACCTAAAGTCACCGGTGCTGAAGACTTTTCTTTTTATGCGCAGCAAGTGCCAGGGTTATTCTTATTTTTAGGTGGTACGCCTACAGGGCAAGACGCAAAAGCAGCACCAACTAACCATTCGCCGTACTTTTATGTTGATGAGTCCACGTTAAAAGTGGGCACCCAAGCGATGAGTCAATTAGCAATTGACTATTTAGCGGCGCAGCAAAAGCAGCCTCGATAAACTAAGCTTAAATAAATACAGTGCAGGCGCGAATAGTCATCGCGCCTGTGTTGTTTTAGCTACTAATTAGCGCGCAAAAGTACTCGCCGCTATTATTAAATAGTGTGAAGAAAGTGCGCGTTGAGGTGTTTTTTTTACCAGTTCAGGTATTATCCGCCACAACATTATTGAACGGGTGTGATTTATGACTCATTTAAGTGCAAAACAAAATATTCAAGCCATCGTTAAAGCGATTAAAACTGAAGAGGCGAAGCTACGTACAAAGCATCCTGTATTAACGCATCAAAACAGCATCGGGTTAGTTATTTTACTGTTGTCGCTTGGCGCATTAGTAGGGGTAGGCTACTTATATTATCTGGCTATTATACCTGCGTGGTTATGTATTATTTTAGTAGCCATGGCGGCATCTATTTCCCATGAGTTAGAACACGACTTAATTCATAAACAGTACTTTAGTAAGCAGCCGCTGATGCATAACTTTATGATGCTAACCGTGTGGTTAATGCGGGCAAATACTATAAGTCCGTGGTACCGCCGTAAGTTGCATTTACACCATCATAAAAACTCAGGCACCCCGCAAGACTTAGAAGAACGCTTAGTGGGTAATGGCATTAAAAACCCGTTATTACGTGCGCTGGTTATTGTTGATGGTTTATTAGGGTTATTAATTAACGCAAAACGTTTTTCTAAAGAGATCAAAGGTTTTCATTTTTTTAAAATATTTAATGCCGGCTTTCCTATTGCCACCGCATACTTTATTGTGTTGTACAGCGTTATTATATTCCATGCGGTAAATCTGTTTACCCCCATTGCACTAAGCTCACCAACTTGGCTGCTTAGCACCATGGCGGTGTTTGAATTTCTGATGGTGGTGTTAATTGTGCCTAATATTGTGCGCTCAAGTTCACTCAATTTTGTTACCTCGTGCATGCATTATTATGGTGGTGTGACTAATATGCTAGAGCAAACCCATGTGTTAACCAGTCGCGTATTTATGCCGTTTCACTTGTTTTGTTTTAACTTTGGCAAAACCCATTCTATTCATCACTTTGTACCCAATCAGCCGTTTTATTTACGCCAAATGCTGAGTAAAAAAGTACTCACTGTCATGCGTGAACATGGGGTGCGATTTAATGACTTTGCCAGTATTAAACAGGCCAATTTTTATAGCGCTAACGCCAATTAAGCTTTTAATTTACCTAACACAGTGTGGCAGTCATGATTGCAAAATCCAGTGAAAATGAGCTCATTGCGCAATGTGTTGAAGCAATAAGTTCAACCGGGTTTGCGCAAAAAATAGTGAACTATATTGCACATTTAGTGCCATTTGACTGCGCGGTCATTTTAGGTTGCAGAGCCAACAAGCACCCAATTTATTTATACGACTCGATTGCTACACGTCGCGAGTTATTGTTTCAGCGTTATTTAACCAACTCGTTTATTAATGATCCGTTTTATATTGAGCTGTCAAAAAAAGGGCATGAAGGGGTATATCGACTGGTCGATATCACCGCAAGCAAAGATTTAGCCGCGTATACGCAATATCAACAACAGTTTTATAACGAAACCGGTTGGGTGGATGAACTAAGTATTAGTGTGCGTATTGATGAGCACCGTTGGATTGTTATTTATTTAGGCTTGTTAGAAAATAAACAACGCTTTAGCGCTATCCAAAAAAACAAATTAACGGCGCATTTTAACTTAATTAAAGCCTTATGCCGCCAGCATTGGGGGAGTCAGTTATTATTACTTGGGCCACTTAACAGTAGCGCGACAGGGCAGCTGATAGAGCGTGGCTTAGCGACCTTTGCCAGCGAGCAACTCACTCCCCGCGAGCGGCAAATTGCCATGTTATTAGTGCAAGGCTGCGACTCTAACGATATTGCCACGCAATTAAACATCACCTTAGGCACAGTAAAAAATCATCGCAAACGTATTTATGCACAATTAAAAGTGTCGTCGTTGAGTGAGTTTTTTCAGCTATTTTTAAATCATTTGATCACCAGTCAATAAAGAGCCGTTTTTATCCCTTTAGGGATATATAGGAACGCCGCTGCATTAATTAGTATTTTTACCCTAACTTATTAACACACGTATGCGGAAAAATACCATGACAACAGCATTACTCGACGATATTACCCAACGCGGCTTGGTTTCTCAGGTCAGTGATTTAGCGCAATTGCAGCAATTGCTAGCCACGCCGCAAGTGGTGTACTGTGGTTTTGATCCCACCGCGGGTAGCCTACATATAGGCCACTTAGTGCCGCTGCTAATGCTAAAGCGTTTTAATGATGCGGGGCATAAAGCGGTGGCATTAATTGGTGGCGCAACCGGGCTGATTGGCGATCCAAGCTTTAAAGCCACTGAGCGCAGCTTAAACAGTAAAGAAACGGTACAAGGTTGGGTCGCCGACTTAAGCTCACAAGTAGAAAGTGTGATGAATCCGCATTTAAGCGAGCCAATTCAATTAAAAAATAATGCCGACTGGTTTAGTGGCATTGAAGTGCTCGATTTTTTTAGAGATGTAGGCAAGCACTTTTCAATTAATAACATGATCAACCGGGAGTCGGTAAAGCAACGTTTGCAACGCCCAGATCAAGGTTTGTCGTTCACTGAGTTTAGTTACACTTTATTGCAGTCGTACGACTTTGCGAAATTAAATAGTGAACTGGGTTGCAGTGTACAAATTGGTGGTAACGATCAGTGGGGCAATATTGTCAGCGGTATTGATTTAACTCGTCGCTTAAACCAACAAACGGTGTACGGATTAACCTTGCCACTTATTACTAAGTCAGACGGCACTAAATTTGGTAAAACCGAAGGTGGCGCAATTTGGCTTGATGCGAAAAAAACCTCTCCGTACCGCTTTTACCAGTTTTGGCTCAATTGTGACGATGCTGATGTTTACAACTTCTTGCGCTTTTACAGCTTTTTATCGGTAAAAGAAATCGAAGCCATAGAAGCTGACGATATTGCTAGCCAACAAAAACCGCAAGCGCAGCGTATTTTAGCCGAGCAGTTAACGCGTTTTGTGCACGGCGAGCAAGGCTTAGCAAGCGCGCAGCGCATTACACAATTGCTGTTTAATGGCCAAGTACAAACACTAACTTTGTCGGAGCTTGAGCAGTTAGAGCAAGATGGCCTAGCGGTCCACAGCATTCACGATGCACAAATTAATATTGCAGAGTTATTGGTTAAGAGCGAACTGGCCAGCTCAAAGCGCCAGGCGCGTGAATTAATTACCGCAGGTGCGATTAAAATTAATGGCGAAGCGATAGTAGACGAGCATGCGCAGTTAGATTTTCCCTTGTTTGACCGTTTTTGGGTGATACAGCGTGGCAAAAAACAATTTAGGCTTATTAAATTAGCTTAAAGCGTTAACAGCCACGCAAAGTTGAGTTGGCATTATGATGCAATAAATCAGGGCGTTTGCCTGTCTACTGTACTAGAGCCCTTGTT
The DNA here is from genome assembly GCF_041613455.1 of Pseudoalteromonas sp. Lineage (GTDB taxonomy): Bacteria > Pseudomonadota > Gammaproteobacteria > Enterobacterales > Alteromonadaceae > Pseudoalteromonas. The sequence goes on along the minus strand of NZ_JBFJHD010000066.1, from coordinate 7,077 downwards.
GGGAGTAGTACTATGTGTAGTTCAATGCGACGTAGTCGTGAGGTGAAAAAATTACACCTTCACTTTGATGACGACCTTACTGATGAGCAGCGTTTACGTTTTGCCGCTAAAGCAAATATCGCGCAAGCGCGCCGTGATGCCGTAAATAAACACAGCGCTGAGCAGCCTGCTGCACAGCGCCGTTTTAAGTTCTTTCGCTGGCTGAAAGCGTTATTTACTTAAGCGTTATTTAATTCAGCGTAATAAGCTTTTACGCTTTACTACGCATAGTAATATTGCGCCCGCCTAAATAGCCAAATAGCGCACACAACGCGCTGGCACAAGCACAAAACCACAGTGTTGAACTCCAATTGCCAAAATAACCATGTAACGCTCCGGCAATAATCGGCCCCGTTGCGGCAAGTAAGTAACCGATACACTGCGCCATACCAGACAGTGCTGCGGCTTGATGAGAGTTGTGAGTCCGTAAACTAATAAACGACAAGCCTAAAATAAAGCATGCACCAGAGCAAAACCCCATAGTGACCGACCACAGCGAGGCGTATTCGGGCAGATACAGTAAGCCAATCGACGACAAACTCGCCAGTACCCCTAAAATAAAGGTAAGTATGCGCTGATCTTTTAGTTTAGCTAATAACGGAATTAAAATAATACCCGGTAAAGCCGAGGCTACTTGAAATGAGCCTTGCAGCGCCCCCGCTTGTTGTGCACTGTGCCCGTTATCAATTAAAATACTCGGCAACCAACCAATAATAATGTAGGTAAATAAAGAGTTACAGCCAAGTAATAGAGTGATTTGCCACGCCAGAGCTTGACGCCACACTTTAACGTTGCCGGTGTTTTCAAGTAAATCTTTCGTCGGTTTGCTGCGCAGCTTTAATTGCGGCAACCAAATTACAATACTCAGTAAAGAGATTAAAGCATAGCTGGCTAACGCGATTTGCCAGCCTATCTGTTGATATTCGGCAAGGGGAATAATTAATGCCGAGTAACTGCCACCAAAAATACCCATTGCCAGTACATACGCCGAGGTCATCACGGCCACTTTATGAGCAAAGTCGCGCTTAATTAAACTTGGTAACAGCACGTTGCCAATTGCAATCCCCACCCCGATGATGGCAGTGCCTAAATAAAGCATGGGCACAGAGTGTATTAACCGTGAGACGAGGCCTAAACCAATTAACAGCAGCGCAATAAATAGCGACACTTCCAAGCCTTGTCTTTTGGCTAAACTGGTGGCCAAGGGGCTTGCTAATGCAAATGCAATTAGCGGTAAGGTAGTAAGCATACCGGCTTGCGATGCGCTTAAATCAAAACTTAGAATGATTTGGTCAAGCACCGGGGCTAACCCCGTCACTGGGGCGCGTAAATTACTGGCAATAAGTAAAATACCTAACACCAATAACGCGTAAGATAAGCGAGATTGAGATTGTTGAGTTAACACTGTATACGTCCTAGCAGGTTGGTTGTTTAGCAAGAAGCCATAGCGACTAGTATAAAGGCTAAGCGAATACTATAATTTAGTAAAAGAGACAATAAATAACTAAAAACTGACAAAATGCAGCTACCTCCAGATTGGAATGAAATAAAAAATTTTGAAACCATGCCACAGCCGGTTATTGCGAAAAGAGAATATGCCAAGCTGAGTGATGAAATTCCGCTGCACACGCATCCCAAAGGGCAACTAATTTTAGCGCTGCATGGTTATGTGACCTGTGAAGTGGCCAGCAAAATGTGGATGGTGCCCACCCATAGCGCAATTTGGATCCCCGCTAATATAGAGCACAGTAATAGAGCGTCTGACAATGCGCAGTTATGCCATTTGTTTATCGATTCGCAGTTACAGGGCATGCCAGCTACGGCATGTACCATAACGATTAGTCCGCTAATCAAAGAATTAATGTTGAGCTTAGCGAGCGTCTCGCAACATTATAGTTTAAGCGGTAAAACTGCGCGGCTGGCACAGGTGCTATTTGAGCAGCTAATTGATATGCCCATTCAACCATTAGACTTTGTATTATCGACCCATAGCGTAATAAAAACGATGACTAAGCAAATCATCAGCCAGCCTTACAGCCGTAAAACGTTGCCACAATGGGCGCAGCAGTTTGCGTTTACCGAGCGCACGTTAGCGCGACTGATAAAAAAAGAAACCGGCATGACCTTTGGTAAGTGGCGCACGCAATTACATATTATCATTGCGCTGCAAGCGTTGTCGAAGCAGCAAGGCGTGCAGCAAGTCTCGGAGTTATTAGGTTATGAGTCGGTGAGTGCGTTTATTACCATGTTTAAAAAAGTAATGAAAAAATCGCCGATGCGTTACATCAACGACTTAGAGGGTTACCAGCTATAAGTTGCGCTCAACATCGCATTACGCGGCCGACCAGGAAAGTAGCGATCGCCGCTAAAGCTAGTGTAATCGGCGCGCTCGGCATAAGCCGTATTGGTGAGGTTAATAATACGCGCTGCAAGCGCTAAATTATTGCTGACTTGCCACTGTGCTCGTAAGCTTAAAATATCATGCCCGTCATAATGGTGTAAGTTTTCAGGGTCGGTATAGTAACGGCCAACGTGGTGCCATTGCAGCGCTACATTGGCGTTATTAAACGCCTGCCAAGTTACATCTAAATTGGCTGTTTTACGCGGCGCTGTATCCATGTCGTTGCCATTAATATTAATGTTATTCAATATTTGCGTATTAGTATAGCTATGCTTGGCATAACTGGCGGCAAAGTTAACCGACCAGCGCGATGAAACGGCGTGTTCAAGCTCAAGCTCAATCCCGCGATGGCGTGAGCTGCCATTATTAACACTAAAAAAGTCACTGTCGCGGTATATAGTATGGTGTTTGCTCATAGCATAAAGCGATAAGTTATATCGGCTGTTTTGATACACGCCTTTAAGGCCAAGCTCGGCATTGTTAGCTATTTCGGCGGCTAAATTAGCCGTGCTTTGTTGGCGCTGTAACTGATAAAGTTCGGCCGCTTGTGGTGCGCGGTAGCCTCGCGAAAAGTTGGCATAAAGCAGGTTATTGGTGTTGTACTGATAACTTACTCCAAGCTTTGGCGACAGGTTACTAAAGCTATTTTTGGTGCTGGCAGGGCGGCTATATCGACACCCACCAAAACCACATTTACTACCATCTTCTTTACTGCGACCGGCTAACATATTATTAGTGTAGTCGTATTGCATGTGCTCGTAACGTGCGCCAAGTGTGACTAACCAATCGCTTAGCTGTACATTCATACTGGCAAAAGGGGCATACAAAGTGGCGTTGACATCGTAATCGTAATGTTTACCTTGTGGCACCGTGGCCACTAAAAACGCCGAGCCTTGTGTGGCATTTTGTTGGTTTTGCAAAAAATCGGCACGAGTGTATTCGCCATCGAGGCCAACGTTAAGTTGTATATTATCTTTGAGCTGATGCTGGTACAGCGACTGCAAACCTAGGCCCGTTTGGCTGTTATTTTCCAGTGGTGTGCCGGGTAAAAAATGCTTAAAAAAGTCCATGCTTTGATTGCGAAAATACACTGTGGTAGCAAGCGTACCATCATTTAATTGCCACTCAGCGTTACTCCAAACACGTAACGAACGGGCATTACGAAACGCATCTGGATCAAAGTTTTGCTGGGCTATATTTGCGTCTTTATAGCTTTCAAATCCCGTTATAAACCCCGCAGTTTGTTGCTCTAAATGCGTATACGTCAGTCCCGAGGTAAAGGTTAACTCGCCACGGTGATAACGGTGACGCAGGTTTACCTTGTGCTGCAATACGCTTTCGTCGTCGCGATAGCCGCTGTCGTCGGTAATGCTGGCATTTATGCCTAACCCGCTATTTCCCATGTCGTGACCGGCGCGTAGTTTATAGCGATTGTAGCCAAATGAGCCGTAATCAACCGCCACTAAGCCGCCCCCTTGGGTGGTGTCTGGGGTCACTACGTTAATAACGCCATGCACGGCATTTGAGCCATACAGTGCGGAGCCCGGACCTTTTAATACTTCGATACGCTGTGCCATTTCGCTATGCGCTTCAAACAACTCATTTATATTACAAAAACCAGCCGCTCGAAGCGCAATACCGTCTTCTAAGGTAAGCAGTCCGCCACAAGCCCCAGCACCCGATAAAACGGGGGAGCGCAGCGCGGGTAAATACTCTTGGCCATTACCACGCTGTATATTGGCGCCTGCGACTCTTTGCATTGCTTCTTCTATGTGCGTGGGCGCAATAGCCGCTAACTGCGTTTCATCAAGTACGCTAATAACGACGGGCAGTGGGGTGCTGAGGGCTTCAACCCGCGATGCCGTGGTGGTAATACGTTCAATTGCTGAGTGATCATTTTGTGCGGCAGTGGCCATCAATGGCAGCTGGCTGAGCATGAGTAGTGGACAGAGATAATGGCGTTTCATATATTCCTACAAATTGGTTATATAGCAATGGCACTTGAATAAGCGCAAGGCAACAAAAGTTAAACAACTTACTCTAAATGGGTTTACGTAAACGATAGAGCCGGTAAGTAATGGATAAAATAAAGCACATAATAGCCGGTACTGCTAAAGTCATCACCGACAATCGTGCAAAGAGTATAAAGCCCATCACTCCACCGCATAAAAAGCCTAAGGTGATCAGTAAAAATACCATAAACTTACGCGCATCTATGGCTTCGCCTTTGCATGCGCGGCCGAGCATTAAGCCTAAGTCGGTAAAAATACCGGTTAAATGGGTGGTACGCACGACCGCACCGCTATAATTGGTTGCTAAAGCGTTTTGTAAGCCACACGCCGCAGAAGCTAATACGATGCCATAAACAATTGTGTTATGGAGTAAATAGGCACTGGCGAGTAATAGTAACCCTTCAATAAATAATAACGTGTCGTAGTGCCGACCTAATTTTAGCGAGCCACCATTGAGTAAAAAGCCCGACAAGGCCGAGCCCAGCATAAAGCTAATGATAATACTAAACAGTAATAATGCGGCACGGCCGTCGCTCATGAGTTTAATGCCAAATAAGGTCACCGACCCCGATAAATGCGAAATGGCCTGATGTTCAAAGCCTAATAACCCCACTGCATTTACCATGCCGGCAATAAACGCCAGTGTAAAGGCTCCATATTCAACCCAGCGTGGCAATTTTGTAAACATCTTAAACTCTCAGCACTTGCTTATAGATATATTTAATATCATACACTTAAATACTCCTTTGCTAAAATAGCGAGCAAGAATGTTCGCCGTTAGCACTGCCTTTATGTTGGTCGGTCTAGCTTCATTTGCGTGTTCGTTGCTGAGGTTTTGCGTATTTATGAGTTTCTTAAAGCCGCTTTATAACTTGAATTATACGCAGTGATGCCCGACGCCATATCAAATACCTTAACATTACTTTTCATGGTTTCATTTGTTGTTCAGGCTAACTTGTTAATCTTAGGTTATAGACTACAGCAGAGACTTAATATGTATAAAACCCTTTATAGTGCATTAATTATTTTAGCGCTGAGCTCGTTAAGCGCACAGGCAAAGCATGATGATGACGATCATGGCTACCGTGATAAACATAGCGAGTATCATCACCACGGTAAAAAACACCGTGACAAAAAGTATCACCATAAACATGGCTGGAAAAAACACCACCGGGATGATTACGGGCTTACTAAAAAGCAGGTAAAAAAACTAATTCGTCAGGGTTGGACGCCACCGGGCTGGCATAAACGTTACCATCGCGGCGATATTTTACAGCATGATATATATAGACGGGCTAAGGTATTAGCGCGAGATAAAGGCACTGTGCGCATTGAGGTTGACCGAACTATTATTCATTTGGTGCATGATACTCGTGAGATACTGTCGATACTGAGCCGATAAACACCGAACAGGAGGTTACATGTTTATTACGCTGGCAATAATAATGAGCTGTTTATTATTTATCACGTTATTACCTATCAGTTATAGCCAGCATTACTTAGTGCGCAGTTGCGACTTTGTTCGTTTACAAGTGTTTTATTTAGCAAGCTTTGTCGCTGTGGTTGCTGCGTATTTTGCATATAGTGATGTGAGCGACTTTTTATATATCAGTGTTGCCGCTGTGCTTGTTATGTGCTTGCAAGCGAAGTGGATATACCCCTATACCTGGCTGGCAAAAAAAGAAGTACAAAGCGCCGCAAAACATAGTGCCCCCAGTGTTAGAATTATGTCGGCCAATGTACTGATGTCTAACCATAACAGTGAGCAACTAATTCGTTTGGTGCATCAGCAGCAGCCCGACCTGCTAATAACGCTTGAAAGTGATAGCTGGTGGCAAACTAAGTTAGCAGTACTGAAAAAAGATTACCCATATTGTATAGAATGCCCTAAAGACAACCGCTATGGCATGCATTTATATAGTAAGTTTAATATTATTGATGCGCAAATATGCGAGCTAATAGCAGACGATATACCGTCGATTCATATTTTATTTGTCACAGATCAAGGGGTAAAAATGCAAGCGCACTTTATTCACCCCGCACCGCCAAGCCCAACCGAAGAAGACTCATCGCGCCCTCGTGATAGCGAACTAATTATGGTGGCAAAGGCACTGAAAAACCCAATTCGACCTACCATAGTGGCTGGTGATTTAAACGATGTTGCATGGTCGCGCAGCACGCGATTATTTATGCAAATAAGTGGCTTGTTAGACCCTCGTAAAGGCCGCGGTTTTTACAACACCTTTCATGCCAGTTACTTTTTTATGCGCTGGCCGCTGGATCATTTATTTCACAGCGAAGGATTTAAAGTAAAACGCATTAAACGTCTGGCCAAGTATGGCTCAGATCATTTTGCGTTACTCACAGAATTAAGTTACGAAAACGCCGAGCAACACTCGTTAGAAACCAAATCGGCAGAGCACAAACAAAACGAAATTCAACAGCTTGCTATGAGTAAGGCTGACAAACGTAAAGTCCCCAAGTTTGCAGAGCAGTAGCGTACAATAAAAAAGTGGGGCGAGAATTGGCAAAACACCGCGCTTGCAACAAGCGCGGTGTTTAATTTCACTAACCTGATACCTGATACCTGATACCTGATACCTGATACCTGATACCTGATACCTG
>NZ_JBFJHD010000065.1:0-14906 GCF_041613455.1 Pseudoalteromonas sp. | reverse complement strand
CTTCTTTTGCCAAAATTGAGTTAAAAACTGTTGCTCTGATAAATCATTTATTGTTAATTGGTACATAGCTTTGCCCTGTAATTTTTAAAGACAAAAAAAGCGAAAGGGGATGAACCTTTCGCTTTTTCATGGCGACGAACTATGGTTACACTAAGTCGTCAATAAACTCTACAGCACGGCCAATATAGTTAGCCGGTGTGAGTTTTTTCATTGCAACTTTAGCGTCTTCAGGCAGCTCTAAGCCATCGATGAAGTCAGCCATAATTTGTTGATTTACACGTTTACCACGAGTTAAATCTTTTAGCTTTTCGTATGGCTTTTCAATGCCGTATTTACGCATTACTGTTTGAATAGGCTCTGCTAGCAGCTCCCAGTTTTGATCTAACTCTTCTAATAAGCGTTGCTCGTTTACTTCTAACTTGCTAACCCCTTTAAGCGTAGATTGGTATGCAATCAACGTATAACCCATACCAACACCTAGGTTACGCAGTACCGTTGAGTCAGTAAGGTCACGTTGCCAACGAGAAACCGGCAGTTTTTGTGCTAAATGGCCAAAAATAGCGTTGGCTAAACCTAAGTTACCTTCTGAGTTTTCAAAATCAATCGGGTTCACTTTATGTGGCATAGTCGATGAGCCAATTTCACCAGCAATGGTTTTTTGCTTAAAGTGATTAAGCGCAATGTAACCCCACATGTCGCGGTCAAAATCTAACAAGATAGTGTTAAAACGCGCAATGGCATCAAATAGCTCAGCAATGTAATCATGCGGTTCAATTTGTGTGGTAAATGGGTTTAACGTTAACCCTAGGCTGGTTACAAACTTGTCGGCATGAGTGTGCCAGTCATAATCAGGGTAAGCGCTCAGGTGCGCATTGTAGTTACCCACAGCGCCGTTCACTTTACCAAGCATTTCAACTTGGGCAATTTGGTCACGTTGACGCTTCAAACGCATGTATACGTTGGCAAACTCTTTACCCATAGTTGATGGTGTGGCCGGTTGTCCGTGGGTACGCGTCATCATTGGAATGGCTTTGTACTCAATGGCTTTTTCTTTGATAGCACTGAGTAGTTGATCGCAATAAGGTAATAATACCTCGTTACGTGCTTCATTTAGCATTAAACCATGTGATAGGTTGTTTATGTCTTCTGAGGTACAAGCAAAATGAATAAATTCGTTGATTGCGTGTAATTCGGCGTTATCAGCTACTTTTTCTTTAAGTAGGTACTCAACCGCTTTCACATCGTGGTTAGTGGTGCGCTCGATGTCTTTAACACGCTGTGCATCTGCTTCGCTGAAGTTATCAACAATGGCATTCAGTAATGCGTTAGCGTCGTCGCTAAAGGCAGGGACTTCTTTAATATCGCTTGCTGCAGCTAACGCTTGCAACCAACGCACCTCAACAATGACGCGGTATTTGATTAAGCCGAATTCGCTGAAAATACTGCGTAGTTCAGTGGTTTTGCTGCCGTAGCGACCATCAACCGGAGAGATAGCCGTTAACGCTGAAAGCTCCATAATAACTCCTAAATTTTAGTTTGAACGATAATTAAATTTTTGCTTTAGCAATGGCGATGATTTTTCTTTTTGCAAAGAAAAAATGACGGCGTTTACCGCCCATTTGTCGCCATAAAACTGCACTGCGAATACCGGCGAGTAACAATGCCCGGATTTTATTCTGCGTGAGCTGCTGTTTTAATAACTCGGGTTTACCATAAACCTGAATTCGGTGCCCAAGGGGGCTTAGCACCGACGAGTATATATCTGCTAAACCGGCAACAACGCTCTCGTCGGTAATAGCAAAATGGTCTAAACGACGATGAATATCATCGATACGTTTTCCTAATTCGGTTAAGCTTTTGTCATTAGCATTGAGTGCACGCTCAAGCTGCATTAAGCCACCCACATACTTTACAATTTCAACGTCTTTTTGCGCGCCTGCAGTCAGCTGGTTTAACAAGGTTTTATAACCATCACGTAGGTTATGGGTACCTTGATAAACATCTTCAGGAGACGCCGGTGAGGTTTGAATAATGCTAGCGAGTAAAATCTCAAAGTCGCTGTCGTTAATGTTGCCGTACTGCGCTACTTTTTGCACTTGCTTGGCGGCTAAACACATAGCCGCAAGCGCCATTACTTGGTGCTCATTCATTACTTGATCACCGAATCAATAATACCGCCACCTAAACAGACATCGCCGGCATAAAAGACCGCTGATTGACCTGGGGTCACGGCTTTTTGCGGTTGATCAAATAACACGCGCGCCATGCCGTCTTCACCGACAAGCAGTGTACAATCTAAGTCTTCTTGGCGGTAACGGGTTTTCACTGTGCAGCGGGTTGTGCCTTTTGGACCCACGCGGTCGACCCAATGCAGTTGATTCGCGTTTAGGCCATTACTGTATAAACGCGGGTGATCTTTGCCTTGGCCAACAACCAACACATTACGCGCAATATCTTTATCAACCACATACCAAGGCTCGCCGGAGCCTTCTTTCATACCACCAATAAGTAACCCTTTTCGTTGCCCAAGGGTGTGGTACATTAAGCCTTCGTGCTCACCCACGTTGTTACCGTCGGTGTCTTCTATAACACCCGGTTGTGCGGGTAAAAACTTTTGTAAAAAGTCTTTAAATTTACGCTCACCAATAAAGCAAATGCCGGTACTGTCTTTTTTATCATGGGTGATTAAGTCTTGCTCTTCGGCAATGCGGCGTACTTCGGGCTTGGCTATATCGCCCACCGGAAATAACGTTTGCGCGATATGTTCGTGGCTCAGGGTATATAAAAAGTAACTTTGGTCTTTATTGTCATCAAGGCCGCGGCACATCACGTACTTATCATCGCGTAGTTCGCGACGTACATAATGACCGGTGGCAATAAAGTCGGCGCCAAGTGCTTGCGCAGCAAATTCTAAAAAGGCTTTAAACTTTATTTCTTTATTACACATGATATCAGGATTAGGCGTGCGACCTGCTTTGTACTCAGCTAAAAAGTACTCAAACACGTTATCCCAGTATTCTGCAGCAAAATTAACGGTATGAAGTTCAATGCCGAGTTTATCGCATACAGCTTGCGCGTCTTTTAAATCGTCAGCCGCTGCGCAATATTCATCGTTATCGTCTTCTTCCCAGTTTTTCATAAACAGGCCTTCAACCTGGTACCCTTGTTGTTTTAACAAGTACGCAGATACAGAAGAATCAACACCGCCGGACATACCTACGATGACTTTAATGTGACTATTTTCGCTCATGAATAATTTCGCTTCTACAGATTACTGTTATTAATAACATCTTGGAAAGGCCGCGATTATAGCATGTATTTTGCTGGCGCTAAAAGGGGCTAAGCGCTAATGCGCTGCATTTGTGATTATTTTTACTATATCGTTAAATTGATTTAACGATTTTTGCCGAGTGCAGCAATGACAAGATGTTATTTAAACACGGTATTGTTGCGTTAGGGGGGGATAAATTATAGCTTTATTATGTGCTAGAGTGCTATATTTACGCTGAGCACTCGGTGTCGATGTTATTATTACTATACTCAATGGAATGAATATATCAATTATGCTTCTTATGTGAATAGAGTAAAATCTTTCATTATTGACAGCGCAAAGCAAGCAGATATAGACGAGTCACTCAATAACCCGTGGAGTGATTTTAAAGAAACCGCGTACTACCTATTTGATGAACTCATTACAATTACTGCACCATTTGATTACCAAGAGCCACACCCTATTGCCGCGCTTTTTAAACTGACCAAACAGTCTTTGCATCAAGACAATCAAAGTGAACACGCTATTTTAGCATGCCTCGAAAGTTGGTGGCGGGAGTGGCATTTTGTCGCGACGATGAACGCGAAATTGCTGGAGCAACACAATGATCCGCAGCAAGACTATTTAATTGCCCATACTCACCACCCAATGCGCAACCATGAGCTGAGTCATTACGCCAAATTGTTTACTGTGCTGCCAATGCCAATTTGTAATGTGTGCATTGAAACTGGGGATATATTAAAAGTTAATCAGCGCTATATTGACGTGTTTGGTTACACCATTAATGAGACCCCGAATGTAGCCGATTGGTGGATAAAAGCTTATCCGGATGCAGCACAAAGAGCAGCGGCGCAAGAATTATGGCGGCAGTCACTTATCACTGCACAAAATAATAATGGTGATATTCCCGCACACGATTATCAAATAACCTGTAAAAATGGCGCGCAGGTGATGATGCAAGTTTCAGGGATCAGTATCGGTAAAGAGTTTTTGGTGGTGTTTAATGATGCCACTGAGCGGGTGAAGGCACACGAGTTGTTAAGCGAAATGGCGTTTTTAGATTCGTTAACTAAAATAGCCAACCGGCGTCGTTTTGATGAAAAAATTGCTAGCGAGTTTGCAAAGGTCAGCACGACACAAAGTCCACTATCACTGATTTTAATTGATATCGATAATTTCAAACAATTTAATGACCGCTACGGACACATAGCAGGGGATGAATGTTTGTACAACGTCGCGCAAAAGCTTGCAGAAACAGTCAGCCGGCCAGAAGACTTTGTGGCACGTTATGGCGGCGAAGAGTTTGTGGTGTTATTACCACAAACCAATGAAGAAGGGGCATTGTTTGTTGCAGAACAAATTCAAAAAGCGATTGAAAAGCTCGCTATTGAGCACATCGACAGCTTTACTGGCTACTTATCAATCAGCATGGGCATTAACACCATAACACCAGAGCAATGTGATGATTATATGGCATTTGTTCATGCTGCCGATAACGCGCTGTATTATGCTAAAAAACAAGGGCGTAACTGTATCGCGCTTAGTGCTGAATAATTTACAGCGGTATTTTTTAGTTAATACGACACAATAATTTAGCGCGCTTGTGTACCCGTGAGCACACTGTATTGCCCATTGTTAATGCCGTCGAGGGTGTATTTACCAATACTGTACCTGATCAAGCGTAAAGTGGGGTGGCCAATATGTGCGGTCATGCGCCTTACTTGTCTGTTGCGCCCTTCACTAATAGTGATACTCAACCAAGTCGTGGCAATGCTTTTGCGCTCACGCACCGGTGGGGTACGCGGCCATACAACCGGTTCTGCCATTACAGTGACTTTAGCGGGCAGGGTTAAGCCGTCTTTCAGTTCAACCCCGTTTGACAGCGCTGCCAGTGCGTCATTACTTGGCACGCCTTCCACTTGTACCCAATAGGTTTTAGTGGTCTTTTTGCTTGGGGCGGTTAAGGTGTGTTGCAATTTACCGCAATTGGTGAGTAATAATAAGCCTTCGCTATCTCTGTCAAGCCGACCGGCTGCATACACCTCTTTAATGGGAATATAGTCAGCGAGCGTGGCTCTATTAGCATCATCGGTAAATTGGCAGAGCACGTCAAATGGCTTGTTAAATAACACCACTTTTACATCTTTAGCGGCTAAGGCGGGTTTCACCACTCTTTTTACTGCTGCGGAATTGTTAATTTTGCCACGAGAATAACTACGCCCAGTATTACGTTTAGAAGCAGCTGGCTTGTTGTTCATTAAATGCACCTTGCGGGTTTAGGTAGGCCGGCAATTTTTGTGGCTTGCTTAGCAGGGCCTTTTGGAAATAATTTATATAAATAAATACTGTTACCTTTATCTTCGCCCAGTGCTTTGGCCATCGCTTTGACCAGCATTCTAATAGCGGGGCTGGTGTTGTACTCAAGATAAAAATTGCGTACGAAGTGGATCACTTCCCAATGTTGTTCACTCAGGGTAATGTTTTCTTGTGCGGCAATGATAGGTGCTAGCTCTTTTGACCACAGAGTATGATCGAGTAAGTAGCCTTGTTTATCTGTTGCAATCTGTTGGTTGTTAAATTCAAGCATAAATTACCAGCTAATGGATTGTTTTGTTGAAAGACACAGCGCGACAAATTCAGCGTAGCTGATCAGCGTATCCTGGCTGTTTACTTGTATTGCGCGTGCAGTGGCATCGGGTTCCAATAGGTAGACGCTGTCAGTAAATTGACGATATTGATCGGCGGCAAAACAGGCATCACCAACCAACAGCAGCGTATCGGATAATTGGATCAAATTTTCTAATTGGTTGGCATTGTAGTAGCTCAGTGGCTTAGAAAAAATATGTAAGGTACTCATAAGTTAACCACCTGCTGTTGGGCTGCAATTAACGTTTGCTGCTGATCAAAATTAAGCGCCTTAGCGGGGATCAGTAAATCGTGTTTACTGAGGCCATAATCGAGCAACGACTTTTCACACACATAGATATTTTCAACATCGTAAATTTCGAGCATTTTAATATTTTTATAAAAATCTTTAATACCAACCAGGTTGGGCTGTTGCTGCTTTTTTAACGTAAGCACTGCAGGGCCACTAAACAGCCAGCTTATATTTTGTTCTACAGCGGCAAAAATTAACGCCATGTCGAGCGCATCACGAATATACATGTCATCAAACGGGCTGTGTTGGCTCATTACTAAAACATTAATCATTTAAATTGCACCCATTTATCGGCACTACTGGCCAGCATGGCAAATTCCGCCAGCCCAGCCACGTTAAACACACCGGTGTTGCTAATATTCACACCGCGTTTTTCAGCGGCCGTGACACACAGCATTAAATTGATATTTTGATCGGCTAATTGCTGCCAAAGGGCAGCGGGTTGTAATTCGTCGCTGGCAAGCGCAAAGTCACTGGATGCATGGTAGACACCGTGTTGGTATAAAAAAATAGCCTCTATGCTATGTCCTTGAGCAAGGCACGCTTGCGCAAAGTTGACCAAGCGCTGCGTGGTGTCGTGATCCGAGGGTGGAGTATGTAAAGAAAGTACAAAGCGTGGCAAAATAATTCCAAAAAAAAGCCCCAATTAAGGGGCTATTTTAACAGAACTTTTTAATTAGTCATTATTTGCGCCCAGGAGTGCAAGTAATGAGGTAAATAAGTTATAAACACTTAAGTAAAGTGACACAGTAGCGCGAATATAATTAGTTTCGCCACCATTAATGATGCGGCTGGTGTCAAATAAAATTAACCCAGACATAATTAATACTACTGCAGCATTCAGCACCATAAACATTAGTGAGCTACCTAAAAATATATTCACTATGCTGGCTACAATAACAACCAGTAGACCAACGGTTAAAAAGCCGCCCATAAATGAGAAGTCTTTTTTAGTGTTAAGCGCATAAGCCGATAAACCAAAAAAGATCAGTGCCGTTGAGCCTAGCGCTTGCATTATTAGCATGGGGCCATTAGGCATTGCGGCGTAGTGGTTCAGCATTGGGCCTAAACCGGCGCCCATTAATCCTGTGAACGCGAACACCCAAAATACACCGGCCGCTGAGTCAGCTTTTTTGTGAACAACAAATAATAAGCCAAATGAAATCAGTGTGAACACCAGTCCCATAAAGTAAGGTAATTGTAATGCCATTGAAATACCGGCCGTTACTGCGCTAAAGGCGAGTGTCATGGCTAGTAAAAAATAAGTGTTTTTAAGCACCTTGTTTGTTTCAATGGTCGACATTACCGGTTTTGCGGTATTGTACGAATGATTAAACGCCATTGTAGAGCTCCTGTAATTGAAACGTAGTAGTTCCGATAATTTAACTAAAATTAGATTAACAACTCTTATATGTTTGGGCAAACCTTTGTAGATCAATAGACCGAAATATTTTAATAAAAGTTCATTTTTTGCCGTGCAACGATAAAATTGCTGTAACAATAAACAATTTAGTTGTTTTTTAATCACTTGAACGATTTTTTTAAAATAATGCTTCACAAAGGCCATCGCTTTCCCTATTATGCAGACCGTGCGGAGAGATGGCAGAGTGGTCGAATGCACCGGTCTTGAAAACCGGCATAGGTTTGTAGCCTATCTAGGGTTCAAATCCCTATCTCTCCACCACCTAATTTATAATTAATAGTCGTTGTTACTGTTAATCAATAAGTTAAAAATAGCCATTGGTTTTTAACTTACGAAGTATTGGAGAGATGGCAGAGTGGTCGAATGCACCGGTCTTGAAAACCGGCATGGGTTTATAGCCCATCTAGGGTTCAAATCCCTATCTCTCCACCATATAACAAAACAGCCCGCTTAATCAGCGGGCTTTTTTGTGCCTGTAATCCAAACATATTACGACCATAGTCTCTATTTCTTAGCGTCTATAGTTCGTGCATGCTTACTGTATTGGTCCTTTTGTTTGAATAGTTAAGGAATTTACAATGAAGCATCAACTTGCAAAAAGTGTCGGCCTATCATTACTTTCTCCTGTTATTATTGGCAGTGCGCTGGGGGTCTATTATGCCTTGGCATTGCAAGGCGATTTTTTGTCAATATTTACCCAGCTGCTAATGACTGCAATTGCGAATGCCCATATTGTGGGCTTAACTATGGCCGCGTTTGTGGTGCCCGGCTATTTACTGATGTTTAAGTACGCTAAGGTTAATTATTCGGGCGTGCTGACGCTGGGTTTAGTCGGCGGCGCTATTTTTAGTTACTTACTGAGTGCGACCACCGGCGAGATTTTTTTGATCAATAGTGTGATGTCAGGATTTGCTGCTGCACTGTTTTTATTTGGGCTGCGCAAAACAGCAAAAAAATAATCGCAGATTTATTAACCAAGCATGCTGAAAAAGCGTGCAATTTCCGTTTTTTTAGCCGTAAAAGGTTTCAATTTTTCACGACAAAGAGTACCTTTAGCTACTGTATGTTTAATAAGAAGTAGTTTGGTATGCAAAAGCACGATTTTTATCAGTCATTAGTTAAGCAAACTGAATCGCTGATAGCCGGTGAATCGAATGTAATTGCTAATATGGCAAATATAAGCGCGCTGTTATTTACCTCCTTAGAGGACGTAAATTGGGCGGGCTTTTATTTTATGGATTCGCCAACCGAATTAGTGCTTGGTCCGTTTCAAGGTAATCCTGCTTGTATTCGAATTCCTGTTGGGAAAGGCGTATGTGGGACTGCAGCGGCGACTAAGCAAACACAATTAATTGCAGATGTTCACGCTTTTGACGGGCACATAGCCTGCGATGCGGCGTCAAACTCTGAAATAGTTGTACCCATCATAAAAAACGGTGCAGTATTTGCGGTATTAGATATTGATAGCCCAAGTATTGGCCGCTTTGATACTGATGATCAAGCGGGTCTTGAAGCATTAGTTAAATGCTTAGAGGCAAGCCTGTAATGAAAGACTTGCTAAATGTTCAAGACTACCTATTCGCCGTGCAAGATGTTGGTGATTGGGAAGGCGATGAAGAACATGTAGCGGAAACGCTCAATGATTTAATTCATATTGCATGGGATCGTCTTCCAGATGATACTGAATGTGAATTAATCGATGAAATAATTAATGGTATTTGGGAACACCTTCGTGGCGATATGGCCGTAATTGAAGCCGACTTCGAAGAGTTAATTGACTGGGTTATTCACCATGTTGATTCGTCCCTTGATGAAAAGATGTGAAACATAGGTTCTAAAATGGAAACCACAAACAAGCTAAAAGATATGAACGAAGTATTGGAATTTTTATATCAAGAATTCCCACACTGTTTTAAACAAAAGGACGGTATCAAACCGCTTAAAGTCGGTATCTTTAAAGATATTGCTGAGCGTATTGAAGGGTCTGAAAAAGTCAGTAAGACTCAAGTGCGCCAAGCACTTAGAAAGTACACATCAAACTGGCGTTATTTAGAAGCGGTGACAAAGTCAGAGTTTCGTATCGATCTTGATGGCAATCAAGCTGAAAAAGTTGAGCAAGAGCACATCGACCATGCGCAAAAAGCGTTGGAAGAAAGCCGTGCTAAAATGGCAAAACGTAAAAAGCAACAGCGTCCGCGTCAAGACTCAGATGCTAAATCGTTTAAAAAGAAAGCGCCACACACAGCGAAAGGTGGCGAGAAAAACACTGCTGCCGATAAATCAGCTAAAGCAGCCCCAGCTAAGCGTTCAGGAAAAATTGAACCTTTACCAGCAACAGAGGTCAAGGTTAACAATAAGGTTAAGGTTAAACTTGGCCAAGCACTTGTTAATGCAGTAATCACTGAAGTGAACAAAGATGACGTTCATGTTGAGTTAGTGACAGGTATGCAAGTTAAAACCAAAGCTGACAGCTTATACATAGTTTAAGCTGAAATAAAATTAAGGAGTTGTGTATGAGTAAAAAGTTTACGCTCATTCCGTTAGTTGCTGCCCTGTTTTCAGGATCATTATTTGCTGCTGTTGAAGCTGTAACGTTAAAGGACTTACCGGTGCTTAAGCAAGAGAGTCAACATGCAACGGCCAGCAAACGGGTGGTTAACTTATTTACTCGCTCACATTACACACCGGTTCGATTTAACGATGAGCTTGCTAGTAAAGTGTTTGATCGTTATATCGAATCCCTTGATTTTAACAAAAGTGTATTTTTAGCCAGTGATATTGCTGCGTTTGAGCAATACCGCACTGACTTTGATAACGCATTGATTACCGGTAAATTAGGCTTTACGTTTGATATTTTTAACTTAAGCCTGAAACGTCGTTTTGAACGTTATGATTACTCGTTGTCATTACTTGAAAATGAGATGACGTTTGATAAACCCGATGAATATTACTTTGATCGCGAAGAGGCTGCTTGGCCTACTACGCAAGCTGAGTTAGATGAAATTTGGCGAGAGCGAGTAAAATACGACGCACTACGCCTAAAAATGACCGGCAAAGATTGGGCTGGCATTAAAGAGGTGCTCACTAAACGCTATAAAAATGTGCAAAAGCGCTTAGTGCAATCAAATTCCGAAGATGCGTTTCAAATTGTGATGAATTCTTTAGCACGCAGTATTGAGGCGCATACCTCGTACCTATCTCCACGTCGCGCTGAACAATTTAAAATGGACATGGACTTAGAGCTGGAAGGGATTGGCGCGGTACTCACTCCCGATGAAGATTATACGGTGATCCGCAGCTTAGTCCCTGGCGGACCTGCCGATAAGTCACAACAAATTAAAGCAGATGACCGTATTATTGGGGTGGCGCAAGAAGGTAAAGACTTTGTTGATGTTATAGGCTGGCGTTTAGATGACGTAGTTGACTTAATTAAAGGCCCTAAAGGCACTAAGGTCCGCCTGCAGTATCTAAAAGGCGCTGATGCGCACGGTACACCAAAAGAAGTTGAAATAGTTCGTGATAAAATTCGCTTAGAAGACCGAGCAGCGAAATCAGAAGTGTTTACAGCGAGCTATTCTGATCTAACCAGCAAAATAGGTGTGATTGAAATTCCTGGCTTTTACAATAATTTATCGCAAGATGTAAAAGTTGAGTTGGCGAAATTAAAAGAGCAAAAAGTAGAGGGTATCATCATCGATTTACGCCAAAACGGCGGAGGATCTTTGTATGAAGCGACGCAATTGTCGGGCTTGTTTTTTGACCAAGGCCCCGTGGTGCAAATTCATACCCTTAACAATCGTATAGAAGAGCAAAAAGACCGCGATGGTGTGACTTATTACGATGGGCCGCTCACTGTATTAGTGGATCGTTACAGTGCATCGGCATCGGAGATATTTGCCGCTGCAATTCAAGATTATGGCCGTGGTATTGTGATTGGTGAGCAAACCTTTGGTAAGGGGACTGTGCAACAACATAAGGGCTTGGGTCGTGCTTATGATCTATACGATAACCCACTAGGCAGTGTGCAATACACCATAGCGAAGTTTTATCGTATCAACGGTGGCAGCACACAACATAAAGGGGTGATCCCCGATATTTCATTTCCATCAGCAATCGATCCCGCTGAGTGGGGGGAGAGCAAACAAGATAATGCGTTGCCGTGGGATAGTATTAGTCGCGCTAGGTATAAAGAGTTAGGTAACCTGAGTACCATTATTCAACATTTAGCTAAGCAACATAAGCAGCGCATTAAATCTGAGCCTGAGTTTAACTATGTGTTTGAAGATATAGCACGTTATAACGAAGAAAAAGATCGTAAAACAATTTCATTAGTTGAAGCAGAGCGTATTAAAGAAAAAGACGAAAATGAAGCGCGCGCGTTACTGCGCACCAATCAGCGTTTAGTTCGTTTGGGTGAAAAGCCAATTGAAAACCTAGATGATGTGCCTGAGGTGATCGAAAAGCTCGACCCATTTTTAGAAGAAGCTGCCTTAATTACGCAAGATTATATTAACTACGGCCGCGTAGCTAAAAATTAAGCAACGCTTAATAACGTGAAAAAAAGGCGCCTATGCGCCTTTTTTTTCTACCTATAATATATGAAATTGTTATAATCGACCATTACATAAAGTTTAGCCGATGCGATGTAGCCTAATTAATGTGCTGTATATGCTAACAATAAAAAATAACCACGCAATGAATGTGTGGAGGAGATCCTATCTTGAAGTCACTAGCAGAAAAACCACTCAAGCCCGCCTCATTTTTTGATGCTCTTATTCCGATCACAGTGTTAATTTGTTTATTAGGTGCTGCAGTTTATTTATTTGGTGATAATTCATCATCTGGCCCCAATCAAATTGCTTTACTGTTTGCCACGTTTGCGGCTGCATTGATTGGTTTAAAAAATGGTTATACCTGGAAAAAGCTTGAAAATGCCATGATAGAGGGGATCACTTTATCGCTTAGTGCAATTTTAATCTTATTAATGGTTGGTGCGTTAATAGGTACATGGTTACTTTCGGGTACTGTACCAACGCTAATTTATTACGGTTTACAAATCATAAACCCAAGTTGGTTTTATGCGGCTAGCTGCTTAATATGTGGCATTGTTGCGATGAGTATCGGCAGTTCCTGGACCACTGCAGCCACCATTGGTGTTGCCTTGCTGGGCGTGGCAACCGGTTTAGGCCTAGACCAAACGGTAACAGCGGGCGCGGTTATATCGGGTGCTTATTTTGGTGACAAACTGAGTCCATTATCAGAAACCACCAACTTAGCCCCTGCGGTTGCAGGTGCTGATTTATTTGAGCATATTCAACATATGTTATGGACCACAGTGCCGAGCTTTGTGATTGCGTTAATCATCTTTATCTTTATGGGCTTTAATGCCACCGCGACCAGTGAAGTGGGCCGCCTTGATGAGATCACGCTTATTTTACAGCAAAACTTTAATATCGGTTTAGAGATGTTAGTGCCGCTATTTGTTTTGCTGGTGTTAGCTATTCGTAAAATGCCGGCATTTCCGGCGATATCGATTGGTGCAGTATTAGGCGCGGTGTGGGCGGTGTTATTCCAATCCGATCTGATTGCCAGTCAAATTGATGTAAGCCAAGGCGAATTAGTGGGTTATTTTAAGTTGATTTGGACCACCTTTTTTGATGGTTTTAGTATCAGTACGCAAGATGACAACATGGATGCACTGCTTAGTGGCGGTGGTATGTCGGGTATGTTGACCACCACTTGGCTGGTTATGACGGCACTCATGTTTGGTGCTATCATGGAAAAAACCGGTTTACTCAATGTATTTGTAAAAAGTATTCTCAAGGTAGCTAAAAGCACCGGCTCATTAATAGCCTCAACCATTGCCACCTGTATTGGTACTAATATCATTGCAGCCGATCAATATATTGCTATTGTTGTGCCTGGGCGAATGTTTAAAGAAGAGTTTAAAAAGCGTGGCTTAAAGCCAGTAAACTTATCACGTACCTTGGAAGATGGCGGTACCATAACCAGCCCGTTGATACCGTGGAATACCTGTGGTGCGTATATGCAAAGCGTGCTGCTTATTAATCCATTCGATTATGCGCTTTATGCCTTCTTTAACTTAATCAACCCAGTATTAGCGGTAATTTATGCTTATCTAGGGATCAAAATCTTACGTATAAAACCGAAGCAATCGGCCTAATTTAAACAGCCCCTTTTACGCGTAAAAGGGGCTTTTTTGGAGTGTGTATGACTGCCTTAAACAAACCACAAGCTCAGTATTTAAAAGACTATCAAGCCCCTAACTTTAGCATTGCCCACACCGACCTCACTTTTGATTTACAGCCGTTAGCGACCCGCGTGACGTCAATATTAACGCTGCAGCGTTGCGACACTGCGAATACGCCGTTGGTGCTCGATGGTGTTGATTTAACATTAGTGTCTTTAACGGTTGATAATCAGGATTTCAGCGATTATGAGATTGTTGGCGAGCAGCTGATTATTAATAACCTGCCACATAGCTGTCAGCTGCAAATAGTCACCGATATTGCACCGCAAACCAATACCTCTTTAGAAGGGCTTTATCTATCGGGCGGGGCTTATTGTACTCAGTGTGAGGCACAAGGGTTTCGAAAAATAACCTATTATATGGACCGTCCCGATGTGTTATCCACCTTTGATGTCACCATTATTGCCGATAAGCACTACCCGCAACTACTCTCTAATGGCAATCAAGTAGACAAGGGCGAAACAGCCGATGGTCGTCACTTTGCTAAATGGCAAGATCCGTTTAAAAAGCCCAGTTATTTATTTGCTTTGGTCGCCGGTGACTTTGATGTGTTAAACGACAGTTACACCACTCAAAGTGGCAGACACGTTGAGTTAGCTTTATTCGTTGATAAAGGCAATTTATCGAAAACGCCGCATGCCATGACCTCATTAAAAAAAGCCATGCAGTGGGATGAAGAACGCTTTAATTTAGAGTATGACCTTGATATTTATATGATTGTTGCCGTTGATTTTTTCAACATGGGTGCCATGGAAAATAAAGGGCTTAATATTTTTAACAGCAAGTGTGTGCTGGCGAATCAACAGACGGCGACCGATAAAGATTATCACACCATAGAGTCGATTGTCGGTCATGAGTATTTTCATAACTGGACCGGTAACCGCGTAACCTGTCGAGATTGGTTTCAATTGTCGTTAAAAGAAGGCTTAACGGTATTTAGAGATCAAGAATTCAGTAGCGATTTAGGCTCGCGTGCGTTAAATCGAATTGATGCGGTTAAAGT
>NZ_JBFJHD010000064.1:0-14936 GCF_041613455.1 Pseudoalteromonas sp. | reverse complement strand
TTCCTCTCCTTGCGCCTGCTCGTAGTGATCTTGTTTGAATAATAGACGATCAACACCAGGAGACGAAACTTCCAAATCATATTCGTTTGTAATTGGGTCTTCGACATCTAAAATCGCACTGATTTGGCGACTCGCATCCGCACAGTTATCCACTGAGATCCCATCTTGATGATCAATATAGACTCTCAAGGTAGAATGGCGACCTGCTTGTACAAACTCAAGGCCATATAATGCAAAGCCTAACATTTCTACCGCAGGCGTTAACATGGTCATTAAATCTTGTTCAAGTTTTGTCACGAAAATCCTCCATACAAACAAAAAAAGGGCTTATAGCCCTAAAATATTGAGTTTAAATTTTAATTTGATCAACCGGGTGACAAATCAAACAGTGCAGATACAACAACGCCCCGAACCAAGCGGGGCGTCACACCAAAAGCACAAAATTGGGTGGCCTAAGGCCAAGCTTGGTTGCGGGAGCCGGATTTGAACCGACGACCTTCGGGTTATGAGCCCGACGAGCTACCAGGCTGCTCCATCCCGCGCCAATAGATATTAAAATTAATAATTTAATATCGCTGTTAGTGATGTTTTACAACATACTAAACAATGGCGGCTATTATAAGGATGTACAGTTAAATTAGCAACCATAATAACGAATAAGTTGATAAAAAAAGCAACTCAGTATCTGGCGTTCACCGTCACTGTGGTAATTAATTATGTTGTTGTAATAAATAGACTGGTCGCTGCTTTACGGCATAAAACAGCGTAAACGCCTTGAGAAAAACTCGCGCATAGGGATGCTATAGCGCAATTGGCATAAACAACATTACTCGCTGCGTCTTAAACCGTTATGCTAAGCTCAGTACAACAGTAACCATACTAAAATGCGTAAACGCAAAAAGCCGCCAAAATGGCGGCTTTTTACTGGGAAAATAACTGTGTGGATTACACTATTTGCTTTCAAGCATCTTATCTGAGCCTATAGCGATTTTACGCGGCTTCAATGCTTCTGGAATTTCACGTTGTAAATCAATACTCAATAACCCGTTGGCTAAATCGGCACCCAGTACTTTCACATGGTCGCCAAGCTGAAATTTGCGTTCAAAATTACGTTCAGCGATGCCTTGGTGAATAAATTTACGCTCATCGCTCTCACCTTTACTTTCTTTAACACCCACTACTTTTAGCGTGTTATTTTCTGACTCTATGCTCAGCTCGCTGTCGCTAAAACCAGCAACGGCCATGGTAATGCGGTATTTATCTTTATCAAGCGCCTCAATGTTATAAGGAGGAAAGCTCGGTTGCTTGTCTGAGCTGGCTGCTGCATCCATTAATGATGCTAAATGATCAAAGCCGATGAAAGAACGATAAAGGGGTGATAAATCTACTGTACGCATAATAATATCCTCATATTTAAGCGATATTTCAATAGCAATTTTCTTATGAACAACTGCCATTGAAGTTTAATTAATAATATAATTTTCAATAACTTCTATTTATTTGGGACCCATCAGGCGTCCTCACTAAACTATATATGGACGGTAAAATTGTTTTCAAGTAAATAAATTAAAAATTATAAAAAATTTATTTTTCGCTACACTGAGGACGCTAAATGGTAAGTGTAATGCCACCTTTAACTCCACCCCTTCATTTTTCGATATATGGTTGACGCACTGACTCCCAAATAGGCCGCAGCTAGGGGAATGTTATCTTCACAAATACGGATTGCCGCTTCGATGGCTTGTTTTTCAACCTGCCAGAGTGGTTCAATATCGTGTAGCATCATCGGTGATGCACTCGGTGCTTGATTAACGTGCGCCTGCGTGTTTGCAACTATTTTTTGATTAAATACATTGGGTAGCATATCGAGTTCTATAACATCGCCCTCGTTTATTACTACTGTATTTTCAATAACATTTTGTAATTCCCTTATATTACCGGGCCAATCATAATTACTAAACAATTGCTCTACTTGTGGCGAAAAGCCACTAAACTGCTTGCCATTAGCAGTGCTTTTTTGCTTTAAAATATGCTCTGCTAATAATAAGATATCGTTTTCGCGATCACGCAGTGGAGGTAACTTTACTGGGATCACATTTAACCGGTAATATAAATCTTCTCTAAAACGCCCTTCGGCAACTTCGCGCTCTGGGTTACGGTTTGTAGCACACACCAAGCGCACATCACTATTTAATACATCACTACTGCCCACTCGGCTGAATACGCCTGTTTGTAAAAAACGCAACAATTTAGCTTGTAGGTTCAGTTCCATTTCACATAATTCATCAAGAAACAAAGTTCCGCCATTAGCCACTTCAACGGCGCCCTTTCTGTCGTTTAACGCACCACTAAACGCCCCTTTAACGTGTCCAAAAAACTCTGACTCAAATAGTTCTGTAGGAATAGCGGCACAGTTAATGGCAATAAAAGGGCCATTACTGCGTGCACTGCCATCGTGTAACGTTTGCGCGCAGACTTCTTTACCGGTGCCACTTTCTCCAGTAATAAAGACACTGGCTTTGCTTCGTGCCGCGCTGTCTAGCAAGCGAAACACGGTTTGCATCGCTAAAGACTCCCCCACAAACTCTTGGCTGCTAACAGCGGGGACGTCACTGGTTATGGCTTGACTGGTTTGCTTACGCGCTTGCGAGTTGAGCGCGCCTTCTACCGCGGTAATTAATCGCTGCCCTGTGAAGGGTTTTTCTAAAAAATCAAATCCTCCCAATCGCATCGCAGCCACAGCTGTATCAATAGAGCTATTTGAGGTGATCACCACCACATTAGCAGGGTGAGGCTGTTTATTTACAAATTGCATTACTTCTAAACCGCTAATATCGGGTAAACAGACATCTTGGACAAGCACATCAGGCATGTGTTCTTTAATCCCCACCAGCGCAGAATAACCATCAGTAAAATGTTTACATTGAAACCCCACTTTCTCTAATTGGCTTGCATAGAGAGCGCCGCTGGCAATGCTATCTTCAACTATGTATATCAAGCCTTTTTTTTCATCGCTGTCCATGATGTACTCCTTATGATGTCCGCGTTACTAGCTGTTGATATGCATTGCGACTGGCCGCTATCTTTTGCTGAATAGTCTGCGCCGCCGCAAATTGCTGTGCTTCGCTAAGTGATTGTGTGCCATGCAGTTGCTCTGCGAGGATTGCTAATGGCATCGCACCAAATAAAGCAGCAGAATTTTTTAATACATGCACCACTTGTTGTATCTCTTTAGTGTTGGAGTGGGTAATAGCATCGCTTAAACGGGCACTTAACGTGGCAAGTTCGCCAATAAATAATTGTATTAACGTCTCTAGAGTTTCCATCCCTACGTCTTGTGCTAGTTGCACTAACACCCGCTGATCTGAAATATCTGAGTTAAAGAGCGCTTTATCTAACAACATAATAAACCTCAGTTATAAAACAGTGCGCCCCCTTACAAGCCGATAAAATGTATATCTTGACTAAAAGTGGGATTCTATAGCACTGAAAAGTTAAATAACTCATTACTATCAATAGGTTTATTATCTATTAACAATAGTTGAGCATTCTTATTTTGCAAATCAAAATGCAAACAAAGTTAACTACACTGCGTTTGCTGGTTATTTCATCCACGTATTAATCGAGCGGATCAAGTTTTGTGGTTTCCCTAATAAGTAACCTTGAGCAATGTCGCAGCCCAATTGCTCTAATATATGCAATTGATTTTCATGCTCTATCCCCTCAGCCACCGTTTCTAAACCTAAACGTTGCGCCATGGCAATAATGGCACTACATAAGGTAAAGTCTTCATTATTTTCAGTGATATTACTCACAAAGCTACGGTCTACTTTTAAGCCATCAATATGTAGTTGGCGCAACAACCCCAGTGAAGCGTAGCCAGTGCCGAAATCATCTAACCAAATACTAACGCCTTCACGGTGAAAGTCTTCCAATACTTTAGCGATTGTTGCAGGGCTGTGGATCAGCGCAGTTTCCGTTAATTCAATTTTAATCGCTGAGGCAGGGATTGCGTATTTATCCAGTAACGTCATCACGCTATTAAAAACATTACCGTGGAGAATTTGCACCGGAGAAATATTTAACGATACCGTTATCGAGTCTAGCCCCATATAAAGCATATGCTGCATGTCGCTCAAGGTTCGTTCAAATATCCACTCTCCTAGCTCTAAAATCATCCCCGTTTGTTCTACATGAGGGATAAATTCATCGGGGCCCACTACGCCATACTGTGTAGAATCGCAACGCACCAGCGCTTCAAAGCCAATTAAGCTACCGGTATTGAGCGACACTAAAGGCTGATACACCATATTAAAGTAATTATTTTTCAGCGAGTTTGACATGATGTACTCAATTTCATGCCAACGGGCTAGGTTTACTGAACTCTCTACAGTTGCTGCGTTGAATGCATTCATAATTTGCTCCTCGGTCATCGCCTGTAAATAGGCCGCTATTAGTAAAAGCAATTGACAAGCCAGATTGAACTTCTCAGAAAAATAAATAAACCTTTATATTTCAATCTCTTGAGATTTTAAAACCAGCCATCTTCAGACGGTTTTAATTTTTTTCATTTTGCAAAGCACAGTGCAATGCAACCTTCTACACAGCCGTAAAAATAACTCTTGTTACTGTGGGCTGGGGCGGGAAAAAATGGCGCATTTAACAGAGCCGCGAGAAGATGACATCAGTACATCTGCGTTTTGCTGAAAAGCGTCTGTACTAAAGGCTAACCTAACACCCATATGTTAAGCTGGGAGAGTTCGCTCTTGACGTTAGATTTAACGGGACGGGGGAACTGGAGTTTTAACGGCTGTGGCTTGTAATAAAGCCACACTCAGATACCGCTATTATTGCCTTCACCGTCGGGGGGAATGTAGTACCACTGCTCACTTGCTACTGCCGGAGAGTGATTTAATTTCACTTTAAACGGGGCTGTAAAGCTTTCCAGTGCATTAAGGGTTGGGTCGTTGTTATCAGGTACGGATTGCGCTTGTTGTAAATTAACCTCGGCGACACAGTTCAATACCCCTTCCTGTATTCCTAGTACATTTAAAGTATCAACCACTAAACTGTTTGTAGTTATATCGATGCCAAGTAAATTCAATACATTTTTAACAGCGATAAACACGATTGAATTAACAACATTATCATCATCTTGTAAACGCGTGCCTGTCGGGCAACATATTTCACCCAAAGTGACGTCCACTTTCGGGATCACACCGACCATGCGCAGTGACGCCAGTGCGTCCTCGAGCAATATTTCAGCCTCGGGTACATAGTTATCGAAAATATCCCCCTGTGACTCCAGCCCTGTTGGGCATTGCTCACAAGGCTGTACATCGGGTATTGAGTTCCCTATCCCACCACCGCGGAACTTCACCCCAGTTAAGCAGCTACTATCGGCTTCAGTTGTTGCCGCGCTAAACTCTTCACAAGGGCTGCCAGTGACTACTTTTTGTGATACATAGCGCGATTGAATTTCATTGATTGTGGCCGGACATTGCATAGCGGTAGAGCGAAATAAATCACCTTTAATACCATCAACAGAACGACCTATTGCGTAGTTTGGCCCGCCCTGTAAAGCATTAAAATAGCTCACCACGCCAGTCGCTCTAATGCCCGACAGCCCGATACTATCACTATTTTCATCGCTGGTTGATTTAATACAGGGGTTACCGGTACAGTTGGGAGCATCATAGTAAATCGGCTCACGGGTAGTAAATCTGTCATCGCGAATGCCTATTAATACTCGATAATTTGCCGCCACTTGCTCCCCAGGCGCAGCTGCCACCGTTCTATCAACATACGCTACCAACGGCGCTTCATGCTCATCAAACGACAGCATTTTACCCAGTAAACGGTCATTACTATCGGCGATGACAATATCTTGCTGTTGTTGCTGAAATTGATGTTTTATCAGTGCATTTCGCAGCGCAACAATGCCACCAATTGACCCTATAATTAAAATAGTGGTAATTAAAATAAGCTCAATAGTGAGCACAAACCCTTGTTGTTTATAAAACGAATGAGTGTGACTATTTACGCGACTCATAACACCCCCACTAATAACTGCAACACGTCCATAATTTGCATCGCTGCTGGAAAAAACACCAACACGAAAAACATTGGCAAGCACACCAGCATCATAGGTAACATTGTCTCCAATGACTTTTTACTGATTTGGTCGTCTATTTTCTTACTTTGTTGTGCTTTCACTGCGCTTAGTTGCGCTTTTAAACTGTCTATAACCGGTGCGCCGACCGCGCTGCCAATATTGATGATGGTGGCCAACTTATGCAAACTTGCAATGCCGGTGCGCGCATGTAAATCGTTAAAGGCAATATGTCGCTCGCGCCCTGAACGTAACTCACTCGCTATAATATTTAGCTCAAAGCTCAGTGGGTTGTTTGTTTTTATGCCATGCTCAGCGGCGTTCGCAAACGCTTGGCTTAAACTAAAACCCGACTGTAAGTACACTATCATTAGGCTAATAAAAAACTCGATTGAATCGTCTATTTGTTGTTGGCGCTTGTTGCGCTTTAGATAAATCCATAAATCACAACCAAAAAAACCAATTAACACTAATATTAGCTGTAACTTAAGCGTTTGCCAGAAAGCGGGTAATTCAAAAAATAACGCCAATGCGCCTAGGGTCAAAGACAACTTTAATGCCCAATAAAGTAACGGACTTTTTTTGGCAGTGATCCCTGCTTGACGGATCCATTTAGCAGGATAAAAAATACTATTTTTTAGTTTAAGCTGTTCATTAACATTCGCTTTTTTTGCTGTATTTATCTTTCCGGTTTGCAATAGAAAAAATAAACTGCTTGAAATAGCGAATAAACTAAATAAGGTCAAATCGAGCCAAGTAACTATCATAGCGCCCCCCTTAGTGAACGTCTCAACCATAGAAAACCAACCAATTGTGCCACTAATGCAATACTTAAGTAGGTTCCCCCTTGTGGGTGGTTTAACAACGCATCAAACCAGTTTGGCTGCTGCCATAAAAAAATGGGAATTAATACATACGGTAATACCCCACTAAATAAAGCGGCATAACGTGTTCCAGACAACTTATTTAACACTTTTTGTCGCTGTCTTAAACGCTGTTGCATTAACAACGCGACTGACTTTAATAATAAGTGTAAATCACAGCCTGTACGGCTATGGGTTATTAATGTTTGTGCAAATAAATGACTTGCATCACAGCGGTACTTTTCCGTTAACCGCGCTAACGATTGCTCTGCGCTATAGCCCATATTCATTCGGGTAATGATTTCTGTCAGCTCGGTTTTAACACTGCCTTTAGCCGTTTGCTGTGCAACTTGAATTGCTTGTTGACCACTTAGTCCCGCCACTAAGGTGGCATTCATAGTTTCTAGGGCATCCACTAAACCCGTTTCAAAGCGACGTATTTGCCATTGGGCAAGATCAATTAAGCTAAAAAAACAGCCAATAAACACACTTGAGGCTGCAATCAATGCTATATTGATTTGCTTTGCAAACACACTGTAAACAACCATAAACGCCAGTGCGGTGAGGGCTAATACCACTAAAAAAAATAATAACGGCGCAACTTTTAACCC
This sequence comes from Pseudoalteromonas sp., assembly GCF_041613455.1. Taxonomy (GTDB): domain Bacteria; phylum Pseudomonadota; class Gammaproteobacteria; order Enterobacterales; family Alteromonadaceae; genus Pseudoalteromonas. Next base: position 7,350 of record NZ_JBFJHD010000064.1, on the reverse strand, counting down.
TGCAATGTCCAAGCTTTTTTTAACCGACAAGCGCTCGTTACTCGTTACGGTATGCGGTTTTAACTTGGGTTGTGGTTGATTATCAGCAGAGGCAAAAATACCATTTTGATACCAATAATAAATAATATAGGCCATCACCCCACAACAGATCAGTAATAACACTGCATCAATATTTAACATGCGTGATCTCCCGTAACTAATGCCTCATAACGCTTTGCATCATAACCGCGCTGTGCTATTTGCGTAGCTAAATTTGACTGCGCGCCTGTAGCATAATGCACACCTGGAATACTGTCTTGCTGCGCGCGTTTAAATGCAAATAGCTCAGTCACTTTATGCTCGCCATCACGCATTTGCAGCTCGCTGATACTCACTACCGCACGACGGCCATCCTTTAAACGTGCCACTTGCACGATTAGTTGTACTGATGCAAAAATCATATGTTGTACTGTTTCACGACACAATTTGTCATCTGCCATTTGCGCTAATGTTTCTAGACGGTTAATAACATCTTCGGGACTATTGGCGTGTAATGTTGTTAAGCTGCCATCATGGCCACAATTCATCGCTTGCAGCATATCAAGTACTTCACCGCCCCTCACTTCGCCAACCACAATACGGTCGGCGCGCATTCTTAATGCGGTTTTCACTAAGTCACGCAGGGTTATAGCGCCTTGGCCTTCACTGTTTTTACCGCGAGTTTCTAAAGGCACAACATGAGGGTGTTTGAGTTTTAATTCTGCGGTTTCTTCGACCGTGATCACCCGTTCATGCTCACTAATCGCCGCTGAAATCACGTTCAATAACGTAGTTTTACCCGCACCTGCACTACCGGAAATCATCACATTAACTCCCGCCGATACTGCAATATTTAACAAATCTAGCATTTTCTGGCTAATAAATCCGCTGCTAATCAATGAGTTTGCATCGAGTTGTTCATTATAAAAGCGGCGAATAGACACCACCGCGCCCAGCGCACAAAGAGGTGAAATAAGTGCATGTAACCGACTACCATCTTGTAAACGGGCATCCACCATAGGGTGGCGCGCATCGAGTTGGCGACCTTGTGCGCCTATAATTCGTTCTAAAAAGCGACGCAAATGCGCTTGATCATCAAACTGTTTGTTGGTGCGCTGTAAGCGCCCGTGTTTTTCAACCCAAATATTATGTGGCCCATTAATTAAAATATCGGTGATACCTGGTTCTACCATTAACGACGCTATCGGCCCAAAACCGGCTAACTCATCGCATACTTCACTAATTAACTGTTGCTGTTGTTGTGGGGTTAGGCTCGCACTATCATGCACCATTATTTGCTGTAACAATTTATCAAGGTGACGCGAAAGCCAATCTATATTGTCTAAGGTAAAGCCTTCCTCTTCATGCATGCTATCAATGAGAGTCGTATGAAGTCGTTGACGTAATGTTCTTAACGTTACGAGCTGCTCGTCTATAATGTCACTGTCAACTATCGGGGTGTGTACCGCTTCGTGCATCTGCATAAACATAGTGCCTCCTAATCTCTCAATGTCCGTTTAACTTTCACCGTGTTCCGCGCTAAACCTGAAATTACTTCCACATTTCGGTGAGTAGCAACACGCCCTAAGTAATGCTGTTTGCCGTTAGCTATATCTAAGGCGCTGTGTAATACCAATGACACGGTATCGCGACTATTTATACTAGCCAGCGGGTATACATCTTCTGGTTTAACGGCCATCACTAACGACACCTTACTGCTTACCGGCGCTTGATTTGCTGCTAATAAGTTCATCACCCCATCATCATTCTTACTATTACTTGATGATTTACTTTTTAATACCCCAATTAACTGTACGTCGGTTGCAACTGTGCGTACGTTATGGCGCGAACGAACAATAATATCTAAGCGATCGCCTTTATTTAGCTGCGATGCAGGAATACCTGATTGAGGTTGTTTTAATGAAAATAACACTCTGCCTTCGGGTATTGCATGCGACAGGGGAACTTTTTTACTGCGTGCTAAATCTTCAGGGTAAATGGCTTCACCAGCCTGTTTTTTTACTGCCAATGTTTGACCGATTAACGCGCGTGGGTTTTGCACACCTTGTAATCCCGTGTCAGCATTAACTTGGCCCTGTTTAATCAATTTAGATGTAATCACTTGACCAGGTAAAATGTCACTGTTTAATACTAACGACGGTACGGTACTGATACGGTCAAACTGACGTGCGCCAAGTAATGATGCCAACATACCCGAGGTAACAAATAAGGCTATTGCCACTGTGGTGCTACCGGTTAATTTGCGTTTCATGATACACCTCCAAATTATTCAAACTGCCAAGCAACATGCCGGTTATACCTAGATAACAATAACCGGCTCTAACCTGACATTTAATTTAATGAACCGTCAGCATTCGCAGATGCTGCACCGGCACTCGCCGTGTTACTGATTGCGGCTGATGTTTCAGAAAAGTCTGTAGCAACAAATTCAAACGTAGCACCATCGCCGGCATTCACATCTACCGCATCAATAAAGCCTGAGCCGCTAACTTCAGCAGTGCCTTCGGCGTTGATCATGCCGTCAAAGGCATAACTTTGATCTAGCGAGCCAATGGCTTCTGCTACATCTTCAAGCTCTGCGGTTACTGAATCGCGCATCGTTGATAGACCTATAACCAATGCCGCGACCATAGTGGTTGACAGAACGATCAGCTCTGACGTTAATACGAAACCTGTTTGCTTTTTATTGCCTAATGTTGTTGAAGTACGTGTTTTCATAATATTCACCTTTGAATGACTAAAATAGTTGCTTATTTGTGCTAAGTTAACTTGCCGGTTATGACTCATAACGAGTAACCGGCCCACTTCTAGATTTAGTTAAATGAACCGTTAGCATTTGCAGATGCTGCACCACTGCTCGGAGTACCGTTTATAGATGCAGCCGCCTCTGTAAAGTCTGATGCCACAAATTCAAAAGTAGCACCATCACCGGCATTCACATCTACCGCATCAATGAAGCCTGAACCGCTAACTTCAGCAGTGCCTTCGGCATTGATCATGCCGTCAAAGGCATAACTTTGATCCAGCGAGCCAATGGCTTCTGCTACATCTTCAAGCTCTGCGGTTACTGAGTCGCGCATCGTTGATAAGCCAATAACCAGTGCCGCGACCATAGTGGTTGAAAGTACAATAAGCTCTGACGTTAATACGAAACCAGCTTGCTTTTTATTGCCTAATGTTGTTGAAGTACGTGTTTTCATAATATTCACCTTTGCGTTTCTAAAGTTAGCGTTGCAAGCCTTAACCCGACTCACTAATGACTAAATGATTAAGATTTTTAGATGATTCCTTTTATCTTATTAATAGTATTGCGAAGGCTGTGCCAACCACGTTAAATTGTTAAAAATTAAATATAACCTTTTAAAATCAACCAATTAAAAACAAGTCAAGTGCTAACTATTAAGCCCACTGTTAGCTATGTCATGATCAATTTTCATTTTGATTTGCATTTTGCAAAACAATACGCAGTAGGTGTGCGTACTTGCAAAGTTCGGGGTAAGTAACTCGTCGTTCTTTAGCCCCAAGCAAAAACATAAAGGCAGCGGATTATAAATAAAGGGAGTTAAATAGCGGGTGGTACCTAGCGTCAGCATGTATCTGAGTTTGTGCTTTTCCATCTGTTTACACACTGCTTGGCAAATATGGCAATCAATATAAAAAAACCCAGCAAGCTGGGTTTTGAGTTAACAATAATTAATAACTGGCTTAAACGGGGCCACAGCTTGGTTGTATTGATAAGTTTAATAATCGCCCTGTGGCTGCGCTATGATCTGGGTTGCTTTGTAACGCCTGACGATAATAATGGCATGCTTGGCTATACTGCTTTTGGCCTTCATTAATCAACCCTAAATGATAACTTATGCGCCAACTTGCAGCGCCCAGTTTATTGGCGTTATACAGCACATCTTGCGCTTTTTTATAACGCCCTTCCAGGTAATAAGTCGCACTGAGTGCTTCATACAAGTTAGCGTGATCTGGCACCATATCTAGCTGCTTTAAAAGTACTTTTCGTGCAGTTTTAACACTGCCTTGGCTCATCGCAATTTGGGCACGCAAAATAGCAGCTTCGGGTGCGGGGCGATTTTGTCCCAATAGTTTATCGAGCAATACTTGGCTGTCCTGAATCTTAGATACTTCATAATACATAACCGCAGTAGCCAACATAATTCTTCTGTGGCTGGGGTAGCGTAAGTGCAACGCGGCCAGCTCTGCCGCTAACGCATCACAATCGGTCACTTTTTGGCGATAATCATCACAATTAACCTGTCCTTGACTGACTTTATAGGTATTTAATGCTGTATCTAAATCAACATTTGGCTGAAATGCTTGTTCAATATTTGATTGGCTACTACAAGCGGCTAGCATACATACCAACACTGGACTTACTAATTGCTTAACTGATAAATAATTTTTCATAATGTTCCCCTTAGTTATTAGTATTAGCAGGACTAATACGCTGTAGTAATTCACCACTGCTTGGAAATTCCCACAATCTCACTTCATGACGTGGCTCTCTGACAATCGAAGGGGTGACAATAATGATCAGCTCTTTTTGTGTTTCGCCTTCGCTGGTTGCTTTTGCTAACTGACCAAATAGTGGGATATCACTAACCCCAGGTACCGCATCCATATTGTTGCTAGCATCTTGGCTTACTAATCCGCCAATCACCAAAGGTTGCCCATCTTGTAAACGCGTCGAGGTGGTTAGGCTACGCACATTAAACGCCGACGTGGTTAAATTACTGCCTGTGCTACCGGCAATTTCTTGCGTTAATAAGGTATCTGGCATTGAAATTATAGGGTTTAAATCTAAGGTAATGCGGTCTTTTTCATCGACCATGGCACGTACTTTTAGCTCAACACCAAACGATTTAAACTCAGTACCGCTAAACACACCAGATGCTTGATTGTTATTCGCGTCACTATTATAACCACTTGGTGAAAAGGCCGTTGGCACTGGGACTTCGCCCCCTGCTTTGAAAACCGCTGATTCCCCCGCGAGTACCGTTAATGTGGGTCGCGATAAAGTACGAGAAATACCTTGCTGCTCCAACATCGAAAACAATAAATCGAACGCCATTTCACTGCCACCTAGTTGTAAATTATTAACAAAGCTACCACCAATGAGCTGCAGCGCATTTTCAACAGTATCAGCCCCTGATGCACGTGAGCTTGCGCCATCTAAGCCAAATAATCCCGTGTTTGCATCATAACCATTACTAATAAGCGATAATTCAGGGCGCCATTGCTTTAACTTACGACGGTTCACTTCATACATTTGAATTGCCACGCGTACTTGTGGTAAATCGCGCACTTCAATAGTAGAAAGTAGACGTCCGCCAGCAAGCGATAACATTTTCGCTCGCGCGATATTTGATCGCACATTACTCACCGTCGTATTGTTGTCACCGCTCATCACTCCCCCTGACTCATTGGCTAACACCGTAATAGCTTGATTTTCACTCGCAGCTGATAAGCTATTAGCATTGAGTCCGGCATTATTAAGTTGCTGCGCCACTTGTGGTTGGTTATTTGCTAATAATCGGGCTGCCACATTAAGCACCCGCACCAATTCCACTTGGGTTTCCACTTGGCCACTTAATAAAATGGTATCTGTACTGTCACTTTGTAATTCACCTTGTTGAATACGTTGCACAGTCACCGATTGCCCACCTATATGGGCAATTGCTTTGCTAATTTTTTCGTTTACCGTCAACGGTAAGCTGGCAACTTGGATTAGATTAATGATGGCTGCGCTGCTGCGAAATTGAGTATTGCCGGGAGCGTCATTTTTTTGCATATTAAAGCGGTTACTCAAATTTGACAGTAACTTACTACCCGCCGATTGCACCAATACACTTGAGTCTTGTAACGATTGTCCAGCATCTAAATAATGACGTGCGGCACGTTCGGCTGCAATCCGGTATTTCACTGTTGGTACGTTGCCACGTAGCACTAAAGCCGCCCTGTCAGGGGCTAGAGTTAGCTTAATTGCCGGATGAATGTCGTGTAATGCCTGATTAAGCACCGTTAAGTCTTCGGTAACACTCACCAAAAAGGTTTCCGAGGTGTTATCTGTGTACCAAACAATAATACTGGTGCGTCCGACCTTTTTGGCCAACGCCAATACTTCATTGTTATCAAGTACTTCTAGTTGTAAAATACTATCTTGACCAACAGCAACTCGCTCTAAAGGTTTATTAAACACTAACCGAGAATGGGTCCATTGCACCATTTCTCTGATTTTTAATGACTGCTTACCATCGGCTGTTTCTATAAATGCTAAACCTTGCTGCTTAGCATCAACGGTTACTGCCACACTACATAGCAACAACAAACAACTCGTGGTTAAAAATTGACGTAACTTCATATTACTCTCCTAGCCTACTATTCACTCTTGCTAATAGTGTTGCAGGAATACAGCCAAGTAATTTCATTTTAAAATTCTTTTAATACAATGCGTTAGGTTTGCACGTAAAAATTAACTACAGCTTTTAGTTAATTTGCGTTGCATTTTGCAACGCAAATTAACGAAAGCGTGCGCCAGGATCGTGAGCCCCAGTGAGCCCCAGTGAGCACAGTGGCAGATGAAACACTCAGGCATCGGGTTATGTTCCGCTAATAACATGTTCAATTCCTCGCTATGTTGGTGCAACTGCTTCAATGTAAGCCCTGAGTAACCGTGCGATAAACAACGAGTGATTTAAACGAATGGAGTAATCGTATTTTTTCACTTTAATATTTAATTAGATTCGTTAGACTAGAGGCAAACAAATAGAGGAGTTCATTATGTTAACTGTAATTTTTGGCCGTGAAGGCTGTCCATTTTGTGTCCGTGCTAAAGACGTAGCAGAGCAGCTATCAAATGAACGTGATGACTTTAAATATCGTTACATCGATATTAATAAAGAAGGCATCAGCAAAGAAGATCTTGAAAAGTCTGCCGGTAAACCTTGCCCTACTGTGCCGCAAATCTTTGTCGACCAGCAACACGTTGGTGGCTTTACTGAATTTGAAGCGTACGCCAAAGAGCATTTGGGCCTTTACCAATAAGTTCTGTTTCTAATATGTTAACCAGTTTAATAATCCCAAAATTAAACTGGTTAAATTTCAACCAACATCAATCACATAGAAATTAGTTGTAATTTATACAAGCATTTGAGGGTTTTTTCCTTTATAATGCGCGCCTCTTTAAATTCGTTGAGGCGTATTAATGTCAGAACCAGTCACGTTTGAATCTCTAAATCTTTCTCCTGCAATTTTGAAGGCAGTTGAAGAGTTGGGTTACAAGACACCATCTGAAATCCAAGC
>NZ_JBFJHD010000063.1:0-14990 GCF_041613455.1 Pseudoalteromonas sp. | reverse complement strand
ACTTTTCGATGCTAAGCGGTAATACAGTTGTAAAGGATAAATATAATAAAATGGCTATAAAAACACATTTGGTAGTTTCAAGTTTATTGGGTGCAAGTTTTGCAGCCCTAGGCCAAAACTCCTTTATTGTTGAAGATCTCAAAGTTGAAGGATTACAGCGAGTAGCACTGGGTGCTGCATTAACGCATATTCCAATTAACGTAGGCGATAATGTTGATGAGTACACGATTTCAAAAACAATCAAGTCTCTTTATCGCTCGGGTCACTTTGACAATATAAAAGCGCTTCGTGACGGTAATAATGTTATTTTTAAAGTAACAGAGCGCCCAACGATTAGCTTTATTGAGTTTGAAGGTAATAAAGATATTAAAGACGAGCAGCTGACACAGTCGCTTGATCAACAAGATATTCGTCAAGGTGAGCCGTTAGATGAAACGGTTATCGATAACATTGAAAAGGGCTTAGTTGAGTTTTTTCACAGTATTGGTAAATACAACGCGAAAGTTGATATTAGTATTACTAAATTACCGCGTAACCGGGTAAAACTTAAATTAAAATTTGATGAAGGAGATGCCGCATCTATTCGTCAAATTAACTTGGTCGGGAATGAGCTGTTCTCCAATGACGAATTACTGCAGCTGGTTGAATCGAAGCAAGATTTACCTTGGTGGCAGTTTATGGGCAGCGATCGCTACCAAAAACAAACCATTGAAGGCGATTTAGAAAAAATTCGCAGCTATTACCTCGACCGTGGTTACATTCGTTTTAATATAGATTCAACGCAAGTGTCGGTAAGCCCTGAGCGTGATTCAGTGTATGTGACTGCTAACCTCACTGAAGGCGTAAAATACAAAGTAAAAGGCTTTGATTTTATAGGTGATTTACTTGGCCGCGAAGACTTAATTAAAAGCGTGATCCCGCTTCGAGCCGGCGAGCTATATAACGGCTCGGTGGTCACCTCATCAGAAGAGTTTATTAAAAGCTACTTAGCCCGTTTTGGCTATGCCAATGCCGAAGTGCGCACCATTCCAGAAATTGACGACGAAAATCAAGAAGTACAATTAACGCTGTCGGTTAATCCGGGTAAACGTGTTTATGTACGTCGAATTATTGTTGGCGGCAACCAAAATACGGCCGATGAAGTGGTACGCCGTGAGATGACGCAACTGGAAGGGGCGTGGTTATCTAATCAAAGCTTAGAGCGTTCAAAACTACAAATTCAACGTTTGCCGTACATGGAAAAAGTTGATTTTAACGTGGTGCCAGTGCCAGGTGTTGATGACCAAGTGGATGTTGATTTTACTGTTAAAGAGCAATCGGCGGGGAGCTTTAATGCTGGTCTTGCGTATGGTTCCTACTTAGGTCTGCAGTTTAATATTGGCGTAACCGAATCTAACTTTTTAGGGACGGGTAATCAAATTGGTTTTAATATCAACACGTCACGTGGTTCAGAGCGAGTTAGTGTCTCTTACACCGACCCTTACTTTACGCCGGACGGTGTATCGCAAGGCAGCAGTATTTTTTACAGCAACTACGATGCCAGTAAATTTAGCCTGATTGACTACCGTTCAAAAAGCTATGGTTTAGGCACTAACATTGGTTTTCCAATTGATGCGGTGAATCGCATTAACTTTGGTGTACGTTGGATCCAAGAAGAGCTGTCGGATATTGCTGAATATGAGCAAACGCGAATTTTACGTGAAACTTTCTTAGACCCAAATAACCCCGATGCGGGCTTTGACTTTACTAAGTATGAGCTCAGTGTGGGCTGGTCACGTACTACGGTTAACCGTGGCTTATTCCCAACCGCGGGTTCACGTCAAACCTTGAACTTAACCGCAACTACGCCGAACTCTGACTTACAGTACTTTAAGTTAAATTATGATTCGCGTTTTTACTGGCCGATTTCAAATGACCATCGCTGGGTTTTCTCAACCCGTGCCGCATTAGGTTACGGTAATGGTTACGGCACCACTAATGGTTATGATCAAGTATTACCATTCCAAGAGTTTTTCCGTATTACCGAAATGGAATTACGTGGTTTTGATAGAAATACGATATTACCACGCGCTATTTCGCGCATTCCGCAATCGATTCCGGGCACGCCATTACCTGATGGTTCTACCACAGGTAATATCGCGGGCTCGTCTGAGTTTGACCAATTAATACCGCAAGGTCGAATTGGTGGTAACGCGAAGGCGGTAGCGGGTATGGAACTTATTGTGCCAACGCCGTTCTTAGACGAAGAAAACACCAGCTCAGTTCGAACTAGCTTCTTTGTTGACGCTGCGAACGTGTGGGATACCGAGTTTAACGTAGACCGTTACCAAAACTTACCTGCCGATGAGCGTGCCAAGTTAGATGATTACTCTGATCCAATGCGCTTTAGAGTATCAACCGGTTTATCATTACAGTGGATCTCTCCGATGGGTCCTATGCTGATCAGTTTTGCGTATCCATTGCAAAAAGAAGAAGATGACGATACCAAGACGATTAGCTTTAATATTAGTAACACTTTTTAAGGAGTATTTTATGAAAAAATTATTTAAATCAACGGCAGTTGCTGTGTTAGCCACACTTATGATGGGTACTTCAGTTAACGCATTTGCACACAAAGTGGGCATTGTTGATATGCAAGAAATCTACAAGCAAATTCCACAAATGGCTAAAATTGAGCAAGCGTTGCAAGCTGAGTTTGCCGAGCGTCGTCAAGAGCTTGAAAAGCTACAAGGCGATATTCGCTTTGAAGCTGAAAAGTTTAAGCGTGAAAGCACGACCATGAGCCAAGCGCAAAAAGACGCGCTACGTGACAAAATTCAAGGTATGCAAAAAAACTTAGCTGAAGTGGGTCGTCCGCTTGAGCAAGAAATTAAAGCACGCCAAAACCAAGAGCTGGCAAAAGTGCAGGGCTTAATCATTAAAACAATCGAAGATATCGCAAAAGACGGCGACTTTGATGAAGTTAAAGTAAAAGACACTACTATTTACTTTAACCCTAAAAAAGTAACTGACCTTTCAGATAAAGTTGTAACTGCTGTTAGTAAGAAATAAATAAGTTATGCAAAACTATACGCTTTCGCAAATAGCGGAACTTCTAAGCGCCGAGCTACACGGTGATGGCGCTTTAGAAATAACAAAAATAGCTACACTTGCACATGCCCGCTCAGGGCATATTGCATTTTTAGCGAATAAAAAATATCGCGCGCAGCTGGAAACTACGCAAGCAAGCGCGGTTATTGTTAGTGCCGCCGATGCCCCTTACTTTAATGGCAACAAGCTGATTGTTGCTAATCCCTATGTGAGTTATGCCAAACTTGCGCAATTGATGGATACTACGCCCCGCTCAGCGTCTGTGGGTGTGCACCCAAGTGCAGTGATCCATGGCGATGTGCATATTAGTCGCAGTGCTGCCATTGGCGCTAATGTGGTGATAGAAGCCGGCGCAGTGATTGGTGATAACGTACAAATAGGCGCTAATAGTTTTATTGGTGAAAGGGTTAAAATAGGGTCTGGCAGTAAGCTTTGGTCTAATGTCAGCATTTATCATGATGTGGAAATTGGCTCAGATTGTTTATTTCAAGCAAGTAGTGTGATTGGCAGTGACGGCTTTGGTTATGCGAATGAACGCGGGCAATGGATTAAAATTCCACAACTGGGTTCGGTGATCATCGGCGATAAAGTTGAAATTGGCGCCAGTACTACTATAGATCGCGGTGCATTGGACGATACGATCATTCACAGCAATGTGATTATTGATAACCAGTGTCAAATTGCACACAACGTCGAAGTTAACTCAGGCACCGCGATTGCGGGCTGCACAGTACTTGCGGGTAGTGTTACGATAGGTAAAAATTGCCAAATAGGCGGTATGACTGCAATTAATGGTCACATGAGCGTCTGTGATGGTGTTATAATTACCGGCATGAGTATGGTAACTAAGTCAATTACCGAGCCAGGTATTTATTCATCTGGTATGCCGCATACGACTAATAAAGAATGGCGTAAATCAATCGCTCACTTGCGAAACCTTTCTGAAATGAAAAGTCGTATTAAAGCACTTGAACAATTAACCAAGCCATAAACCGTTGAACACTAATGAGGATGCTATTTTGGCAAACGAATTAAATAGCCTAGATATTCAAGAAATTTTAAGTTTATTACCGCATCGTTATCCGATGCTATTAGTTGATAGAGTTATTGACTTTACACCAGGTAAATCGTTGCATGCGATTAAAAATGTGTCGATAAACGAACCGATATTTACTGGGCACTTTCCAAATCAGCCCATTTTTCCAGGTGTACTAATATTAGAAGCAATGGCTCAAGCAACGGGCTTATTAGGCTTTAAAACGGTTGAAAACCGAAGTGAAAATGAACTTTATTTGTTTGCTGCCGTGGACAATGCGCGCTTTAAAAAGCCGGTATTACCGGGTGATACTATGCATTTACACGTTGAATTCTTAAAGGAGCGTCGTAATTTATGGAAGTTTGCAGCTGAAGCAAAAGTCGATGGCCAAGTAGTATGTAGTGCCGAAATTATGTGTGCGAGAAGAGAGTTTTAATTGTGATCCATCCTACCGCAATAATCGAACCAGGCGCAACGCTCGGCAGTAATGTTTCTGTGGGCCCATATAGTTATATTGGCAATGATGTGGTCATTGGCGATAACTGTATTATTGAATCGCATGTTGTTGTTAAAGGCCCATCTACGATAGGCAGCGGCAATCATATTTTTCAATTTGCGTCGGTAGGCGAGGCCTGCCAAGACAAAAAGTACGACAACGAACCAACCCAGCTTATTATTGGCGACAATAATATTATTCGCGAATGTGCCACCATTCACCGTGGTACTATTCAAGATCAGGGCGTTACCATTATAGGCAGTAATAACTTATTTATGGCTTATACCCATGTGGCGCACGATGCGGTGATTGGCGACAACGTTATTTTTGCCAATAATGCCAGTGTTGCAGGGCATGTTCACGTAGGTGACTGGGTTATTCTTGCCGGCAATTCGGGTGTACACCAATTTTGTAAAATTGGCGCGCATGCTTTTGTCGGTATGTACTCGGGTGTTAACAAAGATGTCCCGCCGTTTGTCACTACCATAGGTATGCCAGCAGGACCGGCAGCTATTAATACCGAAGGTATGAAACGTCGTGGCTTTGAAAGCGATGAGATTATGGCCGTACGCCGTGCGTACAAAACCTTTTATCGCAAGAGCTTAAGTGTTGATGAAGCGGTTGCTGCGCTCAGTGAAGACGCCGCTAAGTACCCTGGCGTACAGTTAATGATTGATTTTGTGAAAAGCTCAGAGCGCGGCATCGTAAGATAAACCGCTCACTGTGTTTTAATCACTTAAAGCCACCTTAGATAATAAATCGACGGTGGTTTTTTATTGTTTGCAATTAATTTAGTCAGTCAATGCTCAGCCTAGCTAGGCTAGTATGCGGTTAATTTATATTACAGAAGCTGTACCATGCATTTATCTAAGTTAATTTTCACTGTTATTTGCTGTTTAATTTTAGCCGCTTGTAGTAGCTCTTCGCGGGTTGAACCATCAACAGCTGCGCATACTCAAGTCGGCAAAGCCTCGTTTTATGCTGATAAATATCACGGCAGAACAACTGCCAGTGGTAAGCGCTTCAGTCAACACGCAGCAACAGCCGCCCATTTAACATTTGCTTTTGGCACTAAAGTAACAGTAACTAACTTAGCGAATAATAAATCGGTTGTGGTAACAATAAACGACAGAGGCCCGTATGTGCGTGGCCGTATTATTGATTTATCAAAGGGGATGTTTAAAAAAATAGCCGACCCTAAAGTCGGCGTTATAGATGTATCGCTCACTGTTTTAAATGATTAAAAGCGCGTCGTTAACGACAGATAATCATTATATTCATCGCTAAGCTGTTGATGAGTGCCTTGCGCTATGATGTTGCCATGCTCTAACCAGATAATATTATCCATTTGCGCCAGTAGCGCCGGGTCGTGAGTAATGGTCAGTACACTGGCGTGATTCATAGCATGCATTATTGCCTGCATTACCGCGTGTTTAGCGTGGTTGTCTAGGCCTTCTGTGGGCTCATCGAGCACCAATATAGCGGGTTGTTTAAGTAATGCTTGCGCAATGGCGATGCGCCGTGATTGTCCTTGCGATACCTTGCGTCCACCGGTGCCAAGGCGAGTATCTAAGCCATTCTTTAGTGCATTAAACCATGGCTCAAGCTGCGCAGCTTTAAGCGCCGCGATCATTTGTGCTGCGCTGGCATTAGCGGCGGCGTAACGTAAGTTTTCACCCAGCGTGCCATCAAAAATATGATGCTGCTGCGCTAATATAGTAATTAGCTGTGCACGACTATCGTTATTTAATGCATCTAAAGCCAGCGAACTGTGTTGATTATGTAAGCTAATATTGCCTTGTTGTAGCGGCCATAACCCGGTGAGTAAATTTACCAGTGTGGTTTTACCGCTGCCACTTCGGCCTACTATGGCTACGTGTTGCTGTGGCTTGAGCGTAAAACTAATATCGGTTAATGCCGCGTGCTGATCGTAATGGTAGCTAATATTGTTAAAGGTGAGTGTATAAGCTTGCTCGATGTCGTACTCAGCGAGAGGCAGTTTATTTTTTGCCGTTGAATGAGCCACTTTATCTTCAAGCGTAAATAAGCGCTCTGCCGCGCTCAGCACGCCCGGTAACTCAATAAATGCATTGGGTAATAGCAAGACACTTTCAAAGCTGGCCAATACAAATAAGCTTAGCATGGCAAGCTCTACATTGGGCATAACGCCATTGTATACCAAGGGCACAATAGTGATGATGGCGCCCAGCATGGCTAATTGCACCACCAGTAAACTTAACCCCTCGCTATTGGCTAACGCTTTATGGCGAATATATAATTGTTGATTATAGTGCTCGCTTAGTTGCGCGCATTTAGCTAATTGTTGCGGCCGTGCTTGGTAAATGCTCAGCTCTCTAAGACCGGTTAAGGTATCAGAAAGCTCAGCGCGAAGTTGGGCACTGAGCTCGCTTTCTTTATGGCTGTTTGTGGTTAATTTAGCACTTAATATCGCCGGTAAAATAACCCCGATAAGCACAATTGCGATAAAACAAATGAGTGCAACTTGCGCATTGTAAGCCGACATAAATAACATGATGATTGGCACGCTTAACAGCGCGACTAGCATTGGCAGTAACACGTTTAAGTAAAATTTATCGAGGGCGTCTACATCATTTTGTAAGCGGTTAACGATATCCGCACTGCGGCTCATGGCTAAATCAACATTATTAAGCTTACTTAAGGTGGCAAATACATTGGTGCGTATTTCGCTGAGTAATAAAAACGTGGCGTTATGCGTTACTAACCGCTCACCATAGCGCGAGGCGGTGCGTACAATCGCTAAAAAGCGTATGGTACCTGCTGGGGTAAAGTAGTTCATCTGTACGCCGGCCAGCCCCGCCGCAGCCATCGACGCTAAAAACCAACCAGAAATAGCCAGTAACCCCACATTTGCCAGTACCGTAATAGTGGCTAAAAACGTGCCTAATAACATGGCTTTATAATGCGGTGCGCACAACGCTAATAAGCGCATAAAATTACGCATCTATCACTCCTTGCTGCGCGGTGGTTAATAATTTAGTAAATGCCCCTTGTTGCGCTGCAAGCGCGGCAAACTGACCTTGCTCTACGATTTCGCCATTGCGCATCACCAGGATGTTATCGGCATGTTTCACGGTGTTTAAGCGGTGAGCAATCACCAGCACTAAATTATTTTTCGCATAGTCATTAATCGCAGTTTGAATATGCTGCTCTGTTTGGCTATCAAGGTGCGCGGTGGGCTCATCAAGTACTAAGATAGGCGCTTGTTTAATAAACGCACGGGCAAGGGCGATACGTTGTTTTTGCCCGCCCGACAAGCCTTCGCCTTGCTCACCTAGCAGAGTGTTAAAGCCATTGGGCAGGGTATTGATAAATTCCAGTACGCCAGCTTGTGCAGCTGCATTTTCAAGCTGTTGCTGTGTGGCATGAGGATTGGCTAATTTAATGTTAGCGGCAATGGTATCGTAAAACAGCGTTGCCTGTTGCGGGATCCAAGCGATGCTATTTTGCAGTTGCGTTATATCGGCAGCGGTTAACGTTTGCTGATTAATATGGATGTGATTAATTACCTCAGGGTGAAAGCCTAACAGGCAATCAAAAAGCGTACTTTTCCCAGAGCCGCTACTGCCCACAACCGCAATTAAGCCAGTGCTCGGAAGGGTTAAATTGATATTTTTAATGCCCTCGTTACTCTCGGGATAAGTATAATTAAGCGCGTGAACACTGATTGAGTGAATAGTGTCAAAACGGCTATGCGTGTTAGCGGTCGCTATCGTTGTATTTGTTTCAGTTGGCAGTGGCGTATTTAAAATAGTCACCATGTCAGCGGCAGCGCTAATGCCTTGTAAGCGTGCATGGTAATGACTGCCTAATTGGCGCAGCGGTAAATAAAATTCGGGGGCTAACAACAGCACAACAAAGCCCGTTGCAAAATCGAGGGTGCCAAAAAACAACCTAAAACCAATAATAACCGCAACCAGCGCTACGCTAATGGTGGCTAAAAACTCCAGCGCAAACGAGGATAAGAACGCAATTTTTAATACGTCGAGTGTAGCGTGTCTAAAATCATCTGATATTTTTGCGATTTGTTGCAGCTCGCTGCGCGTTGCATTAAACAGTTTTAATTGGGTTAAGCCTTGTACACGGTCAAAAAAGTAGTTACCTAAAACGGCTAATTGCTGCCACCGTTGCTGATTAAGCGCTTCGGCTTTGGAACCCACTAAAATCATAAAAAAGGGAATAAGGGGCGCGGTTAATAAAAAGATCAGCCCTGCTTTATAATCGGTTGGAAAAATAACCACTAAAATAGCCAGTGGAATCAGTGCGCTGTAGGCCACGCCGGGTAAGTATTTAGCGTAATAGTCGTGTAGGGCTTCAACACCATTGTGCAAGGTATTGAGTGTCGCGCCATGCCCATGTTGCGCTACATAGCTTGGCCCAAGCAGGCTAAGCTTATTAAGTAATGTGTGGCGCATCGCCGATTTTATTTGCAGCGCGGCAAAGGCACTTAAACGCTCACTCAGCGCTAAACAAAGCGCACGCAGTAACACAATGCCAGCTAAAGGCCACAGTAAGTGAGTGACCTCGGTTAAACGGCTGCCTGTAAACATCACGTTATGAATCGCTTGGGCCAATAAATAAGCGCCGGCAATCATTAATAATGCGTTCACGGTGCCCAGTGCAATGCTCAGCTTTAACAACATTGCAGCGGGTTTACTTTGCAGTTTTAAAAAAGCGCGCAACGCTTGCTGCTGCGCGCGATCAGGGCGGGGGTTAGTGGTCATCTTTAGGTGCGTTATTGCCATTGAGTAAATCATGCAGTGCTTGTTCATCTTCAGCAATACTGTTTTTATTTTGCTGAAATTCATACCACATTACATTTATTACCCCTAAGGTACAGGCTAAAAGTACCCCTAAAATCCAAGCGAAATACCACATAGTTTAGTCTCCTTAATAACTGCCGTGAGGGTTGTTTTCTATTTCATCGACGGTGACGCGACGCCACATTTTCACATAACACCAGATGGTGTAAGTTAAAATAATTGGCACAAAAATAACCACCGCAATAAACATCACATTGAGTGTCATATGACTCGATACCGCATCCCACATTGTTAAACTAATATTAGGGTTGTTGCTTGATGGCATAATAAAGGGGAACAATGACACCGCCGCGGTCATAATCACGCCAATTAACATTAGGCTAGTTGCCAACAAGGCCAACGCCGGTTTGTTAAATTTAGAGCACAACAAGGCTATTACTGCCGTGGCAAACGCTAAAATAGGGAAGCTCATGGTCCAAGGGCGCGCGCTGTAATTCGCTAACCATGCGCCCTGTGTGGTGCTCACGGCTTTACCCAACGGGTTTGCATAGCCTTGCGTATCACCCATAGCGACGATTTGATAGCCGTTTAAATTAGCGACCCAGATGCCTGCTACGGCAAATAACACTATAAACACCATCAGTGCATAGCGACCATATTGCGCTGCCCGTGCCGCAACCTGTGCATCAGTACGCAGTTGTAACCACATTCCACCATGAGCAATTAACATGCTCACACTGACTAAGCCTGCGAGTAGCGCAAAGGGGTTCAGTAAAGCAAAAAAAGAGCCTTGGTAACTAACTCGTAATAAGTTGTCGATGCTGTAGGGCACGCCTAAAAACAAGTTACCAATCGCTACGCCAAAAACCAGTGCCGGAATGGCACTGCCGCAAAACAAGCCCCAATCCCAGTTGTTGCGCCAACGCGGCGAGTCTATTTTACTGCGGTAATCAAATCCTAATGGCCTAAAGAATAGGGCAAATAGTACCAACATCATGGCAAAGTAAAAGCCTGAGAATGCGGCGGCATACACCATAGGCCAGGCTGCAAACAGGGCTCCCGCGGCGGTAATTAACCACACTTGGTTACCATCCCAGTGTGGACCGATAGTGTTTATTACAGTACGACGTTCTGAGTCAGTTTTGCCAACCAGGCGCAGCAATATTGCCACGCCCATATCCATGCCATCGGTCACCGCAAAGCCAATAAATAACACGCAGATGATTAACCACCACAGCATTTTTAATGTTTCATAATCAAAAATCATCATTGCTCTCCTTGGTGTGCTGTTGTGTGGTTTGGTAATTCAAAGTGATACTTACCCGTGTGTAACGAGCTGGGGCCTTGCTTAATAAAGCGCAGCATTAACCAACCTTCTACAATGGCAAGGCCGGTATAAAAAATAACAAAACCAGTTAAACTAATTAAAATGTCGTTGACGGTTAAGCTAGAGGTGGCCAAAAAGGTTGGCAGCACTTCCGATATCGCCCAAGGTTGGCGGCCGTACTCAGCCACAATCCAGCCAAACTCTATGGCAATCCAGGGTAGTGGAATACTAAATACGGTGGCCCACAATAACCAGCGTTTTTGCTCAATAACACGCTGCGCGTTGTAATAAAAGGCCAAAATAAATACCCCTAGCATAATAACCCCACAGCCGACCATAATACGGAATGACCAAAACATCGGGCCCACTTTTGGAAATGAGTCTTTAACGGCTTGTTGAATCTGCTGTTCAGTGGCATCGACCACATTGGGGGTATAGCGTTTAAGTAATAAGCCATAGCCTAAGTCGTCTTTGAGGCTGTTAAATTTAGCGATGTTTTCTGGCGTTTCATCACCCCCTCTGAGCTTCTCAAGGTATTGATACGCTATCATGCCATTACGAATACGCACTTCGTGTTGTTTTTCTAGGTCGTTAATACCCGTTACTTGCTCATCGAGAGAGCGGGTGGCAATGATCCCTAACGCGTAGGGGATTTTTACTGCAGCATGCGTAACTTGCTGTTCTGAATCAGGAAAGCCAACTAATGTAAATGCCGCCGGCGCGGGCTCGGTGTGCCATTCGGCTTCAATGGTGGCCAGTTTTACTTTTTGCACTTCACCGACTTCGTACCCAGATTCGTCGCCTAACAAGATCACACAAAATATAGAGGCTAAACCAAAGCCCGATGCCACCGAAAACGACCGCTTCGCAAACGCTAAGTCGCGTCCTTTTAAAATATAATAGCCACTAATACCAAGCACAAACATCGATGCTGCAACATAGCCAGCCGATACGGTATGAATAAATTTAACTTGCGCTACCGGGTTAAATACCAGTTCGGCAAAGCTGGTCATTTCCATGCGCATGGTTTGATAGTTAAACTCTGCGCCCACCGGGTTTTGCATCCAGCCGTTGGCGATTAAAATCCACAACGCCGACATATTGGTGCCCAGCGCCATTAAAAAGGTCGCCATAAGATGTTGGCGCTTTGAGAGTCTATCCCAGCCTAAAAAGAACATGCCCACAAAGGTCGACTCTAAAAAGAACGCCATTAAGCCTTCAATCGCCAAAGGGGCGCCAAAGATGTCGCCCACATAATGGGAGTAATAAGACCAATTAGTACCAAACTCAAATTCCATGGTGAGGCCGGTTGCCACGCCAATTGCAAAGTTGATACCAAATAACTTCCCCCAAAACTTAGTCATATCGCGATAAATTTCGCGGCCGGTCATCACGTAAACCGACTCCATAATCACTAAGATCCAAGTCATACCTATGGTTAACGGTACAAATAAAAAGTGAAACAGGGCGGTAACAGCGAACTGCAATCGCGATAGATCGACAAAGACTTCATCTATCATGTTTAGCTCCTAGTTTGTGTTGCGATACAACACAAAACAAAAATTAGACGGTGTGCTTTTTTGATAAGGTTTCAGTAATTACTGAAACTTCGTTAGTATTTACTTTTGTGTATACGTTGTCAACGTTAATTGCGTCGTAACATAAACTAACGTATGTTTGATGTTTGTACAGTAGCAAAAGTATACAGTAAGGTGTTGGATTTCAGCAAATTTAGCCAGTTCGCTTTAAGCGTTTAATCCAATGCGAAAACGCGGTAAACTAGAGTTAATAAGCGCCTTGTTTTCGTGTGAAAAAATCAAATGAATAAAGAAAAAAAACAACTTCGTATTGGTATTGTGGCAGGCGAACTGTCGGGCGATATATTAGGTGAAGGCTTAATAAAAGCACTTAAAGAGCACTTCCCTGAGGCCATTTTTGAAGGGATTGCCGGGCCCAAAATGCAGGCGCAAGGGTGTAAAACCCTGTTTGACATGGATGAGTTGTCGGTAATGGGGCTAGTTGAAGTACTGGGTCGACTGCCACGTTTACTTAAAATACGCAAGCAACTGGTGCAACACTTTATCGATAATCCGCCCGATGTATTTATTGGTATTGATGCGCCCGACTTTAATTTGCGTGTTGAAAAGCCACTGAAAGACGCGGGGATTAAAACCGTGCAATATGTTAGCCCCTCGGTGTGGGCGTGGCGTGAAAAACGCATTCATACCATTAGTGCGGCGACCAACTTAGTCTTGGCGTTATTACCATTCGAAAAAGAGTTTTACGACAAACACCAAGTCCCTTGTACCTTTGTAGGGCATACTTTAGCAGATGACATTGCTTTAGAGCATGACGACAGCCAAGCGCGCGCAGAGCTCGGACTGGCAGCTGAGGATAAAGTGCTCGCCTTGTTGCCGGGCAGTCGTGGTTCAGAGGTTGGGCTACTGAGTGAAACGTATATTCAAACCGCGGCGCAGTTACAAGCGCAAAATCCAGCGCTAAAAATAGTTGTGCCTTTAGTAAACGAAAAGCGCAAAGTACAATTTAGCGAGATTTTGACCGCGACCGCGCCAACGCTCAAGATTAAGCTACTCGATGGGCAGTCAAAATTAGCAATGCAAGCGGCGGATGCCATTTTATTAGCCTCTGGCACCGCGACACTAGAAGGCATGCTGTATAAAAAGCCGATGGTGGTGGGCTATAAAATAAAGCCACTGAGTTATTGGATCTTTAAAACGTTATTCACTTTTAATATCAAATATTTTTCGTTGCCTAACTTATTAGCCGACGAAGAGTTAGTGCCAGAATTTTTACAAACCGAGTGTAATGTGGCTAACCTAACGGCGGCACTTACGCCTATGCTCAATAGCGATAATAAAGCACTAAAAGCACGCTTTTTAGCCATTCACCAAAATATTCGATTAAATGCCAGCAAACAAGCAGCGAACGCTGTGGCGGAGTTAATAAATGCAGATTGAACGACCTAACGTAACCTTAATTGCCGGTGTTGACGAAGTTGGCCGCGGCCCACTGGTGGGCGATGTAGTGACTGCTGCGGTTATTTTAGATCCCACGAACCCCATTGCTGGGCTGGCTGATTCTAAGAAGTTAACCGATAAAAAGCGCCAAGCATTGGCCAGCGAAATAAAAGAAAAAGCGTTGTGCTTTGCTTATGGTCGCTGTAGTCCCACAGAAATTGACCAGCTGAATATACTACAAGCGACTATGGTCGCCATGACTCGCGCCGTAGCAGGGTTAGCTGTGCAACCAGAATTTGTGTTTATCGATGGTAATCGCATTCCTAAATTACCCATGCCAGCCGAAGCGGTTGTGAAAGGCGACAGTTTAGTGGCAGAAATTTCAGCCGCATCTATTTTAGCCAAAGTGGCACGGGATGAAGAAATGCTGGAGCTGGATAAGCGCCACCCGCAATATGGTTTTGCCGGGCACAAGGGGTACCCTACCAAAGCGCATTTTGCCGCGCTTGAACAATATGGCGCAATTAGCGAACACCGCAAAAGCTTTAAACCGGTGCAGCGGGTATTAGCCCGTGCTAATGGCGAGGCGTAACCATGGCGGCTCCTGATTTTGTACACTTAAGGGTGCACTCCGACTTTTCGATGGTAGATGGCCTTGCCAAAACCAAGCCTATTGTAGCGAAAGCGCAAGAGCTGCAAATGCCTGCGCTGGCAATTACCGATCAAATGAACCTATGTGGCTTGGTGCGCTTTTATGGTGCCAGCCACAATGCCGGTATTAAGCCGATTGTCGGTGCTGATTTTTGGTTGCGTAGCCCCGAATTTGCCGACGAGCCAAGTCGCATCACTATTTTAGCGAAAGATAATCAAGGCTATAAAAACCTCACCTTATTAATTTCTAAAGCGTATCAACGGGGTCATGTATTTCATCGCCCGGTGATAGACAGAGATTGGCTGATTGATTTAAAAGACGGGCTGATTTTGCTCTCTGGCGCTAAAGATGGTGATTTAGGTAAAGCGCTGCTCAAAGGGAATGCCAGCATTGTGGAGTCGGTGGTCAGCTTTTATAAACAGCATTTTAGTGATCATTACTATATTGAGCTGATCAGAACCAATCGTCCGCAAGAAGAAAACTATTTACATATGGCGGTGGAGCTTGCCGCCCAAGAGCAGCTGCCAGTGGTGGCCACTAACGAAGTGGTATTTTTAAAGCCGGAAAACTTTGAAGCACACGAAATTCGCGTGGCTATTTTTGATGGTT